>JBEEFP010000051.1:0-59077 GCA_041166085.1 Actinomycetota bacterium
GGCCGGACCCTGGGAGCCCCACCCGATCACACCGATCTGCTTGATGCCGTCGAGGGCCTTGGGCACCAGCGGGAGGAGGTGGCGACCGCCGCGGACGACCGCTTCCTTGGTGCCGCCGACGTCGACGACCTCCTTCTCGAAGATCTTGGTCTCGAAGTCCAGAGCTGCCGCCATCTAGGACACCTTCCCTGACACGGAGCGCAGGCGGGGTGCCCGGCGCTCCAGCTTGGGCAGCGCCACCCGACCGGTGCGCTGCAGTTCCACGATGCCATACGGACGGACGAGCTCCTCGAGGTCGTCGAGCTTGGCCGGGGACCCGGCCAGCATCAGCATGAGCTCGTCCTGGCCCACGCCGACGATGCGACCCTCGAAGACCTGCACGAGCTCGATGATCTGGCCCCGCACCGCGGGGTCGGCCTTGACGGTGAGCAGCATGAGCTCGCGCTCGACCGCTTCCTCCGGCGCCAGCTCAATGATCTGCACGACGTTGATGAGCTTGTTGAGCTGCTTGGTGATCTGGTCGAGGGGCCGGGACTCGACGTCGACCACGATGGTCAGCCGGCTCAGGTTCTCGTCGTCGGTGGGCGCGACGGCGAGGGAGTAGATGTTGAACCCCCGCCGGGCGAACAGGCCCGCCACCCGGGCCAGCACACCCGCCTTGTTCTCGACGAGGACGGTGAGGATGTGGTGCTTCGCGGGAGGACCCATCACTGCACCACGTGGATGTCGGTCGCGCGCTGGGACGGGTGCACGACGATGTCGTCGTTGGACTGGCCGGCCGGCACCATCGGGAACACCTTCTCGCGCGAGTCGGTGCGGAAGTCGATGACGACCGGACGGTCGTCGATGCCGTTGGCCTTGTCGATGGCCGACTGCACCTCTTCGGGATGCTCGACGCGCAGGCCGACGCAACCCATGGCCTCCGCCCACTTGACGTAGTCCGGCAGGTCGGGTGACAGGTACACCTCGCTGTAGCGCTCCTCGTAGAACATCTCCTGCCACTGGCGCACCATGCCGAGGTAGGCGTTGTTGAGGATGGCGACCTTGATGGGGATGCCCTCGCTGGCCGCGGTGACGAGCTCCTGGGCCGTCATCTGGAAGCAGCCGTCGCCGTCGACGGCCCACACCATGCGGTCGGGCTTACCGACCTTGGCGCCGATGGCGGCCGGCACCGCGAAACCCATGGTGCCGAGCCCGCCCGAGTTCACCCACGTATAGGGGTGGTTGAACTTCCAGTACTGGCTGGCCCACATCTGATGCTGGCCCACGCCCGACACGACGATGGTGTCGTCGGGCGTCGACTCGCGCAGGCGCTCGAGGACGAACTGGGGCTTGAGGGCCTCGCCCTCCTCGGGCGCGTCGTACGCGAGCGGGTAGCGCTCCTGCCAACCGCTGACCGTGCTCTTCCAGGCCGAGCGGTCGGGCTGGGCGCCAAGCTCGCGCACGGCCTTGACCAGCTCCTCGATGACCAGGCGACAGTCGCCCTGGATCGCCACGTCCGGCCGGCGCACCTTGCCGAGCTCGGCGGGGTCGATGTCGACGTGGATGATCTTGGCGTCGGGCGCGAACCCCCCGACCTTGCCGGTGACGCGGTCGTCGAAGCGCGAGCCGAGGGCGATGAGCAGGTCCGACTGCTGCATCGCTGTCACCGCGGTGTAGTTGCCGTGCATGCCGGGCATCCCGAGGCAGAGCTCGTGCTCGTCGGGGAACGCGCCGCGCGCCATGAGCGTGGTCACCACGTGGATGCCGGTGAGCTCGACCAGCTCCTTGAGCGCCTCGGCGGCGCGGGCCTTGAGGATGCCGCCACCGGCGTAGATCACCGGCTTGGTCGACTCGAGGATCAGCCGCGCCGCGGCACCGATGGCGTGCGGGTCGCCCACCATGTTCGGGTTGTAGCCGGGGAGACCAGCGGCCACCTCGTCGTCGGTCGGCCAGTACCAGTCGAGCGCCGAGCGGGGGTTCTTCGGGTCGACGATGTCCTTCGGCACGTCGATGAGCACGGGGCCGGGGCGGCCGGTGGTCGCGATGTGAAAGGCCTCACGAACCACGCGCGGGATGTCACGAGCGTCGGTGATGAGCTCGTTGTGCTTGGTGACCGAACGGGTGATGCCCACCGTGTCGCACTCCTGGAAGGCATCGGTGCCGATGGAGGCGAACGGGACCTGCCCCGTGATCACGACGAGGGGGACGGAGTCCATGTAGGCGTCGCAGAGGGGCGTGACGATGTTGGTGGCGGCCGGTCCGCTCGTCACCATGGCCACGCCGGGCCGGCCGGTGGCGTGGGCGTAGCCCTCGGCCATGTGCCCGGCACCCTGCTCGTGGCGCACGAGGATGTGGCGGATCGTCGAGTCGATGATGGGGTCGTACACGGGGAGGATGGCTCCGCCGGGGAGGCCGAACATGACCTCCACCCCCTCCATCTCCAGGGCCTTGATGAGGGCCTGGCCTCCGTTCATCTCCATGGTGTTGCCGCTCCTCTGTTCGCTGCGGGGAATTGTGCCGGGAAACGAAAACGACCTCCCGGCTGGGAGGTCGTGGGCGCACGCGTGTGGTGGACGCGTGCGCTAGGTGATCAGTACGAGGACGGTCCGGCGAGCCATCAGGCCGTCAGTCTCGCAGGATGGATTCGTCTTCGCAAGGCGGACCGGCTACCGCGCCGACACGTCCATCGTGAAGGTGGGCGTCGGAGCGGGCGTCGCAGACGACATCGGGATCAGGGCCGCGCTCACGCTCAGGGCGAGCAGGGCCAGCCCGGCCACGATCTGGCCGACGCCCCGCTGCAGGGTGACGATGGCGTACCCGGTGATGAAGAGACCGAGCAGCACCAGGACCACGGGAAGCATCGTCGGCACCATGCACCGAACACGTGAGGGTCATGTGATCCCCGTATGAGGGCTGTGTCGCCCCGTGTCCGGTGTTCTCGAGGCAATACATCGCGGATTCCGCGACGTATTGCCTCGAGAAGGGTCAGGGTTCGGTGATCGCGCCGCGCTCGGCGCCGGTGACGAGCTTGGCGTACTTGGCCAGCACGCCGGTGGTGTAGCGAGGCGCGGGGAGCTTCCACTCCTTCTTGCGGCGGGCCAGCTCCTGGTCGTTGACGAGCAGGTCGATGCGGCGCTGGTCCACGTGGATGACGATGCGGTCGCCGTCCTGCACGAAGGCGATGGGCCCGCCGTCGACGGCCTCGGGTGCGACGTGCCCGATACAGAAGCCGTGGGTGCCGCCCGAGAAGCGGCCGTCGGTGAGCAGGGCGCAGTCGCCGCCTCGTCCCGCCCCCTTCATGGCACCCGTGACGGCGAGCATCTCACGCATGCCCGGCCCGCCCTTGGGGCCCTCGTAGCGGATGACGACGACGCTGCCCGGCTCGATGGTCCCGGCCAGGATCGCCTCCATGGCGCCGTCCTCGCCGTCGAAGACGCGGGCCGGTCCCTGGAAGTGGTCGGTGTCGATGCCGGCGACCTTGACCACAGAGCCCTTCGGCGCCAGTGAGCCGGTGAGGATGACGATGCCACCGTCCTTGTGCAGCGGCTTCGAGATCGGATGGACGACCTCGCCGTCCGGCTTCGGCGGGTCGAGCTCGGCCAGGTTCTCGGCCATCGTCTTGCCCGTCACCGTCAGGCAGTCGCCGTGCAGCAGCCCGGCGTCGAGCAGCTCCCGCATGACGACGGGCACGCCGCCGATGCGGTCCAGGTCGACCATGTGGAACCGTCCGTGAGGGCGCATGTCGGCGAAGTGGGGCACGCGCGCCGCCACCTTGTTGAAGTCGTCGAGCTCGAGCTCGACACGCGCCTCGTTGGCAATGGCCAGGAGGTGGAGCACGAGGTTGGTGGACCCGCCCACAGCCATGCCGACGGCGATGGCGTTCTCGAACGCCTCCTTGGTGAGGATCTGCCGGGGCCGGATGTTCTGCTCGAGCAGGCGGACGACCGCCTCGCCGCTGCGACGGGCGTAGTCGTCGAGGCGCTCGTCGACGGCGGGCACCGACGCGCTGCCGGGCAACGACATGCCGAGCGCTTCGGAGATGGACGCCATGGTGTTGGCGGTGAACATGCCGGCGCAGCTGCCGATGGTCGGGCAGGCGTGGCGCTCGATGAGCGCGAGCTCCTCGTCGCTCAGCGAGCCGGCCGCCTTGGCACCCACCGCCTCGAACACGCTGACGATGTCGAGGGCGCGATCCTCGGGGTCGTTCGGGATGTGGCCCGGCATGATGCTGCCGCCGTAGAGGAACACCGACGGCAGGTTGAGACGGGCCGCGGCCATGAGCATCCCGGGGAGCGACTTGTCGCACCCAGCGAACGTCACGAGTGCGTCGAACCGCTCCGCATGCATCATCACCTCGACCGAGTCGGCGATGACCTCGCGGCTCACGAGCGACGCCCGCATCCCCTCGTGGCCCATGGAGATGCCGTCGGACACCGCGATGGTCACGAACTCGATGGGGTAGCCGCCCGCGTCCCGTACGCCGACCTTGGCCTGCTTGGCCAGGCGGTCGAGCGACATGTTGCAGGGCGTCACCTCGTTCCAGCTGCTGGCCACGCCGACCTGGGGCTTGTCCCAGTCGTCGTCGGTCATACCGATGGCGCGCAGCATGGCGCGTGCCGGCGCCCGCTGGATTCCGTCGGTGACGTCGTGTGAACGCGGCTTCATGTCACTGCCCATGGACCGAAGGATACGGTCTGGCGCCATGAAGCTCGCCGTCGAGGTGTCCGGCCCGGCCGAGGGCACGCCGTTCGTCTGGGCGCACGGGATGACGAGCAGCATGGCGGCGGACGACGACTCGGGCGTCTTCGACTGGTCGTCGCTCGAAGGAGTGCGACTCGTGCGGTACGACGCGCCCAGCCACGGGCGCTCGCCCCTCGCGGAGTCGAGCGACGAGCAGCGATGGGACCGCCTGGCCGGCACCATGCTCTCGGTCGCCGACTCGGCCGGCTTCTCCACCTTCGTGGCCGGCGGCGCGTCCATGGGCGCGGCCACCACGCTGCACGCGGCCGTCCAGGCGCCCGACCGCATTTCGGCCATGGTGCTGGTCATCCCACCCACCGCGTGGGAAACGCGCACGGCCCAGGCCGGCGTCTACCGGTTCGGCATGACCATCGTGGAGGAGCAGGGCATCGAGGCCCTCGTCGAGCTCGAACGCCAGATGCCGGGCTCGGGCCCGCTCGCCGACCCGACCATCCGCGAGCGGTTCGAGCAGCACCTGCTCGACATGGCGCCCCGAGCGCTCATCCGCATCTTCGAGGGCGCCATCGGCTCCGACCTGCCGCCGCGCGAGGCCATCGCCCAACTTCGCCAGCCCACCCTCGTGCTCGCCTGGACCGACGACCCGGGCCACCCCGTGTCCACCGCCGAGCAGCTGCACGACCTGCTTCCCAACAGCGAGCTCCACATCGCCGCGTCCCTGGACGAAGCGCGTCAGTGGCCGTCCAAACTGGCTGACTTTTTCGCGATCTGACCGGCTGGACCGGTCAGATCGCGAAAAAGTCGGGCGGACTGGGTGGGGTCAGGTGAGGTCAGCCGTCGAACGGGGGGTAGTACGTGTCGGCGCCCTGGCGGCGGATGTCGTCGAGCCAGTTGCCGTCGTAGAGGTCGGTCGGGCCCTGCAGGAGGTCGCTCGGCTCGCCCTCCTTGGTGGTGGCGAAGGTCCAGGCCTGGCGCTTGTAGGTCCAGTTCTCGGGATGGAGGCGGTGGGCCTCGCGGAACCAGTGCACCGCGGCGTCGCGCTCCCCCGTCCGCCAGAGGTGCTGGCCCAGCTCGAACGACGCGATGGCGCGGGCGTGGTCGGGCGGACGAGGTTGCGACGCGGCGATGACCGCATCCGGATCCAGTGCGTACGGACTGTCCGCGCCCCGCTGGGCCCAGTCGACGAGCGCGGACCGGTAGCCCTCAGGATCGACGCGCATCTTCTTGACCTCGACGAGGGTGTCGTGGATGCGCTCGGGCAGCCCTTCGGGAATGGGGGCGTCGCGAAACGCTGATACCTGGATGTGAGCGGCGTGGGCCGGGCGCACGAGCGTGCCGGTCTCGTCGATCCACACGGCCATCGGAACGTTGACGAAGCCGAGCAGCTCGCCGAGGACGTGCGCTTCGTCCAGCAGCGACGGGTGCTTCGGTTCGGCCATGTCGACGAACGGCTTGGCCGCCGCAACGCCGCCCGTGTCGAGGGCGACGGTGACGACCTCGGTGTCGGTGCCCTGGAGCTCGTCCCTCAGCGCCTGCCACACGGGCAGGTCATGGCGACAACCTCACCACGAGGCCCACGCGACGAGCACAACCTTGCGTCCCCGCGACGACGACAGATCGAACGACTCGCCGGTGCGGATGTCGGGCAGTTCGATGGGCGGCAGGACGGCGGTCGACAGCGCCCTCCCGCCCGACTCGGGGCCGAAGGCCCACAGCGCGTGCTCCTCGTCGTGCACGACGGGCATCCCCAACAGCGGCGCCAGTGTCCCCATGTCGACGGTGTCGCCGTCGAGCAGTCGCCCCTGGAGGGGCACGCACACGTCGCCCTTGCACGCGCCCTGGGGCTTGATCTCCCAGCCGGTGCGGCGCAGGAGCTCGTCGCGCTCGACCTCCAGCGTGTCGCTGATCACGACGGCTTGGTGGACTGGAGCACCGACGACGTGTCGGCGGTGAACTTGAAGCCGCTGTAGGTGCCGTCGAGCTTCTCGTCCTGGCGCACGATCAGCCGGTACGCCTCAGACGTCCACATGGTTCGCTTCGATGTCGAGTTGATGTCACCGCTCGTCGTGACCGTGGCCTCGACGACGACCGTGGGCACCTGCTCACTTCCGATGGCGATCGTCTCGGTACGCAGGATCTTGAAGTCGCTCTTCACCGACGTGGCACCGTCGGTGGACTTGGCCGTCCAGCTCCACGTCCTGCCCATGGCCGCCGGCTGCGGGAAGGCCAGCCCCGGCGGCTCGAGCTTGAACTCCTTGCTGATCTGGCCCGTGAGCTTGAGGTCCACCAGGTACACGCCGTCGCCCTGGTAGCGCAGCAGGGTCTCGCTGCCGCCGTTCTGCGAGCTCTGCGAGCTGTGCTGGTCGGTGCCCTGCAGCGGGTCGACCTTCATGGTGGACGTGGTGTTGACGGGCTGGGGCGAGCCGCCGGCCGGCGCGGGGCCGACCGCCATGGTGCCGTTGACCTTGTAGGTGTACGAGCCCGGCGCCGTGGCCTTGACCCCGTTGGCGGTCGCGGGCTGGGACGCACTGCCACCGCCGCCCGCGCTCGTGCCGGACTTCTTGGTGGTCGCCGTCTTGCCCGCGGCCGTCGTGGTTGCGCCGCCTCCACCGGCGGCACCCGCCTCGGTCGACGTCGTCATCTCGCTGGTGGTCGTCGATCCCTTGTCGCGCGCTGCGACGTCCTTGTTGCTCTTGCCGCCGCACGCGCCGAGCAGCAAGATGGCGGTCAGGAACAGAGGGATCAGCCGTCGCATGGCAGGAGGCTATCCCTCGGCCCCTCGCCGTCGCCTGCCCGGGACGATGGCGCGAATGACCCGGATTGACTATTGAGGTCACCACCGACCCGCGCGGAACAATTGTGGGCATCGAAGGGCGGATGGCGTGAAGCGAGGCGAAGTGACGAGAATGCTCGTGGCTGACGACGAAGAGGACATGCGTGTCCTCGTGCGCACCGTGATCGACCGCGCCAATCACGGCCTGCTCGTCGAGTCGGAGGCGACCAACGGCCTCGATGCGGTGGAGCAGTGGCGTCAGTCGCGCCCGGACGTCGTCATCCTCGACCAGCGCATGCCCGGGCTGACGGGACTCGAGGCGGCCGAGCGCATCCTCGAGGAGCAGCCGGACCAGCCCATCGTCCTGTTCAGCGCCTTCGTCACCGACACCCTGCGTGCCGCGGCACAGGCCATGGGCATCAGGGCATGCGTCTCCAAGGAGAAGCTGTTCTCGCTTCCGGAGACGCTGTGGAGTTTCGGCTAGGTCCTCGGGCCCTCGTCGTCCCGGCCGTTGCCGCCGCGCTGGTGGCGGCGGCGAGCGTCGGTGGCTTCTTCCTGAGCCGCGACGACGGCCGCGACCACGACACCAAGCGCTTCCTGCACGCGTACGCGCCCGCGCAACTCGACTTCGCTGACGCCGTCAACGCCACCCTCCAGCGCCTGACCCACCCCTCCGTGAGCGCCTCGGCCGCCACCGGCGTCGATTCGGTGAGCGACGTGGGGCCGGAGGGTCTGTCGACGGGCGGCACCACCACCGAGACGGTGTTCGCCCTCGCACGCGACACGGGCGCGATGCGGGCGACGGCTCCGGTGACGATGCCCGATCACCACGACCGGGTGACCTTGATCGTGATCCCCCACTATCGCGACGGCGCGGCGACGACCGCGCAACGGCGCAGCTCGCTCACCGGCTACACGGTCGCGGTGCTGGTGCCAGCCGACCTCGCCCGTCAGCATCTCGCCACGTCCGGGGGCTCGATCGTCGTCAGCGACGGTGGCGCCACCCTCTTCCGCGCCGGGCCGCCGTTGCGCAACGACGGCAACGTGGTGCGGGCCCGGCTCGACGTGGGTGGCCGAAGCTGGCTCCTGGCCGCTCGCCCGCAGTTCGCCGGGCCCGGAGGTGCGCCTGCCGCGGTCCTCGTGGTCGGTCTGGTGCTGGCCCTCGGCCTGCTGCTCACGGGGCGCGCCCTCCACGACGTCGAGAGCAGTGCGACACAGCGGGCCCAGGACCGCGAGGACGACCTCAGGACGGTCGCCGGCCTCAGCCCCCTCCTGCAGCAGAGCCTCGAGCTGGCCGAGGTGCTTCCCGCCGCGACCTCCTTCCTCGCCGATCGCTTCGGCCTCGTCGGCATTGCGGTGTGTTACATCGACGACAGCGGCGGCCTCGTCCAGGCGTTCAGCCTCGGCCAGCGCGTCCCGGGGCTTCCCGACGAGACCGGTGCCCTGCGGCCCGCGCCCCGCGAGGTGCGGGCGGGCCAGCCGTTGACCGTGCCGCTGCTGCGCGGCGGCCGCGCCGTCGGAATCCTCCACGCGATGCCCGGACGCGACCTCGGTCCCGAGCGCACCCGCACCCTCCTCGCCGTCGCCGACATGTTCGGCACGGCGGTCGCCAACGCCCGTCAGTACGAGCGGGAGCAGCTCGCGCTCCGCCGCCTGCAGGAGCTCGATCGCATGAAGACGGAGTTCCTCGGCACCGTGTCCCACGAGCTGCGCACGCCCATCGCCGCCATCGTCGGGTTCAGCGGTCTGCTCGACGCCGGGCTCGAGCAGATGCCCATCGAGGAGCAGCGCGACTTCCTGGCCCGGCTCATGCGCAACGCAGCGTCGCTCAGCTCACTCGTGCAGGACCTCCTCGACTTCTCGCGGCTCGGGCGGCCGTCCTTCGAGCTGCACCCCGAGGAGCTCGATCTCGGAGACCTCACGGCACGCATCATCCGGCAGACGGCCACGCCCGACGAGGAGCATCGCTACGTCGTCGATGCGGCCCGCACCGTGTGGGCCTTCGCCGACGCCGACGCGGTCGAACGGGTCGTCACCAACCTCCTGTCCAACGCGGCCAAGTTCTCACCGCCGCAATCCGTCATCTCGATCACGCTGAGCCAGCAAGGCGAGGCCGCCGTGCTGATGGTCGACGACACAGGCCCGGGTGTGGCCGAAGGCGACCGTGACCATGTCTTCGAGCGCTTCTACCGAGGCGCCTCAGCCGCGGCCGTCAGCACGCGGGGCGCCGGCATCGGCCTCGCAGTCGTGAAGGATGTCGTCGAACGCATGGGCGGCAGCGTTTCCGTCGAGCCCGCGCCCGGCGGCGGCGCCCGTTTCGTCGTCATGCTGCCCACCCGTCCGGCCGGCACCGCTTCTCCGTCATCGTCATCGGCGGCGACCAAAGGGGGGACCCCATGAGATCCCGAGACCGCTGGCTCCCTGCGCTCACCATCGTCTTGATGGCGGTGCTCATGGGCCTCGTGGTTCGTACCGTCTTCGACGCCCAGGACCGGGCCCGCAAGGCGCTGGAGAACAACCAGCGCACGGCGGTGACGCAGTTCGCGGCGAGCATGGACAGCCGCATCACGTCGCTGCTCAGCTCGTTGGGTGGACTGGTCGGACCGGGCTTCACGCTGCAGCCCCACGACGCCGGAGACCAAGCCCGCCTCGACCAGGTGCAGACGCTGATCCCCGACGCCCGCACGGGCATCCTCCTCCTCGACCGCGATCGCGTCGTCACCAACGGCACCCTGTTGCGTGACCCGTCCATCATCGGGCGCGCCTACGACCGCCCCGGCTTGGCCGGTGTGATCTCCACCGGAAAGCCCTCGCTGCTCCCCGTCGCCCCCGGCCTCACGACCGCGCTTCCCACCATCGCGGTGGGGTATCCGATCCCGGGGCCCGGCGGCGTCGTGCGCGGCATCTACCTGTTCGAGTCCGACGTCTCCCCCGAGTCCGACCTGAACAAGGAGATCACCGCACTCGGGCACGCGGGGGGCGAGTACTCCTTCATCGACGCCAACGGCATGGTGATCGTGTCCAACAACCCGGACCGGCTCGCCCACGCCCTTCCGCATCCCTCCTACGGGCGGGGCGCACCGGGCTTCCGGCGGACCGACGGGCTCATCGTCGCGACCGCCGACGTCCCCAGCGCCAAGTGGCGGCTGGTGTTCACCCAGGACGCCAACGCCTTCGAGGCCGGCCTCGGCCGCCGCGTGGCCCAGGCGACCACCCTCATCGCCTTCGGATCCATCCTCTTCGGCGCGCTGCTCATCGTCGTGCTGGCTCGCCGGCTGCGGGCGGAGCGCAAGGAGCGTCAGCGGGCCGAGGAGATGACCGCCGCGCGCGAGGAGTTCATCAGCATCGTGTCCCACGAGCTGCGCACACCGGTGGCGGGCGTCCTCGGGTTCCTGCAATCGGCCCTCGACCATTGGGACCAGCTCGACGACCAGAGTCGCCGCCACGCGGCGGAGCGGGCGTGCGCCAACGCCCAGCGGCTGCAGGCGTTGACCCGCGACGTGCTCGACTCGAGCGCCGTCGAGTCCGGCGGCCTTACTTATGCGTGGGACGTCGTCGACCTGCGCGGTGAGCTCGAGTCTGCCGTCACCGCGTCGCGCGACATCCGTCCCGACCACACCATCAGCCTGAGCGTGGCCGACACGCCCGCGTGGGTGCGGGCCGATCCCGACCGCATCCAGCAGGTGCTCATGAACCTGCTCGACAACGCGGCGTCGAACGCGCCGGCCGGCACCGAGATCGAGGTGGCCATGCACGCACGCGAAGGGGAGGTCGAGGTGTCGGTGCTCGACCACGGACCCGGCCTGTCCGACGCCGACCTCGACCGAGTCTTCGAGAAGTTCGTGCGCGGCCGCAGCACCGTTCGGGGCACCGGCCTCGGGCTGTACCTGTCGCGGGAGATCATGAACGCCCACCACGGCCGCATCTGGGCCGCCCAGGGCGAGGGCACCGGCGCGGTGTTCACGTTCGCCCTGCCCCTGGTGGCCGCACCCCGCGAGCCGGTCGCCTAACCCGCCTCACCCGCGAGCGACACCGCCCGCCGCAGGGCGCGGATGTTGCCCTTGAGGAGATAGACGGCGCCCACCGCCTCGGCCCGCGTGCGGAGGTCACGGCCTCGGTAGTTCGTGTACAGGACGACGCCGATCTCCGGCGTCGCCTCGTGCAGCCGCTCGGCCACGTCGAGGCCGGTGGGCCCGGGGGGCATGCGGTAGTCGACCACCAGCACGTCGGGACGACGGGCGACGCACAACTCGAAGGCCTCCTCGCCACCGAGGACCGACGCGACGACGTCGTGGCCCTCGGCCCGCAGGTCGGACACGAGGAGGTCGAGGACCTCGGGATCGTTGTCGGCGACGATGACACGACGCCCGCCGTCGGGCAGATCAGCCCGCCTTCTGGCGCAGAAGGGCGGTGACGTCCTTGCCGTTGGCCTGCTTGTTGGTGGCGGCCATCACCTTGCCGACGAAGAAGCCGGTCATCTTGCCGTCGCCGCCCTTGAGCCGCTCCCACTGGTCGGGGTGCTCGGCGATGAGCTGGTCGACGATCGCCTCGAGGGCGCCGGCGGCCATGGCCTCGAAGCCACGGGCTTTGGCGATGGCGGCGGGGTCGCCGCCGTCGGCCAGCAGGTCGGCCAGCACCTGCTTGGACTGGGTCGGCGTGAGCTCGCCCGCCGACTCCATGCGCACCAGCGCCGCGAACGCGTTGGGGTCCAGGCGGCGAGCCGCGTCGACGTCGGCCGCCACCTCGTTGCCGGCCCGGTTGAGGGCGACCCGCCCGTCGCCGCCCGCCGCGATCGCCGCGTGCACCAACTCGTCGAGATCGAGCTCGACCACCAGCGCGGCGGCCGCCGGCTCGGTGCCGGCGGCCCGGGCCAGGCGCTCGCGCCGTTCGGCGGGCAGCGGCGGCAGCCCATCGCGCACCTGCGCCTTCCACGCCTCGTCGGGCACCACCGGCACCAGGTCGGGCTCGGGGAAGTAGCGGTAGTCGTAGGCCTCTTCCTTGCTGCGACCCGTGACGGTTCGACCTTCGGCTTCGTTCCAGTGGCGCGTCTCCTGGGCGACGCGACCGCCCTCGTCGAGCAGCTGGATCTGGCGGGCCGCCTCGTACTCGATGGCGCGGCCCAGCGAGCGCAGCGAGTTGAGGTTCTTGATCTCGCACCGCGTGCCGTACGGGGCGTCGGGGCCGGGCCGCACCGAGACGTTGGCGTCGACGCGCAGGGATCCCTCCTCCATCTTGCCGTCCGACGCGCCGGTGGCGACGAGCACGGCCCGCAACTCGCTGACGTACGCGCGCGCTTCGTCCGACGAGCGGATGTCGGGCCTGCTCACGATCTCCACGAGCGGCACGCCGGCCCGGTTGTAGTCCACCAGGGAGTGGTCGGCGCCTGAGATGCGGCCGTCGCCCCCGACGTGCGTGGTCTTGCCGGTGTCCTCCTCCATGTGGGCCCGCTCGATGCCGATGCGCGTGCCCTCTGGGAGCTGGAGGTGGCCGTCGACGTTGATGGGCTCGTCGTACTGGCTGGTCTGATAGTCCTTCGGCATGTCGGGATAGAAGTAGTTCTTGCGGTGGAAGATGGACGGCTTCACCTCGCACGCCAGCGCGGTACCGATGCGCATGGCGTAGTCCACCGCCTGCCGGTTGAGCACCGGGAGCGAGCCGGGCAGGCCGAGGCAGACCGGGCAGATGTTGGTGTTGGGTTCGTCGCCGAAGGCATTGCGGCACCCGCAGAACAGCTTGGTGGCGGTGCGCAGCTCGCAATGCACCTCCAGTCCGATCACCATCTCCCATGTCGAGTCGGTCAAAGGGAGGCCTCCAGTGCGCGTGCGGTGCGGAACATGACCTGCTCCCCGAGGGCGGGCGCCAGCACCTGCACGCCCACGGGCATGCCGTCGTCGCCGCTGCCGTACGGCACGCTGGCCGCTGGGTGGCCGGCCAGGTTGGACGGGATGGTGCACACGTCCGACAGATACATGGCGAGGGGGTTCTCGGCCTTGGCCCCGAAGGCGAAAGCGGTCGTCGGCGTCGTCGGCGACAGCAGGACGTCGAACTGCTCGTAGGCCGCGTCGAAGTCGCGGATGATCAACGTGCGCACCCGCTGGGCCTGGCCGTAGTACGCGTCGTAGTAGCCGGCTGACAGCGCGTAGGTGCCGAGCATGATGCGGCGCTTGACCTCGGGGCCGAAGCCCGCGGCGCGCGTCCTGCCGTACATCTCGGTGATGTCCTTGCCCTCGACGCGCAGGCCGTAGCGCACACCGTCGTAGCGGGCCAGGTTGCTGGAGGCCTCGGCGGGAGCGATGAGGTAGTACGCCGAAAGGCCGTAGATGGCGGCGGGCACCGTCGCCTCGGAGACCTTGGCACCCGCCGCCGAGAGCGCGTCGGCCGCCGCGTTGACGCGGGCGGCCACGTCCGCGTCGATGCCGTCCATGAGCTCGCGGACGAGTCCGACCCGGAGGCCGTCTACGCCCTCGTCCAGCGACTCCAGCAGGCGTGGCGCGGGCCGCGGGATCGACGTGGAGTCAGCCGGGTCATGACCGGCGATCACCTCGGTGAGCAGCGCGGCGTCGGCCACGTTGGTCGCGAACGGGCCGATCTGGTCGAGGGAGCTGGCGAAGGCGACGAGGCCGTAGCGCGACACGAGGCCGTACGTCGGCTTGACGCCCACCACGCCGCACAGCGCCGCGGGCTGGCGGATCGAGCCACCGGTGTCCGACCCGAGGGCGAGGGGCACCATGCCGGCGGCCACCGCGGCCGCGCTGCCACCACTCGACCCGCCCGGCACCTTGGTGGTGTCGTGCGGGTTGCGTGTGGGCCCGAACGCCGAGTTCTCGGTGGAGCTGCCCATGGCGAACTCGTCGAGGTTGGTCTTGCCGACCACGACCGCGCCGGCGGCACGCAGCCGCTCGACGACCGTGGCGTCGTAAGGAGGCCGCCACGTCTCGAGGATCTTGGACGAGCACGTGGTGGGGATCCCGCGCGTGCACATGTTGTCCTTGAGGGCGATGGTCACGCCGGCCAGTGGCCCGGGGTCCTCGCCGGCCGCGACGCGGCGGTCGATGTCCGCGGCGGCGGCGCGCGCCTCGTCGGCGGTGACGGTGTTGAAGGCGTGCAGCTCGCCGTCGCGCCGTTCGATGGCGGCGAGGGCGGCCTCGACCGCCTCGGCGGCCGACCCCTGGCCGCTGCGGACGGCGGCGGCCACTTCGAGCGCACCCATCAGGGGGCCTCGCCGAGGATGCGGGGCACCCGGAAGCGGCCGCCCTCCGCGTCGGGCGCCTGGGCCAGCACCTCGTCGCGATCGACGCTGGGCCGCGGCACGTCGTCCCGCAGCACGTTCTCGATCGGCAGCGGGTGGGCGGTGGCGGGCACGCCGTCGGTCTGCAGCGCGGCCACGTCCTGCGCGTGCTCGAGAACGGCGCCGAGCTGCTCGGTGAACAGGTCGATCTCCGCGTCGTCCAGCGTCAGTCGGGCCAGGTGGGCGACGTGCACCACGTCGTCACGGGAGATGCGGGCGGCCATCCCCCGAGACTAGGGGCCGCGTTTCGCGAACTCGCCCGGTTTGGCCTGCCAGAACAGACCAAACCGGGCGAGTTCGCTGAGTTCGCTGAGTTCGCTGAGGTCAGGCCTGGGCGAGGCCGACGGGGCAGGACACGCCGGTACCGCCGATGCCGCAGTAGCCGCCCGGGTTCTTGGCCAGGTACTGCTGGTGGTAGTCCTCGGCGTACGAGAAGGCCGGGGCCTCGCGGATCTCGGTGGTGATCGCTCCGTATCCGGACGCGTCCAGCATCGCTTGGTAGGCGTCCCGCGAGCGCTTGGCCGCGTCGAGCTGGGCGTCGGAGAAGGTGTAGATGGTCGACCGGTACTGCGAGCCGACGTCGTTGCCCTGGCGGTTGCCCTGGGTCGGGTCGTGGTTCTCCCAGAAGATCTTGAGCAGCTGCTCGTAGCTGACCTTCTCGGGGTCGAAGACGACGAGCACGACCTCGGCGTGCCCGGTGCGGCCGCTGCACACGTCGTGGTACGTGGGCTCGGTGGTCGCGCCTCCGGCGTAGCCCACGGCGGTGGTGATGACGCCGTCCGCCTCCCAGAACTTGCGCTCGGCGCCCCAGAAGCAGCCCATGCCGAAGATGGCCTGCTCGCTGCCGTCGGGGAAGGGCGGATGCAGGGCTGCACCGTTGACGAAATGGAGGTCGGACATGGTGGTTCCTCTCTACCCAGCAGTGACCTTCTCGGAGAACGCCACCGCCCGCTGCTGTATTTCGTCCTTGTCGTAGTCGATCGTCGCCACGTGGTAGCTGCGGTCGAGCGACACCCGTTCGATCGGTCCGCCCACCCGCTCGGCCAGGAAGTCGGCGTTGGACGGCGGCACCACGTGGTCCTGGGGACTGTTCAGGAGCAGCACCGGGCAGCGGATGTCGCCGAGGCGACCCGCCAATTCGTTGATGGCACCGAACATGGACAGACCGGCCGCCAATGGCGTCTCCGGATAGGCGAGCTCAGCGACATCGGGGTCGGCCACGTCGTTGCCGATGCCGGGGATGACCTCGAGACCGGCGTCGAGCGATCCCTGGAAGATGTCGAGGAAGGAGTCGGCGGGCGGCTCGACGGCAGGGTTGACGACGACGATGCCGGCGATCTCCGGGTGGTTGGCGGCCAGCCAGCACGTGATGGTGCCGCCCATGGACAGGCCGGCGACCACGACCTTGTCGCAGCGTGCTGCCAGCTCGGTGTACGCCGCTTCCGCCGCGCCCGACCAGTCCTCCCATCGGGTGGGGATCATGTCGGCGACCACGGTGCCGTGGCCGGGGAGCAGCGGCATCTCGACCGTGAATCCTGCGGCCGCGAACGCCTCGGCCAACGGTCGCATGGACTGCGGGTTCCCGGTGAAGCCGTGCAGCACCAGCACACCGTTGGGACCACCAGCCCACGAGCCGGGCTCGGCGCCGGGAAGCACGTTGTCAGGTGTAGGGGTCATCGGTCGCGGGCTCCTCCCACCAGTCCTCCGGGGCGGGGGCCCACTCCGGATCGTCGTAGATGCAGTCGACCGGGCACACGGGCAGGCACTTCCCGCAACCCGAGCACAGCTCCGGGATGATGATGACGTCGATCCCGTGGTTGAAGATGGCGCCGAACTGCGGCGGACAGTGGCGGATGCACGTGTCGCAGTTGATGCACTCCGCCATCTCGATGCGCAGGGGCAGGTTCTTCCACTTGGGATTGCGCTCTCGGGTGTCGAGGCGTTCCCCTCGAGTGGCGGCGGCCATCGCCTACGAGCTTACGAGGCGGCCGCGGGGACTGACCGAGCCGACCGTGACGCCCAGTTGACCAGCGCGCTGATGACGACGGTGAGGAGGAGTCCGAAGACCGCGCCCCCGAGCCAGACGCCGAGCGGCGCGCTGCTGGGCGGGGCGCCACCTTCGGACGGGACCTTCTCGTCCGGGCGGCGGTCGCCGAGGGCGGTGACCCGCCAATGCTCGTCGGGCTGACGCTGGAGGACGACGACGCCTTGGCGCACCGGTCCGTCTCCCGACTCGGCCCATTGGTGGAGGTGATACGGGACGCGGGCCTGGGCGCCGGTGACGCGGGCCTTCCCCACCTCGAGGTCGGGGAAGCCGGCCTTGCCACCGGTGTCGACCTTGGGCAGCAGCGGCAGACCGACCGCGAGCGGCCCGATCTCCTCCGCCCGCCCGACCGCGTCCTTCTTCACGCCCTTGCGCGTCGTGTCGCCGACCGCTGTGAGCCAGCGTTCGGCCGCACCCTCGGGCCGGTGGTGGCCGGCGTTGGCGAAGTGGATCACGACGCCGAGCACCACCATCCCGGCCAGGGTGGCCACGATGCCAATGGTGAAGCCGCGCCGCAGCCGCGCGTACTCAGGCGTCGTCGTCTCGCTCACGGCACGAGCGTCCCCGCCGCGATCAACCCTTCGCGCTCTTCGATCTCTTCGAGTTCGAGGCCCTTGGTCTCGGGCATGTAGCGCCAGAGCAACCAGATGGTGGGGATCTGGATCACCATGAGCAGCGTGACCGTGTCACCGATGTTCCCGATGGCGCCGGTGGCGTGGTCGCCGAGGATGCCGACGAGCGCAGGCCCGAAGACGTAGCCAGCGATCTCGAACCAGTTGCGCACCCACGCCGCGGCCTGGCCGCGAATGTGCGTCGGGAACAGCTCGGTGGCGAAGGCGCTCATCACCGGTCCCATGCCGAGGCCGAAGAACACCGCCGCCATCAGCGCGAAGAAGCTGACCGTCTTGTCGCTGACCTGGAACAGCACCATGGAGAACACGACCGCGCCGGTGGCGTAGACGATCGCCGTCGGCCGTCGTCCCCATCGCTCCATCGAACGGCCGCACACGTAGTACCCGAGGCAGCCGAGCCCGTAGGCCACGATGATGTAGATGGCGACCTGCTGGGCGGTGAAGCCCCGCTCGCGTTCCGCGTAGAAGGCCCACCACGCGGTGCTGCCGAACAGCGGGATGGACCGCAGCATGTGGGCCATGCCGACCAACACCAGGTTGCGGCGGTACTGCGGCTTCCACGGCTCGAGGAAGGGCACCTGCTCGCTGGCCTCGCCCGACTCCCGTCGCTGCTTCTCCTCGATGAAGCGGCGCGTCTCCTTGAGGCGGCGTCGGAAGAACGACAGGACGACGAGCGGGATCAGACCGATGAGGTAGAAGGCCCGCCACTCGAGGGGCCCGTCCTGCAGGCCGGCGCCGAGGAGGACGCCGACGACGATCGTGCCGAAGGCGTTGAACGTCAGCAGTGCGCCGAGCGCTCGGCCCCGCCGGTGGGCCGGGTACTCCTCCACGATCATGGTGATGCCGATCGCGTACTCGGCGCCGAGGAAGATGCGCGAGGCGAACTGGAAGAAGGCGAACGACCAGATGTCCCACGACAACGCGGTCAGCGCGGTGAAGATCGTGTAGCCGACGACCGACCACAGCAGCAGCGGTCGACGGCCGAGCCGGTCGGAGAACCGCGTCACGAAGAAGGCGACGAACAGCCCCATCTCGATGGGGATGCGGGTGACGCCCAGCACGGCCTCGGACACGTGGAACGTGCTCTGGATGTTGGGCAGCAACAGGGCGAGGATCGAGCTGTCGTAGCCCTCGAAGAACGCTGCCGAGATCAGCAGGAGCAGGAGCAGCTTGAGGTACCGGTCGTCGCGCTGCAGCTCCGGCTCGGTGACGGTCGCCGTCGGCGGTTCGAACTCCCCGGGCAGCGCACCCACGACGGTCTGTTGCGGTCTGCCCCTCAGGGGTCGGTCGCGGCGCGCCACTGGCGGATCTTAGGCACGCACGCCTAGCGTTCGACCGACACCCAGGCAGACAAGGAGCAAGTCCGTGGCGAAGTACCCCTTTTTGAGCACCGAGTGGCTGGACGAGGCCAAGAAGATCCGTGACGAGTACCACGGCAAGACGCCGCCCGCGGCCCACGCCGTGAAGATGAACCAGATCATCACCGACGTCCCCTTCGGCGACGGCACGATCAACGCGCACATGGACACCAGCTCAGGCGATCTGGAGATGGACATGGGCCACATCGACGCCCCGGACGTGACCGTCACCCTCGACTACGAGACGGCCAAGGCCATCTTCGTGGAGGGCAACCCGCAGGCGGGCATGCAGGCGTTCATGGCCGGCAAGATCAAGGTCCAGGGCGACATGACCAAGCTGATGGCCATGCAGTCCGGCGCCCCCGACGCCACCGCCCAGGAAGTGGCGGGGAAGATCAAGGAAATCACCGAGTAACTCCCTCCGGCTCGTTCAGCCGGCAGCTTCCGACGCCGGCCTGTCGCTCGTCGACGACTTCCTTGCGCTGTACCAGAACCCGGGGACCCGGGCTCAGAAGCGCTCCAAGTTGCTCGACCTGTTCCGACAGGCCGGCGTTCTGCATCCGGCGCAACTCACCGAGTCCCATCTCCACGCATGGGTCACCGGCAACGGACAGACACTCGCCAACAACACCGTCCGGCAGCGCATCAGCGAGGCCCGCACCTTCCTCAGCTGGTGCGAGCGTCACGGCCTGCTCGACGCAGCAAATCCCGCAGCCGACCTGCTCGCCCCGCACTCCCCTCTCCGTCGCTACCAGCGCGTCTATGGCAAGCAGCAGGCCAAGCACCCTGCGCGCTGGCTCACCCGAGACGAAGCCTTCGGCACGCTCGTCGCTTCCACGCAGGACGGCACTGACACCGGCCTTCGCGACGAGATCGCCCTCCGTCTCGGATTGCTCGGGCTTCGCGCCGCCGAGATCGCCGGCCTCACGTGGGCAGCGTTCGCGGGCATGCCCACCATCCGATGGACCGGCAAGGGCCACAAGCCCCGCACCGCCGAGGCCGGGGCCGCGCTCGTCCAGGCCCTCAACGAGTACCGGCGGCGCTACACCGATGCCATCGGACGTCCCGTGACCGACACCGATCCACTGCTCTGCCGCATGAAGCCAGGACCCCGCAGCGACGACCGCCCGCTCGCGTGGGGCCGACCGCTCGCTCCCAAGAGCATCTTCTCGCTCGTCAATGGTCTCGCGCACGCAGCAGGCCTCGGTCACGTCGCGCCGCACGACCTCCGCCGAACCGCCGCCGGCATCCTCCACCGCAGCACCGACGACAACGGCGCGCATCACTTCGACTTGCTCGACATTCAGAAGGTGCTGGGCCACGCCGATCCCGCGACCACGATGCGCTCCTACCTCGACCCGATGGACACCGCCGTCTACGCCCGAGCCGCCGCAGTCCTCGACTGACCGCCTTCCGAGCCGTCGCGGCTCCCGATATTCCTTGTAGTTCCGTTTCAACTTTTCCCGTCGGCCTGGCGGCCGCCGGGGTCGGTCGTCGCTCGCCGGTTCTTCACGCGCCCCAGGCGACCCTGCGCTCCTGCTCGGCGATCAACGCGTCGATCCACGCCTCTTCGGCAGCCTCCCGAGCCTCGTGTTCCTCGATCATCGCCTCTAGCTGCGCGTCCTCCGCGGTCAGTCGCGCCTCGTACTCCTCCACCAGGTGATCCTCCATGGCCTGGTACTCCGCTTCCATCTCCTCCTCATAGGACATCCCCGCGCCGAACCGCCGGGCTCCCGCCGCTTCGCGGCTGTCCGCCCGGCGGGCCTGTCTGCCGGATGCTGTCCTCCGGAGCACAGCTGCCTCGGAGTACCGCAGGATCCTGGCGGCCGCCTCGGGGCCGAGACCGAACGCGGTCACGCCATCGCCCTCCCGCCTTGCATCGAAGCCGATCGCCCGCTCTGGCGCACCCCGTCGCCAGGCAAGCAGCTTCAGTCGCACCCATCGCGCTAGCCGTGCCTCGACCTCCAGTGCCACCGCCTCGTCCAGGGCCACACGCTCCGCGACCGGATTGAACCCATGAGCCTTGCCCCACCGGCCGTAGTACTGCCCAACCCCGGTGAAGCCCTCTGGCGGCGCCTTCTGCGACCACTTGGCCGACTCAGCGCCGAGGTAGGCCGCCACCTCTACCCGGTCCTTCGTTCGGGCCTGCTCGTCCGTCCAGAACGACACCGCCACATCCACGCCTCGCGCGTGGTGCGCTGAGACGACGCCCTGTGTCTTCACGACCTCCGACCAGGCTGTCCGCAGCCACATCGCAAACTCGCCCCCGTACTGCCCACCGATCGCCGGACACTTCGCCCGACCCTCGTAGCGTCCGTACTGCCGCTCCAAGCGGCTCCGCAGCTTGGTCCGCTCTCGGAGGCCGTCGTAGTCCTCATCCGATACCGCGTCCGGCACCGCCACGTACAGGTGCAGGTGTGGTCGCCCCGACTTCTGGAACTCCTTCGCCCAGAACCCAATGAGCGGTCCCCACCTCCGCTCCCAGCGTGCCGCGAACGCCCGGCGGTGCCGCTCCCAGACGCGTCCGTCGGGCACCCACCGTTCCCAGTCGCCGGGGTACGTCAGCGTCAGCATCACAAGCCGATCGCCCAGCATCTCCAGCGGGAGCGACAGAAGTAGCCGGCGCATGTTGTTTCGACTGCGGCTCGACTGCCCAGCGTCCCCGCGGCCGATGGCTCCAACCATCCTGCCAGCCGCAGCGCCCCGCATTCTGCCTGCGCGTCTCGCCAAGCTTCGATACCCAAGCAGCCCGACGACCGGATCGCCGGGTTCGTCCACCCACCGGCGCTCAACCTGCAGGTAGCCCCGCGTGACCACCAGCGTGAATTCATTCGGCACGGTGCCGCCACTGACCCTGCACGTGAGCCTCAGCGCAGGCGCGCCACTTACAGCTCTTCATCGCTCCCCCCTTGGCACCTCCCACGCCCGAGCTAGACGTGGTGGTGCGAGAACCCCAGATTGGCCCCACGGCAACCGAATGTCAACGGCGTAGTTTCACCGCTGCCATTTTCCGTGCAGCCCACGCACCACCCGCGCTATAGCGGCACTTATGCGCCCCGCCGCGATGCTCGCTTCGTTCTCCATCCGAGTGCAGCAGCGGTTTCCTCGGTGGGATCAGCCGAGTACGTCACGAGTTCCCTCGCGAAGTTGACCAGCGTGTCGTCGGGATGCGTCCCTCCGCTTGCGGCTCGCCGGACGCGGTCAAAGGGGTCAGCGATCCACTTCCCAAACGCGATGCCCGGAGTTCCTGGCCGCCGACGCTGTGGGGCGCGTGCCCAGCGGGCGCCGGTGGCATTCCGGCAGAGGACCTCCCCTACGTAGGCGCCGAGGCGCCGGATGGCCTCCTCGTCCTCTCGCGTCGCCTGCATCGTGACTTCCAGACCTTCGAGGCTCGCCACGGAGAAGTCGAGACCCTGGGCCTCAGCCGCCTCGGTCGCGAGATCCGCCATCTCCGACGCCAGCGCCGGATCGTCAACAGGATCAGCCATGTCCGATTCTTTGGGCAGTCGATCGGTCGTCAACCAGCGCCAAAAGCGGACCACGAGACCATCGGGCACCAGCGCATAGTGCCGGCACTCGTGCGTTATTGCCACCCGTCCCGGCGCGACTCCGCTGCCATACGACGGGCACCCCGCCGTAAAGGGTGCTGCGTGGCTCCGCTCCGCCCACCCCACTGCGCTCCGCTACTCGCATCCGGCTCCGCCGGACCATGCCCTTGACAGCCGCCCGTCGTCCGGCCTTTGCGCTCTCATCACCTCCGGTGGGCCTCCGGGGCACACTCTGGCGGGCCCTTCCCGGCGCACTTCTCTCACCAAGGAGTAACCCCATGCAGAACGTCTCGCGTGCAAGAACGACACATACTCCTAAGGGAGTATCAAGGACATCACCGAGTAGTCACGCCCGAAAGACTCGACTTTCGGACACTCAGGTGCGCATAGCGCACCTGAGTGTCCAAAAGTCAGCTGTACGTCAGGGTGACGGCTGGCCCCGGAGGACGTCGACCAGTCTGCGGGACGCGGGGCCGAGCTGGTCGGGCCGCCACGCCGCGGTGATCACCACGTCGATGACCGGTTCGGCGAAGGGTCGCCAGACAACCGCGTCATCCCGCAGGGCGCGGACCTCGCTCTCGAGCTTGAGCGAGACGGCCAGCGTCGATCGGACGATGCGCAACGATGCGTCGACGCCGCCGGGCGCCGACTCGTGCATGGTGTGCGATCGCAGACCCCGGGCCCGCAGCGCGCCGAACAGGCGGTCGAACTCGACGGGGTCAGCGCGCCGGGGGAAGGTGGCGATCGCGCGATCCTCGAGATCTGCGACGGTGAGTGAGTCGCGGGCGGCGAGCGCATCGCTCGCGGCGACAGCCACGCCCACGGGTTCCCTCGCCACCTCGATCGAGTCCACACCGGGATCAGTGATGTCGCCTCGGAGCAGAGCGATGTCGACGTCGGCGCGGGCCAGCGCGGCGCTGGCTGTGAGCTCGGACACGAGCGACCGGGCCACAACGACGACATCGGGAAGGCGTCGCCGCCATTCCGTCAAGAGACTGGGGAGCAGATCCGGTGGCAACGCGGGGATTGCACCGACCCCGACCTCGCCCGTCTCGCCGGCGCGAAGCCGGGCCATGCGCTCGTCGACTCGCTCGTGCCGCGCCAACAGCTCGCGTGCCTCCTCGAGGAGGACCTCGCCCGCAGCCGTGAGTGCCACGCGGCGGCTCGTGCGTTCGAACAGCGACACGCCGAACTCGGCTTCGAGCCCACGGACGAGCTGGCTCACGGCCGGCTGGGCGATGTGCAACCGGCGGGCGGCCTTTCCGAAGTGGAGCTCGTCGGCGACGGCCAGGAAGGCCCGGATGTGCCGAAGCTCCACGCACGAATGATAAGCGGCGCTTCTCGATCGAGAGGCAGGAGGGGGCTCGTTCCCGGCGCCGATCGGTGGTCGAGTGGAGTCAGCGCTCCAACGCGGAGACGCTGACGAGGAGGACACCATGCCGACCACCGATGGGGCAACCAGCCGATCGATCGGCGAGGCCGTGCTGTATCAGGAGGTTTCCGGCACGGGCCCCGTTGTGCTGCTCATCCCGGGAACGCCCGGTGACGCTGGCCAGCTCGCGGACCTGGCCTTGGCGCTCGGCGACCGCTACACCGTCGTCGCGTACGACCGGCGGGGCACCTCCCGGAGCCCTCGTCCGCAGGGCTGGACGACCACGAACGTGGCCGAGCAGGCCGACGACGCGGCCGCCGTCCTCGCCCGGGTGACGAGCGAACCCGCATTCGTCTACGGCACCAGCAACGGGGCCGCGATCGCCCTCGAGCTCGCCATGCGCCACCCAGAACGCGTGTCCATGGCCCTCGTGCACGAGCCTCCACTGCTCAGCGTCCTGGCCGATCCCGCGCCGGTCGGACAGATGCTCGGCCAACTGATCGGTGCCGGGATGGAGCGGGGTGGACCCGCGGCAGCGCTCGATGCGTTCTTGCGCTTTGCGTTCGGCGACGAACTGGTCGATGGCCTCGACTCCGATGTCCGGGCGCGCATGTACGCCAACGCCGAGATGGTGTTCACCATCGAGATGCCCGCGTTCCAGGCCTACCGCCCCGACGAAGCCGGGCTGCGATCGCTGCGTGTTCCGACCCGCGTCCTGGTCGGGGAGGCCCAGGCGGTCCCGCTCTTCGGCGAAGCCGCCGCGTGGCTGGCGGAGCTGACTGGTACCGACGTGGCGACGAGCCCTGGCGCGCACGCACCGCACCTGTCGCACCCCAAGGAGCTCGCAGCGTTGATCGCCTCGTTCGACCCGGCCGGCTGACAGCCGTCGTACCGTCGCGTCGATGCGAGTCGTGGTGACCACGTTTCCGTCCTACGGGCACTTCCACCCCGTCGCTCCCCTGGCGTTGGCGTTGCGGGAGGCGGGGCACGACGTGCAGGTCGCCACCGACGCGGGTTTCGGCCGCTGGGTCGAGGCCTGTGGCCTGCCCGTCCTGCCCGCCGGGCGCCCGCAAGCCGAGATGGTGGCCCAGGCAGCATCGTTCCCGTCCGCCGAGCGGGCCGTTCGGCTCTTCACCACCGTGTCGACGCCCCCGTTCGCGCGCGACCTCCTGCGCGCTGCCGTCGAATGGCAGCCCGATCTGGTCGTGAGCGAGGAGGCCGAGTACGCCGGTCCGCTGGTCGCGTCCATGCTCGGGCTGCCGTGTGCCACGCACAGCTGGCCGGGGCCGGCGCGACCGGCGGACGAGCGAGCCGCTCGCGTCGGTTCCCTCGTCGATGTGTGGCGAGAGTTCGGACAACGGGAGCCCCCTCGCCTGTACGGGCGTCCGTACCTGGACTGCTGCCCACCACCGCTGCAGTCCGACGCCATCGAAGGGATCGACGGGCTCGTGACGGTACGGCCGGTGCTCTTCGACGGACCACCGGGAGCCACATCTCCGTTGGTGGACGACGTCGTGCATCCGGTCGTGTTCATGACGCTCGGGACGGTGCCGTTGTTCGCCCGACCCGAGATGCTCCGCCTCATCGCCGAGTCGGTCGCTCCTTCGGCAGGAACCGTGATCGTGGCGACCGGTCCCCACGTCGAAACCGTGGTCCCTGCGCAGCCGGGTGTGCGCGTGGCTCGCTACGTGCCGCTCTCGGCGGTGCTGCCTGTCACCGACCTCGTCATCTCACACGGGGGCGCGGGCACGACGGTGGCGTGCGTGCTGATGGGCGTACCCCACCTGGTGATACCGCAGGGCGCACCCAGCCAGGACCGAAGCGCGACGAGCGTCGAGCGGCTCGGCGTCGGCCTCTCGCTGCTGGACCGCCCGGTCACCAGCGCCACCATCGCGGCTGCGACCGCGCAGCTCCTGCACGACTCAGGTGTCCGCGAACGCATCGACGCCGTGCGTGCGACCCTCGATCGACTGCCCGGCCCCGACGAGGTGGTTGGCCAGCTCGAAGCGCTGGGCTGACCAGTCACGCCCGAAAAGACTCGACTTTCGGACACTCAGGTGCGCATAGCGCACCTGAGTGTCCGAAAGTCAGCTGGGCAGACCGGCCTCGGCGCGCTGATAGCTGCGGAGGAAGCACGAGCAGATCACCGCGAGCAGAGCGACGGCCGCGCCCATGGAATAGGCGTCGTGGAACGACCCGACCAGACCGGAGGACCGCTGGCGCGCGGCCTGCACGGTGACCATGAGCTGGATGCCGGCGACGGTGCCGACCTGCATCATCACCTGCTGGGCCGCGCTGGCGATGCCGAGGTCGCTCTCCTTCACCGCATTGCCAACGCTGGCCGCGATGGACGGTGACGAGATGCCGAGACCGATGCCGGACAGCATGAGGGCGCCGATGATCGCCACGTCGGGCGAGTGCCGCGTGAGCGACGCGAACGCCAGCATCGACGCCAGCACCGCGCTCGTGCCGGTGACGGCCGACGCCCGCTCACCCAGTCGCACGGCCAGGTAGCCGGCCAGCGGCGCGCTGACCGAGAAGGTGAGGGGACGGGCGATGACCATCCAGGAGATGCGGCTCTCGTCGTACCCGTAGACCTTGGCCAGCAGCAGCGGCGCCAGGATAAAGCCGCCCAGGTAGGCGAAGTTGGAGAGGGCGCCGGCGGCGATGGCGAAGCCGAAGTTGCGCTGACGCAGGTAGTGCAGCGGCAGCAGCGGCTCGGGCGCGTGCCGTTCGACGAGCACGAACGCCAGGCCGGCCAGGGGCCCGAGGGCGAAGCCACCGACGACCACCGGGTGGGCCCAGCCCCACTCCGGGCCGCGGTTGAGGGCGAACAGCAGCGACACGGTGGTGACGGTGAGCAGGGCGGCGCCGCCCTTGTCGAGTCGGCCGCGCGTGCGCCGCTCGGTCTGGGGCAGCACGGTGGCGGCCAGCGTGAGCGCGGCCAGGCACATGGGCACCTGGGCCGCGAAGATCCAGCGCCAGCCCAGGTGCTCGATCACGAACCCACCGATGATCACGCCGATCACGGGGCCGCCCGCACCGACCAACGACCAGTACCCCATGGCCTTGACCCGGTCACCCGGCTCGAACTGCCGGAAGATGATGGCCATCGACGCCGCGCCGGTGGCCGCGCCGCACACGCCGTCGAGGGCGCGCGCCGCGACGAGCGAGCCCACGTTCCACGCGCCGGCGGACATTGCGGCGGCGATCGACGCGATGCCGAGCCCGAGCAGGTACGTGCGCTTGTGGCCGTACACGTCGCCGGCCCGGCCCAGCGCGGGCGCGGTCACGCCGTAGGCGAGCAGCGGCGCGGTGAGCACCCAGGTCATGGTGTTCTCGGTGGAACCGAACTCGCGCGCCAGCCGGGGCAGGCTGATGGCGAAGATGGTGAAGGTGAAGTTGACGGCGAACAGCCCGGCCAGCAGCGACCACAGCACCCACCACCGGTACCGGTCGCTCGATGCGACGCGGCGCTCGACCTTGCGCCGGAACAGCACCGGCCACGGCACGATGACCACCTCGTCGCCACCACCCGCGCCGTAGGACAGCTCCTCGGCGTCGTGGTGCTGGTCATCCGTGCCGGTCACCGAGTCAACCTACCGATGGCGGTGCCACGACCTTGCCGGGAACGCCGAACGAACAGCCGGCCCCCAGCAGAACGGCGGCACCAACCCAGCAACCCATCGCCTTGGTTGGGCCGCCGGTCATCCGTTGCGCCGAAGGCGCGGCGCCCTCGGCGCAGGATGACAGTGAGGGAGCGTCAGCGACCGAACCATCGGCAGAGCGACCGAACCATCAGCAGAGCATGCATACCGCAGGGCCCAAGGGGGTGCCGGCACCGACAGTGGCTGGGGAACACTGCCTCGGCACGTCACCCTCAGGGGCCCTGCGCACCACCACTGTACGCGGTCACTTGGTGACACAAGTAGGACCATTCTGCGGATGGTCCGTGCGAACTACGCCCGATTAGTTCAGTTGGAGAAGCGCTTCATCTCCGCTTCGAGCTCGGTGACCGTCCAGCGCTCCGGCTTCTCGATGGCGTCGGTGAGGGTCCACGGCTGGAACAGCTGGACCTTGCCGCCCTGCACGAAGAACACCTTGCCGGTGAGGGTGCACGACTCGGACGCCAGATAACCGACGAGGGGCGAGATGTTGGCCGGATCCCACACGTCGAATGTGCCCGCCTCGTCAGGCGCCTTGACCACATCGCCCAGGCCCGGGGTGGCCTCGGTGAGCCGGGTGCGCGCCGCCGGTGCGATGGCGTTGACCCGCACGCCGTAGCGGTCGAGCTCCATGGCGGTGATGGTGGTGAACGCGCCGATGCCGGCCTTGGCCGCGCCGTAGTTGGCCTGCCCGGGGTTGCCGAGCAGACCCGACGTCGACGACGTGTTGATCACCGCCGCCTTGACGTCCTTGCCCGCCTTCTTCTGCTCCCGCCAGTAGGCAGCCGCCCACCGCGTCGGGGCGAAGTGGCCCTTCAGGTGGACGTGGATGACGGCGTCCCACTCCTCCTCGGTCATGTTGACGAGGACTCGGTCGCGGAGGATGCCGGCGTTGTTGACGAGCACGTGGAGGTCACCGAAGGCCTCGACGGCCGAGTTGATCAGCCGCTGCGAGCCTTCCCAGTCGGCCACGTTGTCGGCGTTGGCGATGGCCTCGCCACCCATGCCCTTGATCTCGTCGACGACCTGTTCGGCGGGGGTGCGATCGTCACCGGTGCCGTCCATGGCGCCGCCGAGGTCATTGACCACCACCTTGGCCCCTTCGGAGGCAAACAGCAGGGCGTGCTCCCGGCCGATGCCCCGGCCCGCACCCGTGATGATGGCTACCCGTCCGTCCAGTGCTCCCATGGGGGCACGTTATCGGAGGGCGTTACTTGGTGTAGAGGCCCACGTGCGAGCCGCGTTTGACGGGCGTACCGGGTGGCGGGGAGGTGTTGGTGACGGGCTTGTTGAGGGGCCCCGTGACACCGTCGGCGACGAACCCGGCCGCGGTGAGCTTGTTGGTGGCGTCCTGTACCGACATCCCCCGCACGTCAGGCACCGGGATGAGCTCGGGCCCCTTGGAGACGTTGACGGTCACCTTGCTGTCGCGCGCGGCCTTGGCACCCGGGCCCGGCGACGTGTTGACCACCTGGCCGACCGGCACCGTGTCGTTGAAGACGTCGGCGCGCACCGCCGTCAGCCGCAGCGGTGTGAGCGCGGCCGCGGCCTGGTCGAACGTCTTGCCGGCCAGGTTGGGCACGACGCGCGGCTCGGGACCGTCGGAGATGATCACGGTGACACCGGTGCCCTTGGCCTGCTTGCCCTCCTTCGGCGTCCAGTCCAGCACCAGGCCCTTGGACACGTTCTCGTCGAAGCGCGGTTGGAACGTGGGTGTGAAGCCGGCCAGCTCGAGGGCGGTCTTGGCCGTGGCCTGGTCCTTGCCCGCGAGGTCGGGCACGGCGCGCGGTGCGGCGCCGCGCGACACCACGACCTTGACGTCCTGTCCCTCGCGGAGCTTCTTCCCCGGGGCGGGGTCCTGGCGGAGGATGACGTTCGGCGCCACGTCCTCGTTGAAGATGGACCCGGTCGTGCGCAGGTTGAGCTTGCTCTGCCCCACCGTCCGCGTGGCGTCGGCGACGGTCTTGTTGATGACGTTCGGCACCGGATGGGTGGGCTTGATGACCGACGTGAGTGCATAGGCACCGCCGGCCAGCATGGCGACGAGAGCGACGACGACGAGCACCCACGGCCAACGCCGGCGCCGGCCGGCCCGGCGCGAAGGCTGCAGCGCCATGGGCTCGATGTCGGGTCCGCTGCCGTCGGGGTCGGGAGCGGACGCAGCATCGAACAGGCGGGGCTTGGTGGGCAGTTGCGTGGCGTCGCGGTCGTCGAGCACCCGCGTCGCGTCGAGGGGGGCCGAGCCTGCGAGCGGCAACGGACCCGGCGCGGGCAGTTCGACGGCGACACGGTCGAGCGCAGCCGCGAAGTGGGCGGCGTCGACACGGTCGTCGGGATCCACGGTGCCGGCGCGGGCGAGCGGCGCGGCGAGCGCCCCGACTGCGTCGGGCGGCTCGAGCGGTCCGGCGGTGCGCGCCATCAAGGTGCCGACGGTGGTGTCGGCGGTGAACGGCACCCTGCCGGTGATGGCCTCCACCAGGACGAGGGCAAGCGCGTACACGTCCGACCGGCCGTCGAGGTGGCTGCCCTTGGCCTGCTCGGGCGACGCGTAGCGGGCGGTGCCCACGACGGCGCCGGTGGGCTCGGTCCAGGCCGCTTCCGCCAACGCACGCGCCAGGCCGAAGTCGGCGACGCAGAGTCGGCCCTCGTCGTCGAAGACGAGGTTGGCGGGCTTCACGTCACGATGGACGAACCCGCGGCGGTGGGCGTAGTCGAGGGCGCGCGCCGTCTCGATGCCGATGAGCGTGGCCTGGGACGGGCTCAGGCGCCGGCCCGTGTCGAGCAGGTCGCGGAGGCTGCCGCCGCCGAGGTACTCGAGCACGAGGTACGGGCCGTCGGCGTCCTCGCCCCAGTCGTAGACCCGCATGATGTTGGGATGGTTGAGGGCGGCGGCGGCCTGGGCCTCGGCGCGGAAGCGGCGAAGGAATGACTCGTCGTCGGCCAGCGCTGCGTGCAGCACCTTCACCGCCACCCGTCGCTTGAGGGTGACGTCGTCGGCGAGGAAGACGTGGGCCGAGGCACCGGAGCCGATGGGTGCGACCAGCCGGTAGCGGCCGCCCAGCACCCGTCCGACGTGGTCGGCGATGCGCGACGGAGTCACGCGTCGAGGCTACCGGGTGGCTGTGGGCGCTCCGGCGGACCCATGATGTGCCAGTGCGGGTCGAGATGGTCGAGGAGATCGAAGAGTTCATCCGCGCCGGGCAGTTGTGGGAGAAGGACGAGCTGGGCGCGCTCATCGCCCGGCTGGAGGAGGAGTCCGACACCACCGACGATCCCGTCCCCCGGCTCCTGTCCCGCCCGTTGAGCTCGCTGCTCTGGCGCATGCGCATCGGTGAGCTCGACCCGCGCTTCGCCGACGATGTGGAGGGCATCGTCTACCCCCGCCTCTGGAAGGTCATGGAGGCGGTGTGGGACGGCATGCCGGACGGCGAGCTGCGCACGCGCATCGAGGTCCTCAACCGCCGCCTGGCGCGCCGCTTCGCCGAGGAGCAGCCGGGGTGAGCAGCCACAGCGACCCAGCCGATCGCCACTGGGTGCTGCAGGCCGGGGCCGCCCTCGCCTTCGTCGAGACGCTGGCGCTCATCACCGTCCTGGCCTTCAGCGGCGCACCGCTGGCCCCGTACGTCATCGGTGCCCTGGTGGTGAAGCTGCCGTTCTGCGGGCTCGTGTTGCAGAAGCGACCGGGCGCGCTGCTCGGGTTGTTGCTGTGGGAGGTCGGCGGCATGCTGGCCGCGCTGCGGGCCGAGGGGCACGCCGAGCTGCGCTTCTTCGAGGCCACCGTGGCCGCGGTGGTGTTCTGCCTCCTCCTGGCTGCGGTTCCGCTGTTCCCCTCTGTCAAGCTGCCTGAGCAATGAGTCTCAGGCAGCGCATCGTGATCTCCGTCCTGCTCGCGGCGGCGGTGGTGGGGCTGGTGTTCGCGTTCCAGAGCGCCCAGGAGCCGACCGACAAGGTCGTGCAGCGCGACAGTCGGGTCGTCGCCCTGTTCCCGAAGGACGGGGACATCGCCTTGCGCCAGGACAGCATCTTCGCCGAGGTCGTCGTGCCGTACACGGGCATCCTGCGCATCGACGGCGTGCAGATCGACGAGCCCCAGCTCCAGCGCATCCAGACCGGCAAGGAGACCCGGCTGTCCTACACGCCCGGTCCTGCCACGGTCACCGGTTACCTGGCCTCGGGCGTGCACCGGGCCAGCGTCATCTTCTGGAAGCCCGAGGACGGCAGGGACAAGGCCAGCGAGTACAGCTGGTCCTTCACCGTCAAGTAGCGCTCGGGAGCTCCCCGGTGTCGAGGAGGTGGCGGAAGCCCGCTTCGTCGAGCACCGGGATGCCGAGCTCCTCGGCCTTGGAGAGCTTGGCTGCGCCCGGCCCCTCGCCGACGACGATCGCAGTGGTCTTCTTGGACACGCTCCCGGGCGCCTTGCCGCCGCGCGCCTTGATGGCGTCGGTGGCGCCGTCACGCGAGAACCCTTCGAGGGTTCCCGTCACGACGACGGACAGACCGGCGAGTGTCTGGGGCTCGTCGGGCGCGGCCGGTCCCTCGAGGTTGAGCCCGGCGGCGCGCAGCTTGGCGATCACGGCCAGGTTGCGGTCCGACGCGAAGAACTCGCGGACACTCCTGGCGATGGTGGGACCGATGCCGTCGACGGCGTTGATGTCGTCCTCGGTCGCCACCTCGATGCGGTCGAGGTGGCCGAAGGCGCGGGCGAGGACCTGCGAGCCCGTGTACCCGAGGTGCTTGATGCCGAGCCCGAACAGCAGGTTGGCGAGGGGTCGCTGCTTGGACGCCTCGACGGCGCGCTGCAGGTTGGTGACGGAGATCTCGCCGAACCCGTCGAGCGAGCGGATGCGGTCGTAGTCGAGGGAGTACACGTCACCGATGTCGTCGAGGAGTCCCTCCTTGATGAACACGTTCACGGACCGCTCACCGAGACCCTCGATGTCCATGGCGCCGCGCGATGTGAAGTGGGCGATGCGGGCCCACCGCTGGTCCGGACAGTCGATGTTCACGCAGAACGTGGCGCTCTCGCCCTCGAGCCGCACCAGCGGTCCGCCGCATCCCGGGCAGACCTTGGGGAACTCCCACTCCGGTAGGTCCTTCGGCCGCAGGGACAGCACGGGCCCCACGACCTCGGGGATGACGTCGCCCGCCTTGCGGACGATGACCATGTCGCCCGGGCGCACGTCCTTGACCTTGACCTGGTCCTCGTTGTGCAGCGTGGCGAGCCCGACCGTCGACCCGCCCACGAACACGGGCTCGAGCATGGCGAAGGGGGTCGCCTGCCCAGTGCGGCCGATCGACACCATGATGTCCTTGAGCTGGGTGGTGCGCTCCTCCGGCGGAAACTTGTAGGCGATGGCCCAGCGGGGCGCCTTCGACGTGCTGCCGAGCTCGGCGCGCTGGTCGAGGTCGTCGACCTTCACGACGACGCCGTCGATCTCGTAGTCGAGGTCGTGGCGGTGCTCCTGCCAGTGACGGCAGTGCTCGAAGACCTCCTCGAGCTTGTCGAAGGTGCGGATCTCAGGGTTCACCGGGATGCCCGCCGCCCGCAGGTACTCGAGCGTCTCGGAGTGCTTCTTGAACGAGGGCGCGCCCTCGGTCGCGCCGAGCTGGTAGCTGAAGAAGTGGAGGTCGCGACTGGCGGTGATCTTGGGGTCCTTCTGGCGCAGCGAGCCCGCTCCCGAGTTGCGCGGGTTGGCGAACAGGCGCAGTCCTGCCTCGCCCTGCCGGCGGTTGAGCTCCTCGAACGCGGCCAGCGGCATGTAGACCTCGCCCCGCACCTCCAGCACCTTGGGCGGATCCTGCAGCGTCAGGTGCTCGGGGACGTCGGCCACCGTTGCCACGTTGTCGGTGACGTCCTCGCCCACCGATCCGTCGCCGCGCGTGGCGGCGCGCGCGTAGCGCCCGTCTTCGTACAGCAGCGACATGGCCACGCCGTCGATCTTGAGCTCGCACACGTAGTCGACGTCACCGGAGATGTAGCGCTCCATGCGCTTGCCCCACGCCACCAGTTCGTCGAACGACACCGCGTTCTCCAGCGACATCATCCGCTGCAGGTGCTGCACCGGCGCGAACAGGGCAGGCGCGCCCACGGTCTGCGTGGGCGACTCGGCGGTGACGAGCTCCGGGTGCTCGGCCTCGAGGGCGGCCAGCTCGCGGACGAGGGCGTCGTACTCCGCGTCGGAGATCTCCGGATCGTCCAGCTGGTGGTAGCGGACGTTGTGGTGCTCGATCTCCGCCCGGAGCTGGGCGGCGCGGGCCGCGGGGTCGGACCGCTTCGGGCTCACGCCTTACGGGTCGGGCGGCGCGGCGGGGGCGGCGCGGGCCGGGTCGCCGTGGGGCGGGGCAGGGTCCGGCGCGCCGTCATCGCCGCCAGCACGGTCGCCCTGCTGGCGTCGAGGGCGGCCAGCACCTCCGCCGCGGGCGCCGATTCCTGGCGGATGGCCAGGCTGTAGCGCTTGATGACTTCCAGGTCCACGAGCCTCACCTCTGCCATGCCTCCCAATCTAGATTCGGCAGCTCCCATGACCCGCTTCGTCCAGTGGTTCCTCCGGGTCGCCTGGGCCGTGCTCCCGTTCACCGCCGGGCCCGGCCTGGCCGCCGTCCTCGACGACCGCTCGATCCCTGTGCGCACGACCGCGTCCGTCGGGCTGTGGGCGGCGTGGGCGCTGGTGTTCGTGGCGACCCTGGTGCCCCACCCCATCGCGTTGACCGTCGTGCGGGTCGCCGCGCCGGCGGGTGCGGCCGCCAGCGTGGCCGCCGCGGTGGACGGCCACGGCGGCCTCGGGGCGGCGTGGTGGGTGGTGGTGCTGGCCATCGCCTTCCTGCCCGAGACGGGCGCCTGGTTCGTGAACGGGCCTGCCTATCCGAACGAGCGCCGGTTCCTCCTGCGTGCACCCGGTGCGCTCCTGCTCGGGCCATTGCCGTTGGCGTGGGCCGTCGCCGTCGGAGCGCCCGTCGCGGGTGCGCTGCTGCTGGCCGCCCGGCAATGGGCGCTCGGCGCGGTCGTCCTGGCCGTCGGCCTCCCTGCGGCGGCCGTGCTGGCTCGCTCGTTGCACGGCCTGTCGCGGCGCTGGTTGGTGTTCGTCCCCGCGGGAGTGGTCGTGCACGACGACCTGGCCCTCGCCGACGCCATGCTCTTCCAACGGCGGGGCGTGACCGCGCTCCGGCCTGCACCCGCGGACACCGACGCCCTCGACCTCACACGGGGCGCCCTCGGTCTCGTCCTCGAGCTCGGCCTCGGCGAACCCGTCACCGTCAACGTCACCACACCGGGCACACCGGTCGGCAAGGCGACCACCTGCACCGCCATGCTCCTCACCCCCACCCGTCCGGGCGCCGTCCTGTCCGAGGCCCGCTCCCGCCGGATCGCCGTCTCCTGACCGACCGACACGACCGACTCAGCGGGCGGTGGCAGTGAGCGTCCAGGCCGCGGCGGACGGGGTGGCGCGGACGAGCCAGCCGCCGGGGACGTGTCGGCGGGAGAGGGCGGTCAGGCCGGTCGCCGCGAGGGCGGGACGGGCGTCGCCCGGCACCCAGGCCTCGACAGGGGCGGAGCCGGTGGGCGCCGTGCCGGACGCGACCAGCCGGCGGGCAGCCGGGTCGGACGTGAACGTGGCGGTGCCGGGGAAGGCGCGCAGGTAGGGGCGCGAGAGCACGCGTGCATTTCGCTCGACCAGTCCCTCCACCACACCCGCAGGCGCGGACGGGTCGCCGCAGCGGACGCGCACGAGGTTGCCGGACGCCGACGGCACGGACCCCTCGGGGTAGGACACGCCGTGCGGGTCGCCGCACGCCTGCTTCCACTGCCAGAACGCGGAGCCGACCTGGAACTCGTCCTCCAGCGCCGCGAACCGCGTCGCGTAGTCACCGTCGCCGGCCGCGTCGGAGAACGGTCCCCACTCGCCGACCCAGAAGGTCGTCCCGTACACCGTCGCCTCGCGCTGCGCCTGTTCGAAGCCGAAGCGCAGCGGCACCGTCTCCTGGCCGGTGACCGCCTTGTCGGCCGTGATGGAGCCCGTGTAGATGTGCGGCCCGAACACGATCTGGGTGTCGGTGGTGAACGGTCGCGGCACGCCGGCCGACACCGCGGACCACGTCGCCGCCGGCTCGAAGAACACGATCTTGGTCAGGCCGCCCTGCTCCGCGGCACGGATGCCCTCGAGGGCGCGCCGGTGGTACTCGCCGAGCAACGTGACGTCGGTCGCGCCGATGGTCCAGCCAGGATTCGGCTCGTTCAGCAGGTCGTAGCCGACGACCGTCGCGTCGCGCTTGAAGGCCCCGGCCAGCCACGCCCACGTGTCGACCAGGTGCTGCTGGATGCCGTCGCGGTCGACCCAGAACGACGTCCACGCCTGGGCCGCGGCAGGCGACGCCTCGCGCAACGAGAGCCGGCAGCGACTCAGGCCGTCCGTCAGCGTGGCCCACTCCGGCGCGCCGTCCCATCCGGGGTTGTGCGAGAGCGGCGCCTGGCACGACTCGTCACGGGCGGACGCGATGTACTTGCCCCACGCGTCCTGGTGCATGTCGAGCACCACGTACAGCCCGAGCTCGTGGGCCCATTGCACGGCCTGACGCACGCGGTCGAGATAGGCGGTGTCTCGCACGCCCGGCTGGGGCTCGAGCAGGCTCCAATGGACGATGAGCCGCACCGAGTTCAGGCCGAGGGCGGCGATCTGCTCGAGGTCGCCGCGGCTGAACGGCAGGGTCGACGGCACGGCCGGGTTGGACTGGAAGTAGTCGCCCAACTGGTTGACGTTCACGCCCCGCAGCAGCACCGCTCGACCGCCCTCGTCGACGATGCGGCCGTCCCGCACCGAGAGGTGGCGACCGGGAACCCGAGTGCTCCGGGCCTGGGCGCCCGCCACGCCGGCCACGAGCATGACGGCGACGACGAGGGCGGACAGGGGGCGGATGCGCATCCTGAAGGGATTCGCCGCCGCACCCCCGACGTCCTACTGCCCGGTCGCTCCGTCGATGCGCTGGCGCAGGAGATCGGCATGGCCGTTGTGGCGGGCGTACTCCTCGATCATGTGTCCGAGCACCCACCGCAGCGACATGGCGCCGCGCCGCTTCTCGTTCCCGGTGACGTCGAGGTCCGGCGCGTCGGCGACGAAGCGATCGGCGAACTCGATCTCGGCCCGCCACCGCGCCCATGCGTCTGCGACCACGGCCTGATCGGCGACCGCGCCGTCGAAGTCATCGTCAGGGTGGTCGTCCGTGTAGTAGTGCGGAGGCGCGTCGAGTCCCGCCATCACCCGCCGGAACCAGCTGCGCTCGACCTCGGCCATGTGACGTACGAGGCCGAGCAGCGACAGCGTCGACGGCTCGACCGCGCGCCGGGCGAGCGCCTCCGCGTCGAGGCCGTCGCATTTGAGCTGCAACGTGTCGCGTTGGAAGCGCAGGAAGCCAAGGAGCGTCGCGCGCTCGTCGCCCTGTGCAGGTACCTCGACCCGGTGGTCGGCCGTCACACCGTCCTGCCGAGGGCGAACCCGATGAGCAGCCCGAGCACGAAGATCATGGCGATGGCGATCAGCGCCTGCTTCGCCGTCGCGTTCTTGAACGGATCACCCGGCCCGAGGTCATCGGCATCGTCCTCGCTCAGGCCGTCCGTCACGCCGCTTCACCGCCGCCGAGGACCTCGTCGCCGTCGTAGAGCACCACGCTCTGCCCCGGCGCGACGCGAGGCCGCGGGGCGCCGAACCGCACCACGCCGTCGACGTACCGGGCCGGCACAGGGTCGCCGTGGGCGCTGCACTGCGCGAGGACGACGTCATCCGGTCCGACGGCATCGTGGACCCACCGCATCCGCGGCACAGCCGCGGCATCCACCATCGTCGCCTCACGCGGGCCGACGGTGACGGTGCCGGCGGCCACGTCGACCGCGAGGGCGTAGCGTCGCTGACCCGCCCCGCCCATCCCACGGCGCTGGCCGACCGTGACGAGCTCGAGGGCGGCCACCGTCCCTGCGTCGGCGCCCGTCCGGCTGTCGAGCAGACGGCCGGGCCGGAGTGGGATGCGTTCGCCGAGAAAGGCGCGCCGACCCCCTTCGGTGAGCACGAAGCAGGCGTCCTGGCTGTCGGGCTTCGTGGCGACCGGGAGGTCGAGCTCGGCTGCGCGCGACCGCACGTCGGCCTTGGTGAGGTGGCCGACGGGGAACACGCAACGGGCAAGGGTGGCGGCAGGCAGACCGTGCAGCACGTACGACTGGTCCTTGGCTCCGTCGACACCGCGCAGCAGCCGCACCCGACCGCCGGCTCGTTCGACCCGCGCATGATGACCAGTGGCCACCGCGTCGAAGCCGAGCTGCTGGGACCGCTGCAGGAAGCGGTCGAACTTGATGCGGTCGTTGCACGCGATGCAGGGGTTGGGCGTGCGCCCGGCCGCGTGCCCCGCCACATACGGGTCGACGACGTGGCGGTCGAAGTCGTCGGTGAAGGTGAACACGTGGTGGTCGACGCCGAGACGGGTGGCCACGCGCCGGGCGTCGTCGATCTCCGCTTCCGAACAGCACCCGACCTCGACGGCCGCGCCGCGCCACAGCTTCATGGTCGCCCCGGCCACGTCGTGGCCCTGCTCGAGGAGCAGCGCGACCGCGACCGACGAGTCGACGCCGCCGGACATGGCTGCGAGCACGCGCACCGTCAAGCCCCCCGCAATCGCGCCACGGCCTCGGGCACCGTCTTCAGGGCCAGGTCGACCTCGTCGTCCGTCGTGGTCACCCCGAGCGAGAAGCGCATGCTCGAGGCCGCCTCCGCGCCCGACAGCCCCATGGCGGTGAGGACGTGGGACGGGTCGACCGCGCCGGCGGCACACGCCGACCCGGCCGCCGCGCACACGCCTTCGGCGTCGAGCAGCAGCAGCAGGGCCTCGCTCTCGACGTCGGGGAAGCGCAGGTGGCAGTTGCCGGCGACCTTGCCGGACCGCGCACCCGTCTCGACAGCACCGGGCACCACCGCCAGCAGCCCGTCGGCCAGTCGGTCGCGCAGCCGCGCCACCCGTTCGACCGTCGCGGCGCGCGTCTCGACCGTGGCCTGCATGGCCGCCGCCATGGCGACGATGCCCGCCACGTTGTGGGTGCCGCTGCGCCTGCCGCGCTCCTGTCCCCCGCCGTGCAGCAGGGGCGCGACGTGCACCCCGGCCCGCACCACGAGCGCGCCGACGCCCTTGGGGCCGCCGAACTTGTGAGCGCTGACCGCCACCAGATCGGCCGGCGCGGCGATCGCGGCCACGTCGAGCCACGGAAAGGCCTGCACCGCATCGGTGTGCAGGCGGGCCCGCGGCGCCCGGGCCCGCACGACCGCCGCCACCGCATCGAGGGGCTGCACGGTGCCGACCTCGTTGTTGGCCAGCATCACCGACACGACGGAGACGTCGTGGTCGAGGGCATCCGCGAGCGCGTCGAGGTCGATGAGCCCGTCGCCGTCGACTGCGACGGTGCTCCCGCCCAACGCCTCGCACGCGTGGAGCACGGCGTGGTGCTCGGTCGCGCCGCACACCACCCGCCCGCCGATGACAGCGTGTACGCCCGCTATGGCGAGGTTGTCGGCCTCGGTGCCACCGCCAGTGAAGACGATCTCGCCCGGCTCAGCACCGAGACATGCGGCAGCGACGTCACGCGCTTCGTCGAGGGCGATGCGGGCGGCGCGCGAGACGCGGTGCACGCCCGACGGGTTGCCGAAGCGATCGGTGAGGAACGGCAGCATGGCCGCCACCGCCTCGGGTCGCATCGGCGTCGTCGCCGCGTGGTCCAGGTATGCCTCCACTGGTCGCAAGACTAAGAGACAGGGTTAGGGTTCACGCCCGTGGATCCGGCGAGTCTGCGCCCACTGCGTGTCGGGGAGGTCCTCGACACCGCCCTGACCATCTACCGGCAGCGGGCCCGCACCCTCATGCGAGCCGTGGTGATCGTGGTGGCCCCCGTGCAGATCCTGAGTGCCATCGTGCAGCTCTCGGGCGGCGGCACCGCTGACTTCTCTTCGAGCGGTGACTCGCCGTTCCTCAACGGGACGGGACCCGACGCCACCTTCGACGGCAAGGCCTTCCTGGGTTTCGTGGCCGTGGCCCTCGGCGTCGGCCTGCTCGGGTTCCTCGCCAGCCAGTTGGCGACGGCGGCGTGCCTGAAGTCCGTCAGCGGCGCGTACCTGTCGGGCGACCCGGATTGGCGAGAGTCGCTCCGCTTCGCCCGTGCCCGCCTCCGCTCGATCATCTGGCTCTACGTCCTCTACGGCTTGGGGCTCTTCGGCGCCTTCATCCTCTGCGTCGCGCCCAGCGTCTACCTCTACGGCGCGTGGGCCGTCGCCACGCCGGTGCTGCTCATCGAGGGGACGAAGGGACGCAAGGCCTTGCGTCGCTCCCGCCAGCTCGTGAAGGGACGGTGGGGGCCGACGTTCCTCGCTATCGCGCTGGGCGGCCTGCTCGCCTTCATCGTGCAGGGGGCCATCAGCGCGCTGCTGCTCGGTGTCGTGGCGTCGGGCGCCAACGACGTCGTCAAGGCAGCGGCGGGCGCGGTCGCCGGCACGGTGAGCGCGGTGCTGGTCACGCCCTTCTCGGCCGCCATCGCGGTGGTGGTGTACTTCGACCTGCGCGTTCGCAAGGAAGGATTCGACCTCGAGCTGCTGGCCCAGCGGGTCGGCATCGATCCGCCCGAGGGCACGACGTTCGCGCCGAGCCCGCTGCCGCCGCCGCCCCTCGTCCCAGGTGACGGCGAGCAGCCACCGTTCTGGCCGCCGCCGCCGGGCTGGCGGCCTGGTGCCTAGCGGGCGCCGCATCGCCGCCGGCACCGTCCTCGCCCTCGGTCTCGGCCTCGGCGTGCCCACCGCCGCGCAAACGGCCGCGGGCCCCAACGTCTCCTCGGCCGAGCTTCGCGGTCTGGCCGTGCGCGCTCAGACTTCGCCTACCGCCCTCGAGCAACTGCGCGGTGTGCAGCGGGTCGACGGCGTCGGAGTGCACATGGACGTCGTGCTCGGGCGCCGGAGCGGTCCGGAGCTGCGATCCCGCCTGGCCATGCTCGCGGCCACCCCCGACGTTCCCGGCACGACGGCCGACGCCCACGCGGCCACCCGCGACGCAGCGCGGATCCTGGCCCAGGCCCGCTTCAAGCCTCCCGCCCACCCGCGGCCCCTGCGCGGCTTGTTCCACTGGTTGGGCGCGCGGCTCGAGCCCGTGCTCCGACCGCTTCGGCCCCTCGGACGACCATTCGCCGCCCTCTGGCGGAACCTCGCGGACGGCGGGCCGGACGGGTTCGGCGTTGGTGCCGTCGTCGCCCTCGTGGCAACGCTGGTCAGCCTGCGCCTCATCCGGCGTCGGGGCCGACGCCTGGCCGTCGGGGGCGGCGGTCGCCGAGACCGCACGCGCGGCCTCGATCCCGAGCAGCTCGAGCGAGACGCGGTCGTCGCCGAGCAGGAAGGGCGGCTCGACGACGCCATCCACCTCCGCTTCCTTGCCGGCCTGGTGCGCCTCGACCGGGCCGGCGTGATCGAGCTGCGACCCTCGCTCACGTCGGGCGCGCTGCGCCGAAAGGTGCCGTCGCCGGCCTTGCGCGACCTCACGCTCACCTTCGAGGAGATCGCCTACGGCGGCCGACCTGCCGTCCTCGACGACGTCGAGCAGGCCCGCGTGCAGTGGCCGCGGGCCCTCGAGGACGCACACCGGTGACGGCGTCGGAACGTTGGCGGCGTCTCCCCGTGGCGGTCCGGGGCATCGCCATCGTGGTGGGCGGCCTCCTCGTCTTCGAGCTCGCCGTCAGCGCCCTCCAGAGCGTGACGGGCGGGTCCGGCCCGTCGGGCCCCCCCTCGTCGAGCTACGCGACGACGCCCGAGGGACTGGCCGCCTACGCCGACCTGCTCGTGCACGCCGGCCATCCCGTGACCCGTCTGCGCGACCGCATCGCCGACGTCGATCCGGCCAGCACCCTCGTCGTCGCCGACGCTCCGGTGGACAAGGAGGAGACAGCCGCCCTCGCCCGCTTCTCGGCTGCGGGCGGACGGCTGGTGCTGGCGGGCGGGGCGGGCGCGTCGGCGGCCGGCGACGTGCTGTCCAGCAGGGTCGGCTGGGAACCGGTCTCCTCGACGACCGCGCGTGCCGTGCTGCCGACGACCGTCGGGGTCGGTGACCTTCGCGGCCTCGGCGCAGTGCGCACCGCGGGCGAAGGCGGGTTCACCGACACGGGACCGGCGCTGCCCGTCGTGGCCGCCGGCGACCGACCGGTGGTGGCCGTTGCGTCCGTCGGGACCGGCACGGTGCTCCTCGTCAGCGACCCGTCACCATTGCAGAACCGTCTCCTCGGCACGGCCGGCAACGCCGGCCTCGCACTGCAACTGGCCGGGGACGCCGGCCGCCCCGTCATCTTCAGCGAGGCCGGCCATGGCTACGGCCGACGGAGTGGCGTCGGCGCGCTCCCCCGCCAGTGGCGGTGGGCGCTGCTCCTCGGGTTGCTGGCCACGCTGGTCTGGATGTGGTCGCGCGCGCGCCGCCTGGGTCCGCCAGACGCCGACCCCGACGAACCCCTGCCCCCGCGCCGCGCCTACGTGGACGCCCTCGCCGCCACCCTCCTGCGCACCGGCGATCCCGCGGGTGCCATCGAGCCTGTGCAGACGGCCGCCCGTCGGCGCATCGGCGAACGCGCAGGGCTCGACCCGGGGGCCGACGACGAGGTGCGACGAGCCGCGTTGCAACTCGGGCTCAGCGAGCACGACGCGGATGCGATCATCTCGCCCGTGCGATCCCACGATGACGCCATCCGCGCTGCCCGGGCCCTTGCCAAGCTGGGCAGGCGAGCATGAGCCGGAGACGCGCCCTTTCGCTTGCGGAGCTGCGCGCCGCCGTCGGCGCCGAGGTGGGCAAGGTCGTCATCGGGCAGGAGACGACCGTCGACCTCGCAGTCGCCGCGATGGCCGTGGGCGGCCACGTGCTGCTGGAGGGGGTGCCCGGCGTGGCCAAGACCCTCATGGCCAACGCACTGGCCCGCGCCGTCGGCGTCGAGTTCCGCCGCGTGCAGTTCACGCCCGACATGCTCCCCTCCGACCTCACCGGCACCATGACGTTGCGCGGCTCGCAGCTGACATTCCGGCCTGGTCCGGTGTTCACCAACGTGCTGCTGGCCGACGAGATCAACCGGACGCCGCCGAAGACGCAGGCCGCGCTGCTCGAGGCCATGCAGGAACGGCAGGTCACTGTCGAGGGCGAGCCACGCCCCCTGCCCGACCCCTTCCTGGTCATGGCCACCCAGAACCCCATCGAGTACGAGGGCACCTACCCGCTCCCCGAGGCGCAGCTCGACCGTTTCCTCGTCCGCATCGACGTGGGGTATCCGACGGCCGAGGACGAGACCCGCCTCCTGCACCTCGTGCACCGCGGCGTGAGCCCGGCCGGCCTCGACGACGTCAACGCGGTCGCCGGCGCGCGCGACCTGCAAGCGGTCCAGCGGGAGGTGTCAGGGGTGCGGGCCAGCGACGACGTCATCGGTTACGTCGCCGCGCTGGTGCGCCGCACGCGCGAGCTCCCGAGCGTCGCCCTCGGAGCCAGTCCTCGCGCCGGCGTGCACCTGCTGGCGACGGCGCGGGCGACCGCGGCGATGACCGGCCGCGACTACGTGACGCCCGACGACGTCATCGCCGTCGCGCCGGCCGTGCTGCGCCACCGCCTGGTGCTGCGGCCCGAGGCCGAGCTCGAGCGCTACCGGGCCGACGACGCGGTCGCGGCGGCGGTCGCGGCCGTGCCCGTTCCCCGGTGAGCGCGTGAGCCCGACCGCGAGGACGGCCGCAGCTGTCGCGGTGATCGCGTTCGCCGCCTTCATCCTGCCGCCGGCGGTGTGCATCCTCGCCCTGGTGGCCCTGGCCGCGGCGACCGTCGTGGACGGACGGGCCATCCGCGTCCCACCAGCCGGTGCCCGCACGGTTCCGCCCGTGCTGTCGCGTGGCGTGCGCTCGCCTCTCAGCGTCGAGGTCGACGCCGCGCCCGTGCGCGTTCGGCAAGCGGCGCCATCGTCGCTGACCCTCGACCCTGACAGCGGGGACGGCGGCTTGGACACTGAGGTGTTGCCCCGCCGCCGGGGCCGCGCGCTCCTTCCTCCCGCGACCGCTCGCGTGACCGGACCGCTGGGGTTGGCCCGGTGGGACCACGTCGTGGGCGAGGAGCAGGACCTGCTCGTGTACCCCGACCTGCCCGCGGCCCGGCGCTTGGCCCTTGCCGTCCGCCAGGGACGCTTCGCGACATCGGGACGGGTGATGCGCGGTCCCCTTGGCCTCGGCACCGACTTCGAGTCGTTGCGCGACTACTCGCCCGACGACGACGTGCGTCAGGTCAACTGGAAGGCCACGGCACGGCTGCAGCGACCCATCAGCAACCAGTACCGCCTCGACCAGGACCGCGACATCGTGCTCGCCGTCGACGCGGGGCGCCTCATGGCTGCGCCCCTCGAACCCGATCGCGACCGGCTCGACGCCGCCCTCGACGCGGTCGCGGCAGTCGCCCTCGTCGCCGACGAGCTGGGCGACCGATGCGGTGCCCTCGCCTTCGACCGCGCGGTGCGGGCCCATCTCAGACCCCGCAGGCGCGGCGGAGCGGCGGTGATCGAGGCGCTGTTCGCGCTCGAGCCCAGTCCGGTCGACAGCGACTACGAGCTGGCCTTCCGGAGCGTCGGCGGGGGCAAACGCTCGCTGGTCATGGTCTTCACCGACCTGCTCGAAGAGGCGGCGGCCCAACCGCTCGTCGAAGCCGTGCCCGTGCTGACCCGCCGCCACGCCGTCGTGGTCGTCAGCGCCACCGATCCGGACCTGGCGGCCATGACGACCACACCACCCTTCCGACCCGTCGATGCGTACGCGGCAGCGGTCGCTGTGTCCGTGCTGGCCGATCGCGCCGCTGCCGTCCGCAGCATCGAGGGGGCCGGTGCGCGCGTGGTGGAAGCGCCGCCGCAGCAGTTGGCCGCCGCGTGCGTGCAGGCCTACCTCAAGCTGAAGGGTCGGGCGCGCCTCTAGTGACCACCAGCAACCAGTAGACCCCACCCAGCACCACGCCGACGACGGTGTTGACGGCGAGCCCGAGTCCAGCCGGCGTGACGAAGCCCTCGACGAGACCGGCGACCACCAGCCACGCAGCGGTGCCGAAGGCGATCTCGACGGCCGCCCGCGCTTCGATCCGCAGCGCGGTGCCGCGGCGACGGTGGCCCGGATCGATGATCGCCCACGCCATGCGCAGCCCCGCCATCGCGGCCACCGCGATGCACGACAGCTCGAGCACACCGTGGGCGACGACAAGCTCGAAGAAGCGGTGGCCGTTGCCACTCCCGACGGCCAAGCCGAGCACGGTGCCGAGCATCACCCCGTTGAACGCGACCACCAGCATGGTGACCAGACCTGCGGTCACGCCACCCGCGAAAGCGAGAAAGGCCACCCGGATGTTGTTGGTGAATATCTGCGCCGACATGGTCGAGCTGGTGCCACCCGACAGACCGAGGGAGCCGCCCGGGCGGCGTTCGGTGACGGCGCGGAACTGGCCCGGGACCAGTCCCGCCGCTGCGCCCGGATCGCGCAGGGCCCACACCGCGCACGCGACGGCGGGAACAACGAGCGCCGCAACCGCGATCGCCAGCAACGCCGGTCGCTCGCGCACCCGACGCCAGTAGCCGCGGCTCGCGAACGCGCGCACCGACCCTCGGCTCGCTGGCGCGTCGTAGACGAGATGGCGGGCGCGGGCGACCAGCGCTTCGAGCCGGCCCACCACGGGGTCCGAAGGGAACGACCGGCGGGCCACCGCGAGGTCGGCCGCTGCCGAGCGGTACAGGCGGCCGAGCTCGCGCACCTCGGTGGCGCCCAGTCGCTCGGGCTTCCCCTTGGCCGCCGTCACCAACTCCTCGAGCGTGGTCCAGCGTTGGGCTCGGGTGGCGCTGAAGCGGTCTACCGTCATGGCGTGTACGACCAGATCTCGATCGTCACGCCTGAGGGAATCACCCTCGCCCTGCCCCTCGCGGGCGTGGGCTCGCGGTTCATCGCCGCCCTCATCGACACGTCGATCCAGTTCGCTGCGCTTCTCGGGCTGAGCCTGCTCCGCGCCGGACTGCCCGACAACGGCGTCGTGTCCGCCGTGTTCATCGTGGTGGCGTTCGTGCTCTTCACCGGGTACGACATCTCCTTCGAGACCCTGGCATCCGGCCGCACCCCCGGCAAGCGGGTCACCGGCCTCCGAGTGGTCACGGCCGCAGGCGCGCCGGTGCGATTCACCACCAGCGCCATTCGCAACGTGTTGCGCGTCGTCGACATCCTGCCCGGCACGTACCTGATCGGGATCGTCACCATCGTGCTCACCACGCGGAATCAGCGCCTTGGTGACCTGGCCGCGGGCACCCTGGTCGTCCGCGAGCGAACTGGGGCAGACAGCAGGCCGTCGGGACCATGGACGGTCGTCCCCGGCAGCGATCCAGGGGATGACGTCGACCCCTTCGAGGGCTGGGACGTCACCGCCGTCACCGGCGACGAGGTGGCGACCGTGCGCCGCTTCCTCGAGCGACGCACGTCCTTGGTGCCCGATGCCAGGGCCCGCCTCGCGGCCGAGCTGGCCGGCCGCTTGCGTCCCAAGGTCGCAGCGCCCGAAACCGACGTCCCCGACGAGACGTTCCTCATGCGGGTCGTCGGGGCCAAGGGCCGCCAGCGCTGAGTGGCGACAATCCCGTCGGCCCTGGCAGGAGCTGGCTAAGGTCCACTCGATGCTCTCCGCAGTGGCCCGCAAGGCCACGGTCGTCGAGCTGTCGGATGTCAGGACCGCGGCGGGCCTCATGCTGGCGGGGGGAGCGGTGCGCGCCACCATGGCGCATCCCGTCGGCATCCCCTGCCCGTTGCGCACCCTGACGGGCATCCCGTGTCCGCTGTGCGGGATGACGACCAGCGTCACCGCCGTCGCGCATCTCGACATCGTCGGCGCCGCTGCTGCCAACCCGGCCGGTATCGCGGCCGTCGCGGCCGCGGTCGCCGTGCTCGTGTTCCACAACCGCCGGACTGTCACGCTGCCCGCGTGGTTGATCCCGTCGGCGCTCGTCCTGATGTGGCTGTTCGAACTGCAACGGTTCCACCTGATCTGACCGCAGTCGGCCGGGCAGAAGGCCCGGCCCGAAAGGAGCGTCCATGACCGAACCGAGCTTTGGAGCACCGCCGCCCGGCGCCGCCGCAGGTGGCGGACCGTCGGGTCCGAGGGCGTCGTTCGGCACCCGTTTCCTTGCCGCCCTCATCGACGCCATCCTCGTCGGTGTCGTCGAAGGCGTGCTCTTCGGGATCGGCGGCCGAGCTGCAGGACAGGGCATCGGCGGCCTCGTCGGCCTCGCCTACTCCGTGTACTTCCACGGCAGCCCGTCGGGACAGACCGTCGGCAAGCACGTGATGAACATCCGCGTCATCGACTTCAACACGGGCGGGCCCCTCGGCTACGGCAAGGCCTTCATCCGTTGGCTGTGCAGCCTGCTGTCAGGCATCGTCTGCCTGCTCGGGTACCTCTGGATGCTCTGGGACCCGGAGAAGCAGACGTGGCACGACAAGCTCGCCGGCACCGTGGTCGTGCCCACCTCCGCCTACCCCGTTGCGGCGTGGCCCGGGTGAGCTGAACCTGTCCGCCCCGCCGCGCTCAGCGCAGGTCGACGACCTGGCGCTGGTCGTGGCGGGCCAGGCGCTCCAGCACCGCTTCCTCGTCGAGCACCACGAACTGCGTCACGTCGATCTCGGCTGCCAGATCGGTGAGCACGTTCACCGCGCCCGCGGTACCGGGGCTGAAGAACACGAACAGCTCCTCGGCGCCTGCCCACGTGCGTCGCTCGGCCTGCCACGCAGCGACGCCGGGGTGTCCGTCGAGCACCCCCGCGAACGCGGGACGGGCCCCGTTGGCGACCGCTTCCGGCTCCAGCTCGGGCTCGGGGTCGGGCTCCTCTTCGGGCTCTTCGGCTTCCCACGGCGTCGCGGGCTCGACGCTCCACTCCTCCACCTCGGCCAGCGCCTCGAGGGCGTCCGCCTCGATCTCGTCCGCCTCCAGCTCCGGCGTCCCGGGTACGGGCGCCACGTCACGAACGGGCCGCGCGACGCGGAGCGGTTCGCGTCGGCGTCGGGGAGCGGTCCCCCGCAGCGCCGCGCCCTCGACGACCACACGCGGGGTGGCCCGCCCGCACCCCCGACAGGCACCACCGTCGATCGACCCGACGACGCCCGTGCGCAGACGCACGAAGACGGTGCCGGACCATCCGATGGCGGTCCACACGATCTCGTCATCGACGACTTCCAGGTACTCCGCATGCGGCGCGGTGTGCAGCCCCGTCCGGCCCCGGCATTCCGTCCACAACGCGCGCACGCCGGCCGGCGCCCATGCCGACAGCACCGCCGCGTCGTCCGCGACCAGGCTGGCCTCCATCCGAGCGCGCTGTCCGGGCGCCAGCGGCTCGTCGACTGCGAGGACGGTGCGCACGCCGGCCAGGTCCTCCGGGGGCCCACTCAGGATGCGCTCGACATCGTCGGGCCGTCCGGCGAGAACGGTTGGGCGGAGGCGGGCCACCTCGGCCGCGCCCGCGTCCGGCGCCAACAACGCGGTGGACAGGCCGGCTCGGCGAGCGGCCAGCACCAGCTCGAGGTAGCCGACGGTCGGGGCGATGGGCACCACGCTCACCAGGACGTCGGAGGGACGCACGCCCGCATCCTCCAACCATCTGCGGCCCAACTCGGCCAGCCGCTCGAGATCGTCGGACGAGTACCCGACCGGAACACCTTCGGCCATGAGCCAACGGATCGGCTTGTACCTGGGGTCGATGTGGGTGCGGTTGAGCGCAGCCGTACGACCGGTCGCGCGCGCCCACAAGGTGCGCACACCCAGCACGGGTTCGCCGAAATCGCGGATGGAGCGAAAATCGGGATGCAGCACGAACTGTCGGGGGTCGGTGACCGCGCTCCAAGAGGTCAGCGGGAGGTCGGCCAGGTCGACGCCACTGCGCCCGTCCCGCGCCCGTCGCGCCCGTTCGAGCGCGTCACGGTAATACGGCGAGTAGGCGCGCACCTGGCGTTGCAGGTAACGGGTGAGCGCTCGGGCCTGCTGGCCACGGACAACCACGGCCGAACCTTACAGTTGCGGCCCGTGACGAGAATCCGCACCACCACGCTCATCGACGCCCCGACCGCGTCGGTGTGGCGGGTCGTGCGGGACATCGCCTCCCACCCGACCTGGATGCGCGACGCGGTTGCCGTCCGTTTCCTGACCGACATGCGCGAGGGCGTCGGCACCGCCTTCGACTGCGACACCAAGGTCGGTCCGTTCCGCATGGTCGACCGCATGGAAGTCACTGAATGGGACGAGGGCAGCGTCATCGGGATCACCCATCGGGGCCTGGTCACCGGACGGGGCCGCTTCACCATCGAACCGGCGCGGCAGGACCGCACCCGCTTCACCTGGGACGAGCGGCTCCGGTTCCCGTGGTGGGCGGGCGGCCCGGTGGGCGGACTCCTGGCCAGTCCCGTGCTCCGGCGCATCTGGCGGTCCAACCTGCGCCTGCTCAAGGCGAAGGTGGAAGCGGGGCCTCGTTCGCCAGGACCCGGCGGATCGCCACACCCTGAGGGCTGACTTACCTGAGCGTTCTCGAGGCAATGACTTACGGTTTCCGTAAGTCATTGCCTCGAGAAACGGGGCCGTCAGGATTCGGCGGGGGCGAACCAGAGGACGCCGAGGGGCGGGAGCGTCATCTCGGCCGAGAAGGGCTGGCCATGCCACGGGTGGTCGATGGCGTGGACGGCGCCCGCGTTGCCCACACCGCTGCCGCCGAACTCGGTCGCGTCGGTGTTGAGCACCTCGGTCCACACCCCCTCGCGTGGCAGGCCGACGCGGTAGCCGTCCCGCGGCACGGGAGACAGGTTGGCGACGCACGCCAGCACGTCCCGCCCGCCCGCTGATCGGCGCACGAAGGAGAGCACGTTGCCGTCGACGTCGCTGGCGTCGATCCACTGGAAGCCGTCGGGCGTGGCGTCGCGCTCGTAGAGCGCGGGGTGCGACCGCTGCCGCGTGTTGACGGCGGCGATGAGCCGCTGCACGCCCTGGTGCTCCACATGCTCGAGCAGGTGCCATTCGAGGCTGGCGTCGTGGTTCCACTCCGACGGTTGCGCCAGCTCGGCGCCCATGAACAGGACCTGCTTGCCCGGATGGGCCCACATCCACGCGTAGAGGGACCGCAGGTTGGCGAGTTGCTGCCACCGGTCGCCGGGCATCTTGCCGAGCAGCGACCCCTTGCCGTGCACGACCTCGTCGTGGCTGAGCGGGAGGATGAAGTTCTCCGTGAAGGCGTACAGCAGGCCGAACGTCAGGTTGTCGTGGTGGTAGCGGCGGTGGATCGGATCGCGCTGGAAGTAGTGCAGCGTGTCGTGCATCCACCCCATGTTCCACTTGAATCCGAAGCCCAGCCCGCCCGCGTAGACGGGACGGGACACGGCCGGCCACGCCGTCGACTCCTCGGCGATGGTCATTGCCCCGGGGTGCTCGCCGTACACCGTTTCGTTCATCTCCCGCAGGAAGGCGACCGCCTCGAGGTTCTCCCGTCCGCCGTGCTCGTTGGGGATCCACTCCCCCGCCTTGCGCGAGTAGTCGAGATAGAGCATCGACGCGACCGCGTCGACCCGCAGCCCGTCGATGTGGAAGTCCTCAAGCCAGTACAAGGCGTTGGAGATGAGGAAGTTGCGCACCTCGTTGCGGCCGAAGTTGAACACGAGGGTCCCCCAGTCGGGGTGCGCTCCCTTGCGGGGATCCTCGTGCTCGAAGAGGGCGGTTCCGTCGAAGCGGGCAAGGGCCCACTCGTCTCGGGGGAAGTGGGCGGGCACCCAGTCGACGATCACTCCGATGCCGCGCGCGTGGAAGGCGTCGACAAGGGCGCGGAAGTCGTCAGGCGTGCCGAAGCGCGACGTGGGCGCGTAGTAGGACGTGACCTGGTAGCCCCACGACCCGCCGAAGGGGTGCTCGGCGACAGGCATGAGCTCGACGTGGGTGAAGCCGAGCTCCTCCACGTAGGCGGGCAGCTGCTCTGCCAACTCGCGGTAGGACAGTCCCTGGCGCCACGACCCGAGGTGCACCTCGTAGGCCGAGATCGGCTCGTGCAGCCAGTCCCGGCTGTCGCGCCCGCCCATCCATTCGGCGTCCTCCCACCCATGCGCCGGCGCGGTGACGACGCTTGCCGTCTCGGGGGGGACCTCGGTGGCGAACGCGTAGGGGTCGGCCTTGAGGGCGAGGTCACCGTTGGCCGTGACGATCTCGTACTTGTAGCGATGACCGACCTGGACGTCGGGAATGAACAACTCCCATACGCCTGAGGATCCGAGCGTGCGCATGGGGTGCACGCGGCCGTCCCACAGGTTGAAGTCGCCGACCACCCGCACCGCGCGCGCGTTCGGCGCCCACACCACGAACGAAGCGCCATCCACGCCCTCGTGCACGCGCTTGTGGGCGCCCATGAACTGGTGGAGCCGGTGGTGCTTGCCCTCGCCGAACAGGTGGAGGTCGACCTCACCCACCGTGGGCCAGAAGCTGTACGGGTCGTCGAAGGTGGCGACCTCACCGTCGGGGTACGTCGCGCGCAGACGATACGACGCGCCGGTCGGAACCTCACCCTCGAACACGCCGCCCTGATGGGCGCGCTTCATGGTGATGGTTGCGCCATCCTCGAGAACCGCCTCCATCGACGTGGCGTCGGGTCGAAAGGCGCGGACCACGCCCTCGTGCCGGCCGAGGACCTGATGCGGATCGCCATGGCGGCCGTGCACCACGTCGCTCACCGCTGTGCTCGTGGGGCTCGTGGGAGTCATGACCCCACCGCCCTGCGTATGGCCTGCAGCGGGATGGCGACCCAGTCGGGCCGGTGGTCCCGCTCGTAGGCCAGCTCGTACACCGCCTTGTCGAGCTCGAATGCCAGCAGCACGGTGTTGAACGCCTCCTCGTCGGTGGGCAACAGGTCGTCGATCCCCTTGGCCTCCCTATACCCGTGCAGGAACGCGTGCCGGTTGCGTTCCTCCCACGCCGATGCGACGGGCGCCAACCGATCGCGTTCGCCCTGGTCCCGCTCCATCAGCGCGACCTGTGACGCGTAGTGCATCGAACGCAACATGCCGGCCACGTCCTTGATCGGCGACGAACGTCGGCGGCGCTCCTCGAGGGGCCGCGACGGCTCGCCCTCGAAGTCCAGGACGAACCAGCCCGTCTCCATGCGCATGACCTGGCCGAAGTGGTAGTCACCGTGCACCCGGGTCGATGCGCCCGGCCCGGCCAGACGGGCCAGCGAGGCGTACCCGCCGCGCACACCGGCCCGCCACGGGCTCTTGGGCGCGACGCGGTCGAGCTGCTGCATCATCACCGCCGCCCAGGCCGCGCCGTCACCCGGCTCGGCACCGAAGGCCTCGGCCAGTGCCACGTGCATGCGCCCTGTCATCTCGCCCAGGCGTTCGGACTCGGACGCGAAGTCGCCGCCGGCGGCGGCCGGGTCACCGCCGCTGCTGTAGAGGTCGCGGAGCGACGCGAGGGCGAGGGCCCACCCTTCGGTGCCTCCCGCAAGGAACGGCTGCAACAGCGCGAGGTCGAAGCCGTCGCGCTGCCACACCGCGAGGGGCGCGGCGATGTGGTTGAACCCGACGGAGTCGAGGGCAGTGGTCACCTCGGTCTCGGGATTGATGCCCCGCGACAGACGCCGCAGGACCTTGAGGATGAGCCGGTCCTCGAACACCACGGATGTGTTGGACTGGTCGGCAGTGACCGGGCGCACCCACTCCGCCTTCTCGCTCGCACCCGAGACCTCGTCGAGGAGGACGATCGACAGCTCGCTGTCGATGAGCGCGTCGTAGGCGAGGGCGTGGCCCGCGGTCGTGCCGATGTGGCCGAGCACCGCGTAGTCCGAGCCAGTGAGGAAGTCGGGCACCTCGTCGGCCGCCGGCCGCAGCCCGACCAGCAGTTGGTACAAGCGGCCGTCGGCGTCGACCACCAGGTCGACGAGGGCCGGGAAGTGCTCCTGGACGACCATCTCGTCGACGATCTTCACGGTGGAGGGCTCGTCGTCACCCGCGTACCAGCGCTGCCTGGCCAGGTACGACGGCAGCACGGGCTGGAGGCTCTTGGCGTCGAGCATCGACGACGACGACCGGGCTGCTCGCCGGCGTTCGCTCACGGGTGCTCCCCGGGCAGGTCGACGAGCTGGAACCAGTAGAAGGCGTAGGCGCCCAGGGTCACGAAGTAGGGCAGCTCGCCGATCCGCGGGAACGGCACGCGGCCCATGAGCTCGATCGGCGTCTTGCCCTCCCACCGCTGCATGGCCAGCTCGACCGGTTGCGCGAACCGGCTCAGGTTGTTCACGCACAGCACGATGTCGGTGCTCTCGGTACCGTCCGCGGCGAGGGTCGTCTGCTCGCGGACGTAGGCGAGGACCGACGGGTTCTCGGCCGAGAGGAACTCGAGCGAGCCGGTGCCGAACAGCGGGTGCTGCTTGCGCACCTCGAGCATGCGCTTCATCCAGTGGAGGCTCGAGCTCGTGTCGCGGATGTTGGCCTCCACGTTCACGGCCTGGTACCCGTAGACCGGGTCCATCAGCGGCGGGAGGTAGAGCCGGGCGAAGTCGGCGCGACTGAAACCGGCGTTGCGGTCCGGCGACCACTGCATCGGCGTGCGCACGCTGTCGCGGTCGCCGAGATAGATGTTGTCCCCCATCAGGATCTCGTCGCCGTAATAGAGCACGGGACTACCAGGGAGACTGAAGAGCAGGGCGTGGAGGAGCTCAGCCACCCGGCGGTCGTTGTCGACCAGCGGAGCCAGGCGCCGGCGGATCCCGATGTTGACCTTCATGCGGGGATCCTTGGCGTACTCGGAGTACATGTAGTCCCGCTCCTCGTCGGTCACCATCTCGAGGGTCAGCTCGTCGTGGTTGCGGAGGAAGATGCCCCACTGCGCGCCGTCGGGGATCTCGGGCGTCTGGGCCAGGATCTCGGTGATCGGGAAGCGTTGCTCCCGCCTGATGGCCATGAACATGCGGGGCATGAGCGGGAAGTGGAAGCACATGTGGCACTCGTCGCCGTCACCGAAGTAGTCGACGACGTCGGCCGGCCACTGGTTGGCCTCGGCCAGCAGCACCCGGCCCGGGAAGACGTCGTCGACCTCTTTGCGCACGCGGCGCAGGTACTCGTGCGTCTCCGGGAGGTTCTCCCCGTTGGTGCCGTCCCGCTCGAAGAGGTACGGCACCGCGTCGAGACGGAACCCGTCGAGCCCGATGTCGAGCCAGAAGCGGACCACGTCGAGCATGGCCTCCTGGACCTCGGGGCTGTCGAAGTTGAGGTCGGGCTGATGAGCGAAGAAGCGGTGCCAGTAGTACTGCTCGCGCTGCGGGTCCCAGGTCCAGTTCGACTTCTCGGTGTCGACGAAGATGATGCGCGCCTCGCTCCACCGGTGGTCGTCGTCGTTCCACACGTACCAGTCGGCCTTGGGGTTGCTCCTGTCCTGGCGCGACTCGAGGAACCACGGGTGCTGGTCGCTGGTGTGGTTCATGACCAGGTCGGCGATGACGCGTATGCCGCGCCGATGCGCCTCCTCCACCAGCTGCACCGCGTCCGCCAGGTCGCCGTACTCGGGCAGCACCGTGAAGAAGTCGCTGATGTCGTAGCCGCCGTCACGCAGCGGCGACTGGTAGAAGGGCAGCAGCCACAGGCAGTCGACGCCGAGCCATTGCAGGTAGTCCAGCTTGGCCGTCAGCCCCCGGATGTCGCCGGTCCCGTCGTCGTTGTTGTCGAAGAAGCCGCGCGTCAGAACCTCGTAGAAGACGGCCTTCTGGTACCAGCGAGGGTCCTCTTGGAGCGTCACGCGTCAGCCCCGCAGGGCGAGCACGTGGGCCGGCTCGGACAGAGGGTCGAGGCGGATGTAGTGGTGCGGACCCCACCACTCGAACGTCTGGGCGGTGAGCTCGTCGTAGGCCTCGATGGCCGCGTCCCACGGCAGGCCCAGGATGCCGAGGTCGAGCGACAAGGTGCATTCCTGCACGTTGCGGGGGTCGAGGTTCAGGATCACCAGCACGATGTCGCGCCGGTCGTCCGAGTGCTTCGACCAGGCGATGATCTGATCGTTGTCGGTGTGCTGCAGGGTGATGTTGCGCAACCCGCACAGCGCGGGGTGGCGATGGCGGATGGCGTTGATGCGAGTGATGTACGGCGCGATCGACGTCGGATCGGCCCAGTCGCGGTGCTTGACCTCGTACTTCTCGGAGTGGAGGTACTCCTCGTTCGTGTCGGACGCGGGTTCGTTCTCGCCCAGCTCGTACCCGCTGTAGATGCCGTAGGACGGCACCGAGGTGGCGGCCAGCACCAGGCGTTGCTTGAAGGCGGACACGGGTCCGTTGCGCAGCGGCCCCGAGAGGATGTCGGGCGTGTTGGGCCAGAAGTTGGGCCGCATGAAGTCGGCCTTGGGGCCGTGGGCGACCTCCTCCAGGTACTCCTCGATCTCCCACTTCTCGGTGCGCCAGGTGAAGTACGTGTAGCTCTGGCTGAAGCCGACCTCGGCCAGCTTGGCCATCACCTTGGGGCGGGTGAAGGCCTCGGCGAGGAAGATGACGTCGGGGTGCTCACGCTGCACCTCGGGAATGACCCACGCCCAGAAGGCGGTGGGCTTGGTGTGCGGGTTGTCCACACGGAAGATGCGCACGCCGTGGCCGATCCAGAAGAAGAAGACGTCGCGACACGCCTCCCACAGCGCGACGCGGTCCTTCTCCTTCTCGGGCCAGAAGTTGATCGGGTAGATGTCCTGGTACTTCTTCGGCGGGTTCTCGGCGTAGGCGATCGATCCGTCGGGACGGCGGTGGAACCACGCCGGATGCTCCTTGACCCACGGATGGTCCGGCGAGCACTGGAGGGCGTAGTCGAGGGCGATCTCCATGCCGTTCTCGTGGGCGACTCGGACGAGGTCGTCGAAGTCCTCGAAGGTGCCGAGCTCGGGGGCGATGGCGGTGTGGCCGCCGTCGGGACTGCCGATCGCCCACGGGCTGCCAGGGTCGTCGGGCAGCGGATCGAGGGTGTTGTTGCGGCCCTTCCTGAAGGTCGTCCCGATGGGATGGATGGGTGGGAGGTACAGGACGTCGAAGCCCATGCGCGCGATGGCGGGCAGCCGCTCCGCCGTTCCTCGCAGGCCGCCACAGGACCGCGGGAACAACTCGTACCACGCGCCCACCAGCGCCCGTTCCCGGTCGACCCAGAGCGCGTAGGCCCGGGACTGCGTGACGTCCTTGTCGGTGAGCGGACCCGCCATCAGCGCGGCCACCGCGGCGTCGAGGGCAGCCGCCAGCTGGGCGTCGCGAAGGCGGACCGCGACCTGCCGGAGCTCCTCCGCGTCGGCGCCGTCGAGCTGGGCCGCCCGCCGCTCGAGCAGCAGGGCGCCCTCTTCGAGCTCGATGTCGATGTCCTGGCCCGCGTCGGCCTTCACCGTGGTCTTGTGGCGCCACGTCGACCACGCGTCGGTCCAGGCCTCGACCACGAACTCGTGGGAACCCAACGTCGTGGGCTCGAACTCACCCTCCCAGCGGTCGTTCTCGACGTGGAAGAGCGGCGCCTCGTCCCACGAGGGCTTGTCGACGGGGTGCCAGCGCACCCGTGCGGCCAGGACGTCGTGCCCGTCCTTGAAGACGTCGGCGCTCACGTGCACCCGTTCGCCCTCGACCGCCTTGGCCGGGTGCTCGCCCATCGGGGTACGAGGGCGGATGTCGTCGATGACAATCCTTGGCAGCCGCTTCATTCCCACCATTCTTTCCCCTTCGCACGGCCCGCTACCGTTCCAGCCCGATGAAAGCTCTGCGGAGTTTCACCGTGCGGGCCCGATTGCCGGAGCCGCTGGCGGCGCTGGAAGTCCTCGCCATGAACCTGCGCTGGTCGTGGGACGAGCGCACGCGGGACCTCTTCCGCTGGGTTGATCCTGACCGCTGGGACCACACGTCGCACGATCCCGTCCGGCTGCTCGGCCTGGTCAGCCGGGAACGGCTGGACGCGCTGGCCGCCGACACCAGCTTCCTCGAGTTCCTGGGCGAGGTCCACGACGACCTCCGGCGCTACCTGGAGGCGCCGAGTTGGTTCCAGAAGCGCGAGGGCGGTCCCCTGCGAGCGGTGGCCTACTTCTCGCCCGAGTTCGGCATCGCCGAGGCGGTGCCGCAGTACTCGGGGGGCCTCGGCGTCTTGGCGGGTGACCACCTCAAGGCGTCCGGCGGACTGGGTCTGCCCCTCGTCGGCGTCGGGCTCATGTACCGGCAGGGGTACTTCCGCCAGCGCCTGTCGGCCGAGGGCTGGCAGGAGGAGCTCTTCCCGAACCTCGATCCGCACGCCATGGCCCTGACCCCGGTGGACGACGCTCGGGTCGAGGTCGACCTGGCCGGCACGCCGCTGGTCGCGCGTGTGTGGCGCGCCGATGTCGGACGCACCCGCCTCTACCTGCTCGACGCCGACATCGACGAGAACGCCCCCGCCGAGCGCGGCGTCACCGACCGGCTCTACGGCGGCGGCCCCGAGCACCGCATCCGCCAGGAGATCCTGCTCGGCATCGGCGGGGTGCGGGCCCTCGACGCGGTGGGCGAGCCGACCCAGGTGTTCCACACCAACGAGGGTCACGCCGGCTTCCTCGGTCTCGAGCGCATCCGCCGCCTCGTGCGCGACGACGGGCTGTCGTTCGCGGAAGCGGTGGAGGCAGCGCGGGCCGGCACCATCTTCACCACCCACACCCCCGTACCGGCGGGCATCGACCGGTTCCCGCGGGAGCTGATGGAGCGCTACTTCGGAAGCTGGGCCACCGAGTGCGAGATCGGCTTCGACGATCTCATGTCCCTCGGCCACTTCCCGGGCGAGGAAGGCGACGCCCCGTTCAACATGGCGGTGATGGGGCTGCGGCTCGCGTCGCGCTCGAACGGCGTGTCCAAGCTGCACGGCGACGTCAGCAGGAACATGTTCCATCCGCTCTGGCAGGACGCGGACGTGCAGGACGTGCCCATCGGCTCGGTGACCAACGGCGTGCACGCCCACACGTGGGTGTCGCCGGAGATCAACGACCTTCTCAGTCGTCATCTCGTCCCGGCGTGGCAGGAGGCGGGCCCGGACGAGTGGGCGCGCATCGACAACGCGCCCGACGAGGAGCTGTGGCGGGGCCGGGAGCAGGCACGCGAGCGCCTGGTCGGGTTCGTGCGCGGCCGTCTGCGCGAGGAGATCCTCGACCCCAACGTGCTCACCATCGGCTTCGCTCGCCGCTTCGCGGCGTACAAGCGGGCCACGCTGCTGCTGTCCCAGCCCGAGCGGCTCGAGAAGCTGCTCACCGATCCCGACCGGCCCGTGCAGATGATCTTCGCGGGCAAGGCCCACCCGGCCGACGACCTGGGCAAGCAGATGATCAGCGAGATCGTGCAGTTCTCGCGCGATGCAGACGTGCGCACGCGCTTCACGTTCGTGCCCGACTACGACATCTCCGTCGCCCGAACGATGTACCAGGGCTGCGACGTGTGGCTCAACGTCCCGCGCCGACCCCAGGAAGCGTGCGGCACGTCCGGTGAGAAGGCCGCCCTCAACGGCGCCCTCAACCTGTCCATCCTCGACGGCTGGTGGGACGAGATGTTCGACGGTCGCAACGGCTGGGCCATCTCGTCGGCCGAGGACCTCGAGGACCTGACCCGCCGCGACGCGTTGGAGGCGGCGTCACTTTTCGACATCCTCGAGCACCAGGTGGTGCCGCTGTTCTACGACCGCGAGGAGGACGGCGTCCCGCGCCGCTGGATCGAGCGGGTGCGCCACTCGTTGCGCACACTCGGGCCCCAGGTCGTCGCCACGCGCATGGTCAAGGACTACGTGCTCGACATGTACGAGCCGACCGCGGGCGGCGCCGACGCGCTGTCGGGGTCGTCCTACGAGCGGGCGCGCGCCCTGGCCGCGTGGAAGCAGAAGGTGCGGGCCGCGTGGTCCGACGTGCACATCGACTCGGTGTCCTCGGACGACGGTGATGGCGTCGGCGACCTCGGCGCCAAGCGCACGGTGGACGCGGTCGTGTCCCTCGGCGGCCTGTCGCCCGACGACATCACCGTCGAGCTCGTGCACGGCGCGGTTGGCCTGTCCGACGAGCTGGTCGACCGCGTCACCGTCGCGATGACCATGGCCGGCGCTGCCGACGACGACGGCCACGCCCGGTACACCGCCACCTTCGAGCTCGACCGCGGCGGCCGGTACGGCTACACCGTCCGCGCCGTCCCCCACCACCCCGACCTCGTCACGCCCGTCGAGCTCGGCTGCGTGGCCTGGGCTCTGTAACTCTTCGCGCCCCAACTCCCCTGCGCGTCTCGAGGCGGCTCGCTAGCGGCCTGTGAAGGTGGCCTTCCCGGGGCCGTTCTCGAGGAAGGACGTGACGCCCGCCTTGGCGTCGTCGGTCTCGAAGACCTGGGCAAAGAGCTCCTGCTCGAGGGACAGGCCGTCCTCGAGGGTGCCCTCGAAGCCCTCGTCGACGGCGCGCTTGGCCGCCGCCTGGGCGAGGAGGGCTCCCTGTGCCAGCGCGCCCGCGAACTCGAGGGCGGTGTCGAGCACCTCGTCCTTCGCGACGATGCGGTCGACCAGGCCCCAGTCGAGCGACTCCTGGGCGTCGATCTGGTGGCCGGTGAGGATGAGCTTCTTGGCCCGGGAGGGACCGACCAGGCGCGCGAGCCGCTGGGTGCCGCCCCCGCCCGGGATGATGCCGAGCAGGATCT
>JBEEFP010000052.1:0-63737 GCA_041166085.1 Actinomycetota bacterium
AGGACTGCCTCGACCGCTGGGACCTCCTCCTCCCCGACCCCGACCACCCCGAGGCCTGAATCCCACGTCTCGAGGAAATGGGGTACCGATTCGGTACCCCATTTCCTCGAGACGGGCTGGGTTGGACGCGGTTCAGGGGCGGTGGCGGCCGCCGCTCATCTTCTGCCACTGGACGAGCTCGATGTCGGCGTCGACCATGAGCTGGGCCAGCTGCTGGAAGCTCACGTCGGGATGCCAGCCCAGCTTGTCGCGGGCCTTCGACGCGTCACCGACGAGCAGGTCGACCTCGGCGGGCCGGAAGAACTTCTCGTCGACGACGACGTGGTCCTTGTAGTCGAGCCCGGCGTGGGCGAAGGCCACCTCGCAGAACTCGCGCACCGAGTGGGTCTCGCCGGTGGCGATGACGTAGTCGTCGGCCTCGTCCTCCTGCAGCATGAGCCACATGGCGCGCACGTAGTCGCCCGCGTAGCCCCAGTCGCGCTGCGAGTCGAGGTTGCCGAGGTGGAGCTTCTCCTCCAGCCCCTCTTTGATGCGAGCCACGCCGTAACTGATCTTGCGGGTCACGAACTCGAGACCCCGCCGCTCGCTCTCGTGGTTGAACAACATCCCGCTCGACGCGTGCAGGCCGTAGGACTCGCGGTAGTTCACGGTGATCCAGTGGCCGTACACCTTGGCCACTCCGTACGGGCTCCGGGGATAGAAAGGAGTGGTCTCGCGCTGGGGAACCTCGACGACCTTGCCGAACATCTCGCTGGAGCTGGCCTGGTAGAAGCGAATCTCGGGGTCGACCGTACGGATGGCGTCGAGCACACGCGTCACACCCAGCGCGGTGACCTCGCCGGTGAGGACCGACTGCGTCCAGGAGGTCGGGACGAACGACTGCGCGGCCAGGTTGTAGACCTCGCTGGGCTGGTGCTCACGCAGCAGGTTGATGATGGACACCTCGTCGAGCAGGTCGCCAGTGGCGAGCGTGAGGCGGTCCTGGATGTGGAAGATGCGCTCGAAGTTCACCGTGCTGGAGCGGCGAGCGACGCCGATGACGTCGTAGCCCTTGTCGAGCAGGAGCTCGGCCAGGTACGAGCCGTCCTGGCCGGTGACCCCGGTGATGAGCGCGCGCTTGGGAACGGCCATGTCGCAAGTCTCCTAGACGGGAAGGACGCCGTGCTTGCGCCAGGGGCGCTGCACGGTCTTGGTGCGTGACACGGACAGCCCGCGGCAGATCGCGACACGGGTCTCTGCCGGGTCGATGATGTCGTCGACCTGGGCGTGTCCGGCCGCGATGTACGGGTCGATGTTCTTGCGCAGCTCCTCGGCCATGGCGATGCGGGCGTCGTTCCGTTCCTTGCCCTCGGGGATCGCCTCCAGCTGCTTGCGCATGATGATGTTGACCATCCCGTCCGGGCCCATGACGGCGATCTCGGCGGTGGGCCACGCCGCGATGTAGTCGGCCTCGTAGGCGGTGCCGTTCATCACGAAGTAGCCGGCGCCGTAGGCCTTGCGCAGGACCACGGTGACCTTGGGAACGGTGGCCTCCGAGATGGCGAACAGCATCTTGGCGCCGTGACGGATGATGCCCTGCTTCTCGACGGCCGAGCCCACGATGAAGCCGGGCACGTCCTGGAGGAACACCAGCGGGATGCCGAAGGCGTCGCACAGCCAGACGAAGCGGGCGGCCTTGTCGGCCGAGTTCACGTCGAGGGTGCCCCCGAGCACCTTGGGCTGACTGGCCACGATGCCGACGGGCTGGCCGCCGAAGCGGGCGAAGGCGGTGATGACGTTCTTGGCCCACTCCGGCTTCATGGGGAAGTACTCGCCGTCGTCGACGATGTGCTCGATGACCTTGTACATGTCGTACGCACGGCGGGGCGCGGTGGGGACGATGTCGTAGAGCTCCTCGACCCGACGGTCGACGGGGTCCTCCGCCACCTTCACCGGCGGCGCCTCGGTGTTGTTCGACGGGAAGAACGACAGGTAGCGCCGAATGGTCTGCAGGCAGTCGGCGTCGTCGGCCACCTCGAGGTCGGCGACGCCGCTGACCTTGGTGTGCACGGCCGAGCCGCCCATCTCCTCCTCGGTGACGTCCTCGCCCGTCGCCGCCTTCACCAGGTGCCGGCCGCCGAGGGCCATCGAGCTGTTGCCCTTGACCATGGGGATGAAGTCGGCCAACGCGGGGATGTAGGCGGTGCCCGCCGCGCAGTGCCCGAGCATGGCCGCCACCTGAGGCACGACGCCGGACAGCGTCACCTGCTCGCGGAACAGCGCACCGGCGGCCGCGAACGTGGACCCGCTGGTGGCCTGGATGCGGGCGCCGGCCGAGTCGAGCAGCCACACGATGGGGATGCGCTGGCGCAGTGCCAGCTCGCGCATGCGCGCCGTCTTGTGCTCGCCGACCGCGCCCATCGAGCCCGCCATGACGGTGAAGTCGTACGCGCACACCGCCACCCGGCGTCCGTCGATCTCGCCCACGCCCGCCACCATGCCGTCGGCCGCCAGGTAACCCTTGTCGGCCTGCAGGCCCGGGTCCATGGAATCGGCCAGCAGGCCGTACTCGACGAAGGTGCCGGGGTCGAGCAGGGTCTCGATGCGCTCGCGCACCGGCCACTTGCCCAGCGAGCGCTGGCGCTCGATCCGCTCGGGACCGCCCATGGCGTAGGCCTGATCGCGCCGGGCCTGGAGGTCCTCGACGAGCGGCTTCCAGTCGTGCAGTGCCGGATCGTCCGTCACGTCACCTCCCCTTCCATTGGGGCTCGCGCTTCTCGGCGAAGGCTGCGATCCCTTCGGCCGTGTCCTCGGACATCGACGTGATGGTGAGCAGCGGGTGCAGGAGCTGCAGGGCCTCGCGCGCCGGGAGGTCGAGGACCGCGTAGAACGAGTCGCGTCCGAGCTTCATGATCGCGGGCGACTTGGAGGCGAGGTTGGCGGTGAGCTCGTCCGTCGCTGCGTCCAGCTCGTCGACCGGGACGACGCGCGTCACGAACCCGATGCGGTCCGCTTCGGCCGCGTCGACCCGCCGACCCGTGACCATCAGCTCGAGCACCTTCTTGGGAGGCATCGACCGCAGGAGCGGCACCGTGATCATGTACGGCCACAGCCCCACGTTGATCTCGGGCGTGCCGAACTGCGCGTCCTCGGCCGCGACGACCATGTCGCAGGCCAAGGCCAGCCCGAACCCGCCCGCCAGCGCGTAGCCCCGGACGCGGGCGACGGTCGGCTTGCCGAGCTCGTACATCTCGTTGAACAGACGGGCCAGCTCGCCGCGGGCGTCGTGCACCTCGACGAACGACGTGTCCGACCGCATCCCGGTGAGGTCGGCCCCGGCGCAGAAGGCCTTGTCGCCCGCTCCGGTGATCACGACGACGCGGACCTCGGCGTCGGCCTTGGCCCGGGCGACGGCGTCGCGGAGTCCCGTGATGACCCCCCACGACATGGAGTTGCGGCGCTCGGGCCGGTTGATGGTGACCGTGGCGACGTGACCGGTGACCTCGTAGAGGACCTCGTCTGTCACGATTGCTCGCTAGCAAGCGTCGCTCGGGCCATGGTGCCGACGGTAGCCGGGGCGGCACCTTCCGCTCCTGCTAGCACGGTGTCGGTGGCGTCCGATCCGGGGCACGACCCGGTCCTCGAGCGGCGGGCCCGGCTGGCCAAGATGGCGGCCGGCGGGCAACGGGTCGGGTACGCGCTGCTCATCGCGGCCGTGGTCGCGTTCTTCGCGGGCGCGCTGACCGGCTTCCCGGCCGCGTCGCTCGTGATCGTGGTGGCGGCGCTGGTCGCCACCACCCTGGTGCTGCTCCCGGCCATCATCTTGGGCTACGCCGTCCGCGCCGCCGAGAAAGAAGACAGACAGCAGGGGTAGGGTGCTGCTCCCACACGCACGTTCCGAGGGAGAAGCACGATGGTCAAGGCCGCAGTGATGACGGGAATCGACCAGCCGCTCGAGATCCGTGAGGACATCGAGGTCGAAGCGCCCCGCGCGGGCGAGATCAAGATCCGCATGGGCGCCTCGGGCGTGTGCCATTCGGACCTGTCCATGCAGAACGGCACGATGATGGCCGCCGCGCCCATCGTGCTCGGTCACGAGGGTGCCGGCATCGTCGAGGAGGTCGGCGAGGGCGTCACCGATCTGAAGCCGGGCGACCACATCATCGTCTCGTGGGTCCCGCAGTGCGGCGACTGCTTCTTCTGCAACCGCGACCAGGGGTACCTGTGCGAGGGCGCCAACGCCGCCCTTGCAACGGGCGGCCTGCTCGACGGCACCACCCGCTTCACGTCCCAGGGCGCGCCGCTGTTCCAGATGGCGGCGTCGGGCACGTTCTCCGAGGTGAGCATCATCCCGGCCAGCGGCGCGGTGAAGATCCCCGACGACCTGGACATGAAGATCGCCGCACTCATCGGCTGCGGCGTGCTCACCGGCACGGGTGCGGCGATGAACACGGCCAACATCCGCAAGGGCGACACGGTGGCGGTCGTCGGCTGCGGCGGCGTCGGGCTCAACGTGATCCAGGGCGCCCGCATCGCCGGCGCGGGCGAGATCATCGCCATCGACATGAACGAGACCAAGCTGCAGATGGCCAAGGAGTTCGGCGCCACGGCCACGATCAACGCGTCGCAGTCCGACGCCGTCTCGCAGGTGATGGAGATGACCGGTCAGCGGGGCGCCGACGTGGCCTTCGAGGTCATCGGCTTGCAACAGACCATCGACCAGACCATCACCATGACCCGCCGGGGCGGCCAGGCCATCCTCGTCGGCGTCCCCAAGATGGATGCCATGGTCACCCTGCCCGCCTTCTTCGGCGTGGTGCTGGCCGAGAAGACCATCAAGGGCTGCTGGTACGGCTCGTCCAACGTGCAGAAGGACGTTCCCAAGCTGATCGAGCTCTACAAGAAGGGCGACCTCAAGCTCGACGAGCTCATCTCCCGCACCATCTCCCTCGACCAGGTCAACGAGGCCTTCGACGCCATGAAGACGGGCGAGGTCGCCCGCACCGTCATCGAGTACTGATCGGCCGCTTCCGGGCCTGGCCAGCAAGGGCAGCAAGCCTCCGCGCAGTCGTAGCCGGGAGGTCGACGACCTCCCGCCACGTGAACCGCCCGACCAGCCAGCCCGTCGCGGCCACGACGGCGGTTTCGCGGCGGGCGTCGTAGACGGGCTGGCCCGCGTGGTGCTGGCCGTCGAGCTCGACGAACAGCCCGAAGGCCGGCCAGGCCAGATCGATCCGGGCAACGAAGTCGCCCGCGTCGTTGAGGATCTCGACCTGCCGGTCGGGCGGCGGTAGGTCGGGCACCATTCTCGCGAGTTGCACCATCAGCGTCTCGAGCAGACTCTCGGTCGGCGGCGCGCCGGGTGGCCGCAGCGCCAGCACACGTCGCATGCGGGCCGCGCCTCGTGTACCGGTCACGGCGTGCTCGATGTCGGCGACCGAGACGAGTCGCATGCGCAGCGCCGACTCGAGCGCCTGCTCCCAGACGAGGTCGTCGAGCTCGGCGGCGAGATCGCAGAGAGTCTGAAGGCCACTCGTGCACCGAAAACCGCTCACAACGACGACCGCCGTTTCCGCCAGCCTCCTACGACGCACACCTGGTCGGTCGTTGCTCGACCCCGGCGCGACGGTCACGTCCGGTCCCTTCAGCTCGACGCTGTCGAGCCCGAGCATCGCCCCGGCCAGACGCCCACTCGCAACGCCGCCGCTCGCGACCAGGACGCTGATGGCACGATCCGTCGCGGTCGGTGGCTCGCGGCCCTCGGCGTAGACGCCCTGCCCGATGCGGCGCCACCCCCGCGCCCGCGCCCGGCGCGACACTCCGCGCACCTCGAGATCGTCCAACGTGCAGATCGTTCGCATCGCTCGCTCCCCGGATTGAGCGGTTCGTGTACGCCGAATTGCCCAAAGCAGGACAGCGGCGCGCAGCAACCACTCACTGCGTGGCGGGGAAGGGCGGAGCTACTCGTCGGAGGATACGGCGGGCGCCGGGCGGCGGCTACCAGCCGCTGAGGTCGCTGCGGCGGTAGCGGGAGCGGCGGACCTTGACGGCCAGCAGCGTGATGCCCGTCCGGCGCGCCGGCAGGGGCCGGATGGGCTCGGGTGGGCGCCGGCTGTCGTTCGCCGGCGCTGTCTTGGGCGGCCTCATGACCCCAGATTTCGCCATCGCCTCCGGGATTCCTGCTGTGACGATTGTTACCGTTGAGTAACCATGCCTCGTCCGGCCCGACTCCCCGCCGCTGCCAGGCGCCGTCAGCTGCTCGACGTCGCCCTCGACGTGTTCGCGGCCGAGGGGTTCCACCGCACCTCGATGGACGAGATCGCCGAGGCGGCGGGCGTGACCAAACCTGTCCTCTATCAGCACTTCCGGTCGAAACGTGAGCTCTACCTCGAGATCCTGGACGACGTGGGCGGCCAGCTCCTCGACGCCATCACCAAGGCCACCGCCGCCGCGTCCGGCCCACGGGACCAGGTCGAGGCGGGGTTCACCGCCTACTTCCGGTTCGTCCGGGAACAGCGCTCCGCGTTCCGGCTCCTCTTCGGCAGCGGCGCCCGACGCGACCGTCAGTTCTCCAGCGCCGTGCGCCGGGTGGAGGAGGCCATCGCCGATGCCATCGCCGCGCTGATCGAGGCGGACATCGACGAGGGTCACCGCCGCCTGCTCGCCAACGGCATCGTCGGGCTGGCCGAGGGGACGGGGCGCCACTGGGTCGGCGCAGGACTCGACCTCGACCCCGAAGAGGTGGCGAGCCGCATCGCCGACCTGGCGTGGGCGGGCCTGCGGGGCGTGCACCGATAACCTGCCGCCTCATGTCGCAGGGCCGTCGACTGACGGCACTCGCCGCGGTGGCGTTCATCGGCGTGGCCGGCGTCCTCGCCGCGGCCCAATCGGTGCGCGACATGAGCGACGTCCAGTCCCGCTTCGTCGCCAGCCCCGTCGTGGTCGCCGCCCAGGGCGCCCTGCGCCCGGTCGAGGGCAGGCCCCTCGAGCTGTGGGGCAAGACCACCCGACGCGCTGACCGGTCCGTCGGTGACCCCGCCGCCCGCACCCTCGCGCTCGCCACTGTCCTGCTCGCGGTCAGCCTGGCCGCGACCGCACACGACAGCCGACGGCGTGTCGCTGGGCGCGGCGCGGCCCAGGAACGGGCACCACCCCTCCCGCTCGTCCACTGACGGACAGCCCGCGCGTTCGCCGCGGGCTCTGAGCTCGGAGGTCTCCATGACCCTTCGTGGCCCGCGCGCACGCGCGCGCACGCCATGATCGGGCGTCCCGCGGCGCCCGACCGCATCCTCGTGCTGGCCGACAGCGACGGGGAGGCGCTGCTGTACCTGCTCGACGGTCTCGCCGAGCTGCTCCGGTTCGGCGACGTCGATCACCATCAACTCCTGCTGCTCACCCAGGGCCGGCCCGTGCCCGGTCCCGACGGCGTGCAGCGTCTGGCCGCCGTCGTCTCCGACGCGGCCGCCATGATCCGCGCCCAGCTGAGCCAGTAGCGACCATGTTCACCGTCGCCAAGCGCGTGCTCGTCGGCCGGCCGCTGGCCAGCTCCGAGCAGGAGCACCAGCGCATCCCCAAGGTCATCGCCCTCGCCGTCTTCTCCTCGGACGCCATCTCGTCGACCGCCTACGCGACCGAGGAGATCCTCTTCGTCATCGCCCTCGGCACGTCGAGTCTCACCCTCGGACTCAACAAGCTCATCCCCATCGCCATCGCCGTCGCGGTGCTGCTCGCCATCGTCGTGACGTCGTACCGCCGCACGATCTTCGCCTACCCGCAGGGCGGTGGCTCGTACGTCGTCAGCCGCGAGAACCTCGGACGGGTGCCCTCGCTGGTGGCGGGCTCGTCGATCCTCGTCGACTACATCCTCACCGTGGCGGTGTCGATCTCGGCCGGCGTGGCCGCCATCGTGTCCATCCCGTCGTTCCGCAGCTTGCAGGACCATCGCGTCCCGCTCGCCCTGGCCCTCATCGCGATCATCACCTTGGCCAACCTCCGCGGCATCAAGGAGTCGGGGCGCATCTTCGCGGTGCCGACGTACATCTACATCTTGAGCATCGGCACCCTCGTCGTCTGGGGGCTGCTGCGGACCTTCTTCGGCCACATCGAGCCCGTCCACGGCGACCTCCACTTCGAAGGCGCACTCTCGGGCGGCAACCTCGGACTGTTCCTGCTGCTGAAGGGCTTCTCGTCCGGCGCCGTCGCCCTCACCGGCATCGAGGCCATCGCCGACGGCGTGCCCGCCTTCCGCCGGCCTGAATCCAAGAACGCGGCGGCCACCCTCACGTGGATGGCGATCATCCTCGGATCGCTCTTCCTCGGCACCGCCATCCTCGCCCACCACCTCGGCCCCGTGCCGACACACCACGAGACGGTGCTCTCGCAGCTGGGCCGGGCCGTCTTCGGCCAGGGGGCGCTGTACGTCGTGCTGCAGTTCGCGACTGCTGGCATCCTCACCCTCGCCGCCAACACCGCCTACGCCGACTTCCCGCGGCTGTCCTCGATCATCGCGAGGGACGGCTTCCTGCCTCGACAGTTCGCCAACCAGGGCGACCGCCTCGTCTTCTCCAACGGCATCGTGTTCCTCGCCGTCGCCGCGTCAGCCTTGATCATCGCCTTCGGGGGCATCGTGACCGCCCTCATCCCGCTGTACGCAGTGGGCGTGTTCACCTCGTTCACCCTGAGCCAGTTCGGCATGGTGCGGTATCAGCAGCGGCGGCGCGCGCCGGGGTGGAGACGTGGAGCGTTCATCAGCGGACTCGGAGCAGCGGTGACCTTCGTCGTGCTGCTGGTCGTCGCCAGCACCAAGTTCACGAGCGGAGCGTGGGTGCCGCTGGTCGTCGTGCCCCTGATCTGCCTGCTGTTCCTCGCCGTGCGCCGCCACTACGACCGCGTGTCGAAGGCCATCGCCATCCGCCCCGACGAGATCAAGGCCGAGGCGCTCAACCACACCGTGGTCGTGCTGGTCGGACGCATTCACCGCGGCGTGGTCAAGGCCCTGGCCTACGCCAAGTCACTGCGCCCCAACCACCTCGCGGCCGTATACATCTCCTACGACGAACACGACCAGCTCGAGATGGAGCGGCAGTGGGAGGAGTACCGACTCGACGTACCGCTCGAGATCGTGAGCTCGCCGTACCGCGAGCTCGTCGACGCGGTCGAGGCCTACCTCGACGAGCTCGACGCGCGCTGGAACAACGACACCATCACCGTGATCATCCCGGAGTTCGTCGTCGAGCGCTGGTACGAGAACGTGCTGCACAACCAGAGCGCCCTCGCCCTCAAGTTCGCCCTGCTGGGCCGATCGGGAACCGTGGTCACCTCGGTTCCGTACCACCTCCGGGCGCCGACCAACGGCGACTGACGAGCGCGGCGGCTGCCGCGCCGAGGCCGATCGCCAGGCTGGCGTCCTCACGCCCACCCGTGGCGGCCAGCCGTCCGGGCTGCGCGGCCGATTCGCCGCCGGCGAGGTGGCGCGCCATGCGCAGCGACAGGGCCATGATCGTGAGCGTCGGGTTGAATCCGCCGGACGAGGCGAACACCGAGCCGTCGGCGACGTACACGTTGTCGAGCTCGTGCATGCGACCCCATCGGTCCACCACCGAGCGCGAGGGGTCGTCGCCCATGCGCGCCGTGCCCATGATGTGCGCGGTCGCGGCAGGACCACCCGCGGTGCTCGATGACCCGCCCGTCACCTCCGACACCGTGGCGATGGGGATGAACGACGAGCCGAGCGCGCCCGGCGCGGCGCCGGACAGGGCTGCCAGCTTCGGCCCGTAGTACAGCGACGCGACCTGCTCGAAGCGGTGCGACGAGTGGGTGACGCGGGGCACCGGGTAGCCGTAGACGTCACGCAGCCCGGGGTCCAGGTCGACGCGGTTGGCCTCCTGGGGCATGTCCTCCCCCACCATCGACAGGCCGGCGATGTGCCCGCGCCACGCCGACGTGCGCATCAGCTCCTTCAAGGCGACGCCCCAGGCGTTGGGCGCGGTGAGGTAGAACTCGGCCTCGGAGATCGGCCCCGGCGTGGGCGTGCCGCCCGTCTCGCAGATCCCGCCCTTCAGATACGGCAGCCCGGCGGCCGACGCAGCGGGCACGACGTCGGGACCGACGAAGTCGTCGATGACGAACGTCGTGCTCGGGCCCCGCCACGCGTGTGGGCTCTCGGCGAAGAAGGCGCCCGCGATCGTGAAGTAGTGGAACATCAGATTGCGGCCCAGCTGGTCCGATCGGTTGCCGAGGCCGTGCGGGTGCTCCGCGGTGGAGGACAACAGGCACAGCCGCGCCGTCTCGATGGCGGACGGCGCGAGCACGACCACGTCGGCCCGCTCGTGCCGCTCCACACCATGCTCGTCGAGGTAGGCGACGCCAATGGCTCGCGTGCCACCCGGGGCCAGCTCGATGCGATGGACGAAGCAGCGTGTGCGGAGCTCGGCGCCCGCCTGCAGGGCGTGGTGCAGGAACGACACCGCGGCGCCGCCCCGCGCGTTGATCGGACATCCGAAGCCGCTGCAGAACCCGCAGGAGTTGCACGCAGGACGGCCGTCGAAGGGTTGCGAGTTCACCGCCATCGGGAACGGGTAGGCCGTGTACCCGAGGGCGGCAGCCCCCTGGGCCATCAGCTTCCCGACGTACATCGGCGGGTTGGGTGGCATCGGAAAGGCACCGCGCGGGGCCTGCTCGAGGGTGCGGGCCGGCATCGTCGCCACGTCGCCCTGGGCGCCGATGCGCGCTTCGATCTCGTCGTAGAACGGGGCCAGCTCGTCGTAGGTGAGCGGCCAGTCCGCCACGTTGGCGTCGGGCACCGGACCGTAGAGGCTGAAGCCCTTGAAGTCCTGCCGCCAGAACCGCGGGATCTTGGCGTCCCAGTGGATCGTGCCGCCACCGACCGTCGTCGGCAGGTCGTTCACGTCGCCCACGTACGAGCGGTCCACCCCGTCGGACGCCTCCTGCTGCGTGCGGGCGCTGCGGGGCTCGAGGTTGGGGTCCTGGTTCTCGAAGTAGCGCTCGGCCTTCACCTCGTCGTTGCCGAAGAGGCTGGGACCGAGTCCATCCTTCGACCCGAGCCCGGGCAGGAGGTTGCGGCCCTTCTCCATGACGACGACGGGATGGCCCGCGCGCGCCAGCTCCCACGCCGCGACGCTTCCACCCGCGCCCGAGCCGACGATCAGCACCGACTGCTTGGCCATCAGCCCCACCACCGCGTCGTGGGCGGCGGGTGGGCAGCGGCGGCGGCCGCCGGCATGAACCGGGCCAGGGCACGCGCGGCAGCGGCGCGGCTCATGACGGTCCCGCCAGACGGATCCGGCTCGCTCACCTCCGCCGCCGTGTATCCGCGCGGCTGGACGTCGCCCCGCCAACCGATGGGCTGCCATCCGACGAGGTCGCGGTTGCCGCCGTACTCGGGCGGCCCGTAGACCGCGTGCAGCGTGTCGGTCAGCGCCGCCCCGACCAGCTCCTGCACCGCGTCGTCGCTCTGGTCCTGGAGGACGAGGTCCTGCAGCGGCCCGGGCAGGTCGGTGAAGGCGGCCGGTGCGGCCCGCTCGTCGAGGTGGGCCAGACCCTCGCGATAGATCTGCTGCAGGCCCCGCACCGGCCCCGCGAACTCACGGCCGGGGAGGCCGAGGGAGCCCTCGAGCCGAATGCGCCAGCCCAGCTCGGCCAGCCGGTCGAGGGCCACGAAGTCGGCGAGGTCGTCGTGGGACGCACCAGCGCGGTTGGAGTAGGGCCCACCCGCGTGGATCAGCGGCGGCTCCACCGTGAACGCGGCGAGGAACAGGTCGATGGCCTCGGCCGCCCCCGCCTCCACTGCGCCGGGATCGACATCGTCGGGCGGCCCGGGCAGGAGTCGGGCCGTCACCGCCCGCAGCGTGTCGAGCTCGTGGGCGGTGAGGAACCGACCCGGTTGTCCGGCCGCGGGCGCGCTCGCGGCCAACGCCCGCAACCGCGCCGCCGGTACGAGGGCGAGCAGCCCGATGCCGCCAGCCGCTTTGAGGAAGCCCCGGCGTCCGAACGTGTCCACCGTCAGCCCAGCTCCGCGACGAGATCCGCCACCGAGTCGACGATGCGCGACGGACGGTACGGGAAGCGCTCGGCCTCGGCGCGGGTCGTCAGCCCGGTGAGCACGAGCACGGTGTGCATGCCCGCCTCCAGGCCGGACACGACATCGGTGTCCATGCGGTCGCCGACCATGGCGGCGGTCTCGGAGTGGGCGTCGATGGCGTTCAGCGCCGATCGCATCATCAGTGGGTTGGGCTTGCCCACGAAGTAGGGCTCGACCCCCGTCGCCTTGCTGATCAGCGCGGCAACCGAACCGGTCGCGGGCAACGGTCCGTCGGGCGTGGGTCCCGTCGCATCCGGGTTGGTGGCGATGAACCTGGCCCCCGCGGCGACGAGGCGGATGGCGCGGGCGATGCGCTCGAAGCTGTACGTGCGCGTCTCCCCGAGCACCACGTAGTCGGGCGCCGTCTCGGTCAGCGTGTAGCCCGCCGCGTGCAGCGCCGTCGTCAGACCCGCCTCACCGACGACGAAGGCGGTGCCGTTGGGCCGCTGGTCCTCGAGGAAGCGCGCCGTCGCGTTGGCCGAGGTCCAGATGGCGGTCTCCGGCACGTCCAGACCGCTCGTGCGCAAGCGAGCCGCGAGGTCGCGGCGGGTGTACATCGAGTTGTTGGTGAGGACGAGGAACGGGATGCCGAGCTCGGTGAGGCGGCCGACGAACCGTGCGGCCCCGGGGATGGCGAGCTCCTCCCGGACCAGCACGCCGTCCATGTCCATCAGCCACGAACGGATCTCGCGCACGCGCCATTGCTAGCCGGAACCGGGACAAAGGGCCGGGTCCAGATACGAGACGCTTGCGTTTCGATTCGCTACCGTCTAGAAACGGCACATGCGAGACGCCCTCCGTGACCCCGACTCCGTCTACCGGCGGCGATGGCTGACCCTCCTCGTCCTGTGCATCAGCCTCATCGTGATCACGCTGGACAACACGATCCTCAACGTGGCCATCCCAACGCTGGCCCATCCCACCAACCAGGGGGGGCTCGGCGCCACCGCGAGCCAGCTGCAGTGGATCGTCGACGCCTACGTGCTCGTGTTCGCAGGACTGCTCCTGACGGCCGGGGCGCTGGGCGACCGCTTCGGCCGCTACCGGCTCCTGGCGTCGGGGCTCGCGCTGTTCGGCGCGGGGTCGGCGCTGTCGGCCTTCGCGTCGTCGGCCAACATGCTGATCTTCACGCGGGCGCTCATGGGCATCGGCGGCGCGTGCATCATGCCGTCGACCCTGTCGATCATCACCAACGTCTTCACCAACCCGGCCGAACGGGGCAAGGCCATCGGCGTCTGGGCCGGCGTGTCTGCCCTCGGCATCGGCCTCGGTCCCATCACGGGCGGGTTCCTGCTCGAGCACTTCTGGTGGGGCTCGGTGTTCATCGTCAACGTGCCGATCGTCATCGCCGGACTCGTGCTGGGGTTCCTGCTCGTGCCCGAGTCGAGCGACCCGTCCCACGGTGCCCTCGATCCCCTCGGCGCGCTGCTGTCGATCGCCTCCCTCGGCTCCATCCTGTGGGCCGTCATCGAAGCGCCGAGCCACGGGTGGACGTCGGGCACCATCCTGCTGGGCTTCGCGGTCGGACTGGCCGTGCTCGCCGCCTTCTTCGTCTGGGAGCTGCGCACCACCCATCCCATGCTCGACATGCACTTCTTCGAGAACCCGCGCTTCAGCGCGGCCAGCGGCGCCATCACCCTGGTGTTCCTGTCGCTGTTCGGCACCCTGTTCCTGCTCACGCAGTACCTGCAGTCGGTGCTCGGCTACTCGACGGTGAAGGCGGGCGCGGTCCTGCTGCCCCAGGCCGCGACGCTCATGGTGTTCGCGCCACTTTCGAGCGTCTGGGTGCAACGCTTCGGCACCAAGAAGGTCGTCACCACCGGTCTGCTCATCGTCACCACGTCGTTCCTGCTGTTCACGACCTTCCAGCCCCACGTCCACGCCCTGCACATCATCGCCATCACCATGATCATGGGGCTCGGCATGGCCAACGTGATGGCGCCCTGCACGGAGTCGATCATGGGGTCGCTCCCGCGGGCCAAAACCGGCGTCGGCTCCGCAGTGAACGACACGACCCGGCAGATGGGCGGCGCCATCGGTGTCGCCGTGTTCGGGTCGCTGATGGCCAGCCACTTCACCAGCGCCATGACGGGCAAGGTGGCGGGTCTGCCGGGCCCGCTCGTCGCCCAGGTGCGCGACAACGTCGGACAGGCCGTGGGCATCGCCCGGCACGGCGGTGCCGCCCAGCCGTACGCGGGCCGCATCCTCACTGCGGCCGGCGACAGCTTCGTGAGCGGCCTGCATCTCATCGGACCCGTCGCGGCCGGGGTGACGGCGGCGGCGGCCGTCGGCGTGGCCCTGTTCCTGCCCGCACGCGGCCAGGACTACGAGGACACGCCGTCTGCGGCGGCGGCCGAGCCGGTGGCGGCGGCCCGATGACGGTCGACGCGGTGACACAGCGACAGCGCGCCGGCCGCCCGCGCGATCCCGCGTGCGACGCCGCCATCCTGCAGGCCACCCTCGATGCCTTTGTCAGCGAGGGCTACGCGGGCGTGAGCATGGAGGGCGTGGCTGCGCTCGCGGGCGTGGCCAAGGCCACTGTCTACCGACGGTATGCCGACAAGGCGGCGCTGGTCGTGGAGGCCATGCGGTGCAGCGCGCAGATGGACGACCATCTCCCGGACACCGGCGATCTGCGCGCCGACCTCATCGCCATGATGCAGCCGCTGGCCGACCGGCTCCGCGGCCCGGAGGGGAAGCTGCTCACCATGTTCGCGGTCGAGCGCTTCCGGAACCCCGAGCTCGACGGGGAGTTCACGCGATCTGTTATCGGCAGGAAGCGTGTGCACATCCAACACCTCGTGCGCCGCGCCATCGAACGTGGCGAGCTCCCCGGAGACACCGACGTCGAGCTCATCGCCGAGGCGCCCGCCGCCTTCCTGTGGCACCACGCCCTGTCCGGGCTGCCCATCGACGACGACCTGCTCGCTCGCATCGTCGCCCTGGTCCTGCCGTAACAGCGCGTCCGTCAGACGGCGGCGCGCACGTCATCGCGGTCGCGCGAAATCCTGCAGCGAACCGCTCAGTTGGGGTCGCACTCGATCACATAGCGAGTGAGCTCCACGCGCGAATGAATCGAGAGCTTGCGGAAGATCTGACGCAGATGGAAGTCGACGGTGTGCCGCGAGAGGAAGAGCCGCTTCCCCACCTGTGGATTGCTCAGGCCCTCGGCAACGACCCGCGCGACCCGTCGCTCTGTGCTGGTGAGCGCGGTCCAGCCCGACACGGGTCGACCGTTGCGAAGGCTGGCCAGCCGGCGCAGGCGGCGCCGGACGCGAGCGGCGTCGCGCTCAGCCCCGACGGCGACGTATTGATGCTGGGTCTGCTCCAAAGCGTCGCGTGCTGCAGAGGCGTCGCAGCGAGCGGCCAACGCCTCCCCCGCGTCCTCGCGCGCCGACGCACTGGCCCAGGGATGCACGTGAGCAGCCGCGGCGAGCAGCAAGGACGCCGGGTCCTTGCCGAGCACCCCGCTGGCATGGGCGGCCGCCGCGACGAGCGAGGTCTCGTTGCGATTGTCGGCGGCAAGCTGCGTCATGCACGCGGCCACGGCTGCGGCGCGATCGGAGTCGCCGACAGAGAGAGCGGTGCGCACCAGCCACGCAGCGGCGCCAGGCTCCTCCATGAACAGCTGCTTGCTTCCGCTCGGGTCGTCGTAGGTGTCGGCGAGGATCTCGATGGCGCGTTCGGGCCCACACTGCTCGGCCGCCAAGCGGGCCTCGGTGTAGGTGTAGCTCCCGGACGCGAACAGAATGCGGCCAGAAACCGGCGCAGCTCGGAACCCACGCACCTGCCGCGACGCCTCGTCGACGTCGCCTCGCAGGAGGGCGCACTGGGCCCACAGCAGGCGGGCGAGGGGCACCAGGATGCGGGCGCCGAGGTCGGCGGCAGCCACTCCGGCGCGTGCGAGATCGGCCGCCGCCTGAGGGCGGCCGGCGGCCAGGTACAGCCTGCCCCGCAGGATGGCGGGCGCCGCCACCCATGTCCCGTCCGAACGGGCGATGTCGTCGCGGGCCGCATCGATGACGGCGGCTGCGCCGTCGAAGTCGCCGGTCGCGGTGAGCATCACCGCGAGACCGAGCATGGTGTGGTGGCGGCTCGGCACCCGCTCCCGCTGGGCCTGGCGGCGCGCAGTGGCGCGCAGCATGCCCATGGCGTCCGCGGTGCGGCCCTCGCGCCATGCGATGAAGGCGAGGATGCCGATGGCACTCGGGACGCCGGCGTCACCAGCCCGGCTGTCCCCGCTCAACAGCGACTCCGCGATCGTGCGCGCGCCGTCGACGTCGTCCTGGGCCAGCAGCACGCCGGCCATCCCGACCTGAGCAGCCGCGCAGCTCGATTCCGGTAGCTCGGGTTCGTGGAGCACCCAACCCGCCACCGCCATGGACTGGACGGTGTCCCCGAGGTTGAACAACACGTCGGACAAGACGAGGGCGAACCGGATGCGATCGCTTGGGTGCAACGGTGTGGCCAGCGCATCCCGGGCCAGGTCGGCGGCCCGCGCGAGCTGCTGCGCGCCGACCAGCGAGCGCACCGCGGCCAGCGCATCCCGGGCCTCGGCCTCCGCCTGCAGGCCGGCGTCCTCCAGATCGAGGCACCCGGCCGAACTGACGCGCCCGTCGCCTCGGTCGTCGGAGATGAGCAGTCGGGTGGTCCGCTTCATCAAAGCAGCATCACCTGCACCTGCGCCGGCCCACCATGGCCGTGCCGGACGAGTCGGGCTCGCCGTCCTGCACTCGAGCTTGTTCTACCCGGGTCCGCGTGATCCGCGCGCTTCCTCAGAGATATCGCGCAGATTTCTTTTCTTGCTCGCATGTGACGGTCCGCATGACGACGGCCCACGCACGGCGAGGGCGCGAGCGAGGAAGCTCGCTCTCAGTGGTGCACCCGATGCTGCGTACGAACCCGGCCCGCTACCCGTGCTCCCGCTGGTGGTGGCCGCCGGCGAGATACTCGTGGACGAGTTGCACGGCCATGGCGCCTTCGCCGACCGCTGAGGTCACGCGCTTGACCGACCCACTGCGCACGTCGCCCGCCGCGAAGACACCGGGCAGGCTCGTCTCGAGCGGCAGGGACGTCAGCGTGCGCGAGCCCGTGACGACGAACCCTCGATCGTCGAGCTCGAGGCGGTCGCCCAACCAGCCCGCGTTCGGCTCGGCACCGATGAAGACGAACAGCTCCTGGGCCGGGACCGAGCGGCGCTCGCCTGTCTGGTTGTTCTCGACCACGACCGCCTCCAGCATGTCGTCACCGATGAGCTCACGCACCTCGCTGTGGCGCAAGATCTGCACCTCTTCCGTGCGTTCGATCCTGTCGGCGAGGTAGCGCGACATGCCGTCGGTCAGCTCGCCGCCCCGCAACACCAACCGCAGCGACGCCACCAGCGGCGCCAGGAACAGGGTGGCCTGCCCCGCCGAGTTCCCGCCGCCCACGATGACCACGTGGTGTCGTGCACAGAACTCGGCCTCGACCTTGGTCGCCGCGTAGTAGACGCTCGTCGGCTCGAGCTCCGCCAGCCGGTCGACGTCGAGGCGCCGGTACCGGGCGCCGGTCGCGATCAGGACGGCGCGGGATCCGATGGTCGAGCCGTCGGCCAGTCGGACCTCGTAGCGACCCTCGTCGTGCTCCAGCGCGACAACTTCGGCTGGCACCGACAGGTCGACCCCGAACCGCTCGGCCTGGATCACGGCGCGGTCGGTCAGCTCGCTGCCGGACACGCCGGCGGGAAACCCCAGGTAGTTCTCGATGCGCGATGACGTCCCTGCCTGGCCCCCCGTCGCTGTGCCTTCCAGCACGACAGTCGCCAGACCCTCGGATGCCCCATAGACCGCAGCGGCCAGGCCGGCCGGCCCGGCACCGATGATCACCAGGTCGGCCAGGGGTGTCGACGGCCGGGCCGCCGGCAGCCCGATGACACGGCCCAGCTCCTCGTTGGTCGGATTCCGCAACAGCTGCTCGCCCCGCCAAATCACGACCGGCGTCTCGCCGGGCGCCACGCCCAGCCCCGCGAGCAGCGCCTCGGCCTCGGGTTCATTCTCCGGGTCGATCCAGGTGTGGGGCAACCGGTTGCGCGCCGCGAACTCGCGTAGGCGGCGGGTGTCGGCGGAGTACCGCGACCCGATGATCTTGAAGCCGACCCCCGACTCCACCTGGAACGACCGGCGTACGAGGTAGGCGCGCAGGATCAGGTCGCCCAACGCCGCATCCATGGCGACGAGGGCCCGTATCTGGCGCACGGGGACGACCAGCACCCTGCCGGGATCCAGAACGACTGCAGTGACGAACGAGGCCCTACCCGTCAGCTGACTCAGCTCGCCGAGGAACCGGTACTGCCCGTGCACGCCGACGATGGCCTCGTCGTCGCGGCCGCGGTTCTCGACCAGCCCCACCAGCCCGTCGAGGATGACGAAGAGGTCGGTCTGGGTGTCGCCCTCTCGGAACAGCACGTCGCCGGCGGCCGTGAGCCGCTCCTCGCCGTGCTTTGCCAGTGTCGCGATCTGGCCCGCGTCCAGGCGGGGGAAGGCCCCGTGGACATCGGGCGTCTCCCGCACGGTCGGGCGGTCACCGGCGGTCGGTGAGCCGTCAGCCGGCGCCCCGCCGAGACCCGCCGCGCCGTGCGGGAGGACGCCTCGTGTCACCGGGCCACTCTCGCGGTCGCGCCGCCGAACGAGCATCACGTACACGCGTGGGAGTTGGTCCCACGCGTGTACGTGATGTACCCGCCCGCCCGCCTCGCAAGGGTGGACGCATGCCGCAACTGCGCCGCAGCCGCAAGCTCCCCCTGGTCGGGCCGGGCTTCGCGGATTTCCGCGTCGAGGGGCTGGTGGACGACTTCGTGGTGAAGGCGACCTGGGACGGTCGCTGTCTTGCCCTTTCGGAGTCGCTCTATCAGCGGGCACTCCTCGCCGTGGCGGTCGACGAGATCTTCGTGGAAACGGGCCTGGTCCCTGAGCGCTCGCGGTCGACGTTGTGCGGTACGCCGGCTGACGTGATCCTGACCCTGGCGCGCAGCTGCGACTCCCTCCACGTCGTCGAGTACACACGGCGTTGCTCCGACCACCGCTGATGCCCGTGGCCGCGACAACCACGCGTTCACGGGTTCAGGGCCTACCTGCGTGGGGCGATCCTCGGAGGACGACCAGACCTGGCAGAGGGAGCACGCCATGAGACAGCAGCCGGCGATTTCGGTTGGCGGGCGGGGCGGGGCCGAGCTCGTCGGCCTCATCGAGGCCCTGCATTCCCACAACCACCGGATGGCCGCGCTGCTCGACGGCCTCGACGGCCTCCCCCGCAGCGTCGGCGACCACGGACTGCTCGTGCAGTTCAGAGAGCTGTTGCGGGCCGATGACCACCGGCTCCGGCAGCTGGTCAACGACCTCGGGGACAACCGCCACCAGCGAGGAGCCGCATGATGCTGATGCGCTTCGACCCGGTCCGCGAGCTCGTCCCAATGGACGCCCATCGCGGCGGCGCGCGCGAGCAGACAGGAGCACTGGCCACATCGACGTAGGGCCATCCCCGGGGGCGGGCCGGCAGACGCTCAGAACGCAACGGGAGGGAGCACGATCATGGCCAAGGCAGTCGGCATCGACCTGGGCACCACCAACTCAGTCATCGCCGCGGTGGAGGGCGGTCATCCGACCGTGATCCCCAACGCCGAGGGACAGCGGACGACCCCGTCGGTGGTGGCCTTCACCGAGCAGGGCGACCGGCTCGTCGGCCAGCTGGCCAGACGCCAGGCCATCCTCAACCCCAAGGGCAGCGTCTCGTCGGCCAAGCGCTTCATCGGCCGGCGCTACGAGGAGGTGGCGAGCGAGATCAACGCGGTGTCCTTCGACGTGGTGGAAGGACCGGACGGCACCGTTCGGTTCAACGTGCACGGACGCATGTACGCACCCGAGGAGATCTCCGCCCTGGTGCTGCGCAAGCTCGTCGAGGATGCGAGCAAGTTCCTCGGCGAGAAGGTCACCGAGGCGGTGATCACGGTGCCCGCCTACTTCAACGACGCCCAGCGCCAGGCCACCAAGGACGCGGGCAAGATCGCCGGACTCGAGGTCCTGCGCATCATCAACGAGCCCACTGCGGCCGCACTGGCCTACGGGCTCGACAAGAAGGAGAACGAGACCGTCCTCGTGTTCGACCTGGGCGGTGGCACCTTCGACGTGAGCATCCTCGATGTCGGCGACGGCGTCGTCGAGGTACGGGCCACCGCCGGAGACACCCATCTCGGTGGCGACGACTTCGACCGCCGCCTCGTCGACTTCCTGGCCGACGAGTTCCAACGCGACAACGGCATCGACCTGCGTCAGGATGCCCAGGCGCTGCAGCGCCTCTTCGAAGCGTCCGAGAAGGCCAAGGTCGAGCTGTCGTCGGTGACGCAGACCCAGGTGAACCTGCCCTTCGTCACCGCCGACGCCAGCGGGCCCAAGCACCTGGTGACGACGATCATGCGGTCGACCTTCGAGGAGATCACCGCCGATCTCGCGCAGCGCACCATGGGTCCGGTCGAGCAGGCCATGGCCGACGCCAAGGTCACGGCCAACGACATCGACGAAGTGATCCTCGTGGGCGGCTCCACGCGCATCCCCGCTGTGCAGAACCTGGTCCGCCGTCTCACGGGCGGCAAGGACCCGAACATGACGGTCAACCCCGACGAGGTCGTGGCCGTCGGCGCTGCCATCCAGGCCGCCATCATCAAGGGTGAGGTCAAGGACGTCCTCCTCCTCGACGTGACTCCCCTCTCCCTCGGTGTGGAAACGATGGGTGGCCTCATGACCAAGATCATCGAACGCAACACCACCATCCCGGCGCGGCGCACCGAGGTCTTCAGCACCGCGGACGACAACCAGTCCGCCGTCGACATCGTGGTCCTGCAGGGCGAACGCGAGCGGGCGGCCGACAACCGGGTGCTCGGACGCTTCCGCCTCGAAGGGATCAGGCCCGCGCCCCGAGGCGCGCCGCAGATCGAGGTGACCTTCGAGATCGACGCCAATGGCATCCTGCACGTCTCGGCCAAGGACCGCGACACCGGCGCCGAGCAGAGCATCACCATCAGCGACACCACCAACCTCGACAAGTCCGAGGTGGAGCGCATGATCCAGGACGCCGAGCGGTACCGGGATCAAGACGCGCAACTACGGCAGCTCATAGACGCTCGAAACGAGCTCGACGCCATCGCCCACCAAGTGGAGCGGCAGTTGGCCGAGCTCGGCGACAGCGTTCCGGTGCACGAAAAGGCGCGCGCCGAGCAGCTCGTTGCCGACGCGCGATCGGCGGTCAAGGACGAGAGCACCCCGATCGACCGTCTCCGGTCGTTGAGCTCGGAGCTACAGCAGGTGTTCCACGGGCTCGGCACCACTCGCGCCGGTAGCGAGGTGCCGGGCGGCACCGAGACCGCCGGCGGCGCCCCACCGCAAGGTGCAGATGACGACGACGTCATCGACGCCGACTTCACGGTGAGCTGAGCTCGCGATGAGCACGGAAGGCGTGTCCGCCGATCCTGCCGTCGGCGAGGCCGAGCGTCGACACCAGGCCGAACGAGACGACGAGGTGCGGAACGGGCGCGAGGTGACGCCACCCACCGACGGCGCCGACAGCCGTCTGCGGCGGGTGCTGGCCGACCTCGACAACCTGCGGAAGCGCTTCGGTCGAGAGGTGGAGCGCGAGCGAACCGACGAGCGGGCCCGGGTCGCGGCCGAATGGTTGCCCGTGCTCGACAATCTCGAGCTGGCCCTGCAGCACGCGGGCGAAGACTCGCCCGCCTTCGTCGAGGGCGTACGCGCCATCCACGAGCAGGCGGTCGGAGTGCTCACCCGCCTCGGGTTCCCGCCGTTCGACGACGACGTCGGCGCGATCTTCGACCCGGCGCGCCACCAGGCCGTCGGCGCGGCCGACAGTGACGCGCCACCCGGCACGGTCGTGGCCGTCGTCCGTCCTGGCTACGGCCGCGACGACCGCATCCTGCGTCCCGCCTCGGTGATCGTGGCGCGAGAACCCTTGGACTGATGGCGACGCGGGAGAAGCGCGACTTCTACGACGTCCTGGGTGTCGGCCGCGGCGCGTCAGCAGACGAGATCCAGCGCGCCTACCGAAAGCTGGCCCGCACCTACCACCCGGACGTCAACAAGGACCCGGGCGCGGAGGAGCAGTTCAAGGACGTGGCCGAGGCCTACGACGTCCTGTCCGATCCCGACACCCGCAAGCGCTACGACGCCTTCGGCCACGACTACAGGCAGGTACCCGAAGGCGTCGATCCCGAGGAGTACGCGCGAGCGCGATCCGACGCGGGGCGGCGGCCGCGCCGTGGTCCGACTCCGGACGCCGGAACCTGGTTCAGCACGTCGGGCGGGCCCGACATGGACATCGACATCGAGGACCTGCTCGGCGGGATGTTCGGCGGCATGCGCGGCGCTCGCACCAGCCGCCGCGGGTGGGGCCCGGTCGCGGGGGCCGACCAGGAGGTCGAGGTCGAGCTCACGGTGGAGGAGGCCTATCGGGGCGGCCGCCGGTCGCTGACCGTCTCGGGCCCGGACGGCACCCGCACCCTCGACGTGAACATCCCGGCCGGCGTCACCGACGGCCAGCGCATCCGGCTGGCCGGACAAGGCGGCGCCGGCACGGCAGGCGCCGATGCAGGCGACCTGTATCTCGTGGTCCGGCTCGCACCGCACCCGCGCTACCGGGTCAACGGACGCAGCATCACAGTCGACCTGCTGCTCACCCCATGGGAGGGGGCGCTCGGAGCGTCGGTCGCGGTCGACACACCGGGCGGCGAGGCCAAGGTACGGGTGCGGGCGGGGACGTCGACGGGCAAGAAGCTCCGCCTGAAGGGCCGCGGTCTGCCCAACCCCAAGGGCACTCCCGGCGACCTCTACGCCGAGGTGAAGATCATGGTGCCGCCGAAACCCAAGGCCGACGAGAAGCGGCTGTTCGAGGAGCTCGCCCGCGCCTCGGACTTCGATCCCCGCAAGGAGAAGCGAAGGGCATGACGTTCGTGCTCGCCCGCACGCCGCACCTCGACCTCGACACCTTCTCCCGCGCCGCCGGCCTCCACCCGGACCTGGTTCGTCGCTTCGTGGCCCTCGGCCTGCTCGAGGCGACGCAGGACGCGGCGGGTGAGCTGTGGTTCCCCCCCGCCCAGCTCCCCGCCGCGGCACGCGTCCAGCGGCTACGAGCCGGGTTCGCCCTCAACTACGCGGCAATCGGTCTCGTCATCGACCTGCTCGACCGCATCGCCCGGCTCGAGACGGCGCTGCGGACCGCCACGCCCCGGACCAACGGAGGATCATCGACGTGGACCTGAACAAGCTCACCCAGAAGTCCCAGGAGGCGCTGCACGACGCCCAGACCAAGGCGTTGCGATTCGGCCACAGCGACGTGGACGGCGAGCACCTCTTGTTGGCCCTGCTCGATCAGGCCGAGGGCCTGGTGCCCCGCCTGCTGGAAACGGCGGGCGCCGACCCGGGCCGCCTGCACGACGCGATCGAAGGTGACCTGAAGCGCCGCCCGAGCGTCTCGGGCCCCGGTGTGAGCCCGGGCGACGTCCGCGTCACCCAGCGCTTCAGCCGCATCCTCGACGCGGCCGAGCGCGAGGCCAACCGGCTCAAGGACGAGTACGTGTCCGTCGAGCACCTGGTGCTCGCCCTCATCGACGAAGGTCCGGACACGGCCGCGGGCAGGCGGCTGGGCGAGGAGGGGGTCACGAGGCAGAACTTCCTCGAGGCCCTCACCAAGATCCGCGGCAACCAGCGCGTCACGTCGGCGATGCCCGAGGTGACCTACGAGGCCCTGGAGAAGTACGGCCGCGACCTGGTCACCGACGCCCGCGAGGGCAAGCTCGACCCGGTCATCGGCCGGGACAACGAGATCCGCCGCACCGTGCAGATCCTCTCCCGCAAGACCAAGAACAACCCGGTGCTCATCGGTGACCCGGGCGTCGGCAAGACGGCGATCGTCGAGGGTCTGGCCCAGCGCATCCACAACGGCGACGTCCCCGAGGGCCTGAAGGACAAGACCGTCTTCGCTCTCGACATGGGGGCCCTGGTGGCAGGGGCCAAGTACCGCGGCGAGTTCGAGGAGCGTCTCAAGGCGGTGTTGAACGAGGTCAAGGCAGCCGAAGGCCGCATCCTCCTCTTCATCGACGAGATCCACACGGTCGTGGGCGCTGGCGCGGCCGAAGGGTCGATGGACGCCGGCAACATGCTCAAGCCGATGCTGGCTCGTGGCGAGCTGCACCTCGTCGGCGCGACGACGCTCGACGAGTATCGCAAGTACATCGAGAAAGACGCCGCTCTCGAACGGCGCTTCCAGCCCGTGTTCGTCGACGAGCCGACCATCGAGGACGCGGTGTCGATCCTCCGCGGACTGCGCGAGCGGCTGGAGATCTTCCACGGCGTGAAGATCCAGGACAGCGCCCTGGTCGCGGCCGTGACCCTGAGCCACCGCTACATCACCGACCGCTTCCTGCCCGACAAGGCCATCGACCTCGTCGACGAGGCGTGCGCCATGCTGCGCACCGAGATCGACTCGATGCCGGCCGAGCTCGACGAGCTCACCCGTCGAGTGACGCGTCTCGAGATCGAAGGCGCGGCGCTCTCCCATGAGAAGGATCCGGCCAGCAAGCAGCGGCTCGAGGAGCTGCGCAAGGAGCTCGCCGACCTCAAGGGTGAGGCCGACGCGATGCGGGCCCAGTGGGAGGCTGAGCGCCAGGCCCTCAAGCGGGTGCAGGGACTGCGCGAGGAGCTCGAGCGCATCCGGCACGACGCCGACGAGGCGGAGCGGGCCTACGACCTCAACCGGGCCGCCGAGCTGCGCCACGGGAAGCTGCCCGAGCTGGACCGCCAACTGCAGGCCGAGGAGGAGCGCCTCGCATCCAAGCAGGGCGATCGTCGCCTGCTGCGCGAGGTCGTCACCGAAGACGAGATCGCGTCGATCGTGTCCCGGTGGACCGGCGTGCCCGTCAGCCGGCTGCAGGAGGGCGAGCGGGAGAAGCTGCTACGCCTCGACGAGGTGCTCCACGAGCGCGTGGTGGGCCAGGACGAGGCCGTGCAGCTGGTGGCCGACGCCATCATCCGCGCCCGGTCGGGCATCAAGGACCCTCGCCGGCCCATCGGGTCGTTCATCTTCCTGGGCCCGACCGGCGTCGGGAAGACGGAGCTGGCGCGGGCGTTGGCGGCCTCGCTCTTCGACTCGGAGGACAACATCGTCCGTATCGACATGAGTGAGTACCAGGAGCGCCACACCGTCAGCCGCCTGGTGGGCGCGCCTCCGGGTTACGTCGGCTACGAGGAGGGAGGCCAGCTCACCGAGGCCGTCCGTCGCAAGCCGTACTCCGTGGTGCTGTTCGACGAGATCGAGAAGGCCCACGCGGATGTGTTCAACACCCTCTTGCAGGTGCTCGACGACGGTCGGCTCACCGACGCCCAGGGCCGAACCGTCGACTTCCGCAACACCATCGTGATCATGACGTCCAACATCGGCTCCGACCACCTGCTGGAAGGCGTCACCCCGGGCGGCGAGCTCAAGCCCGAGGCACGGGGCCTGGTGATGGGCGAGCTGCGCCGCCACTTCCGCCCTGAGTTCATCAACCGCGTCGACGACATCATCCTGTTCAAGCCGCTGACGGAGCACGAGATCGAGACCATCGTCGATCTCATGTTCAACGACCTCAGGACCCGGGTCGCCGACCGCCAGATGACCATCGACGTCACGCCCGACGCCAAGCGCTTCATCGCCAACCAGGGATATGACCCGGTGTTCGGTGCTCGGCCGTTGCGGCGTTTCATCGCCCACGAGGTGGAGACCCGCCTCGGGCGGGCCCTCCTCGGCGGCGACGTGCACGACGGCGCCCGTATCAGCATCGACGTCAGCGACGGCGACCTGGTGGTGACGTGGGACAACCCGGCCGGCGCACAGGCGGCCTGATGCCCGATGGTCGGCATTGCCACCCTGCCGAGCGCCTTGACATGTGGCAGGCGTCCGAACACTCGGCTGATCGATCCCGGAACGAGGAGGACTGAAGACATGATCGTCATTGCAGGCAACTGGAAGACCATCGCGCTGCAGGGTGTGGTGGCCCTGCTGTTCGGCATTCTGGCCCTCGCTTGGCCGGGCCTTACCGTTCGCGCACTGGTGCTGTTGTTCGGCGCCTACGCCATCGTCGATGGCGCCTTCGCGCTGGCCGCCGCCATCACCAACGCACCCGACGCGCGCGACCACCGCACCACGTTCGCCCTCTGGGGCGTCATCAGCGTGGCCGCCGGCCTGGTTGCGTTCGTATGGCCTGGGATCACCGCGCTGGCTCTGCTGTACGTCATCGCGGCTTGGGCGCTGTTGACTGGCGCCGTTCGCATCGCGCTGGCGGTGCAGCTCCGACGGGTCATCGAGCACGAGTGGCTCATGGTGCTGAGTGGTGTCCTGTCCATCGCGTTCGCCACCCTCCTGGTGATCACGCCCGGCGCCGGCGCCCTCGCCATCACGTGGCTCATCGGCTGGTTCGCCCTCCTGTTCGGATCGATGCTGTTCGCGCTGGCATGGCGCCTGCACAAGTTGGAGTCCGCCCTCCAGTCCGAGCTCGGCAGGCCCCGTCACGGCGCCCGTCCGGCCCAAGCGTGACGATGACGGTGCTCGCGTCCGTCCCGTGGTGGTACTGGCTGGGCTGGTTCGTGCTCGGCCTCGCCTTGGTCACGATGATCGCCCTGGCCGTCGAAGCGCACCGCAGGGTCGGCGTACTGCGCAAGCAGCTCGAACAGATGCAGAGCCAGGTCGACCGGGTCGAGGCCCGGCAGCTGTCAGGAGCGACGCCGACATGACCCTTCCGCTCGCCGCCCCCGAGCGCGTGCAGACGATCCTCCTTCCGTACGACGGCTCCGAGCCCTCGGCGTTGGCCGTCCCTGTCGCGGCGCGTCTGGCCAACCGCCTCGGCGCGGACATCCACCTCATCAGCACCGTCGCCAAAGAGGAGGACGAGGAGGAGCGAGCAGCCGAGCTGGTCACGGTCGAGCGCGGCCCTGCGCTGGCCGGTCGCGTGGTGGCATGCACGGTTGCGGTGGACCTCGACCCGGCGGGCGAGATCCATGAGGCGCTGCGGAGGCTCCCCGACGCAGTCGTGTGCATGGGCACCCATGGAAGGGGGCGCTCGGCCGCCCTGATCGGGTCGGTGGCTTCGGATGTCATCGCCCGGGGGCACGACCCCGTGGTGCTCGTGGGGCCGTTCGTCGGCGACGATCCTCGTCACCGGGCGAGCGACTACCGAGGGATACTGGCTTGCGTCGACGAGACGCCTGCGTCGGCCGCCATCCTCCCCATCGCGGCCCGTTGGTCGCACCTGCTCGACGAACCGCTCAAGGTCGCGACCGTCGCCGAGCCCGTCCCACCCTCGGCGCGGGCGGACGTAGTGGAACACCGGCGCTTCGGCCCCGCCGGCGACGTCACGGCCTTCCTCGCCCGGGTCGTCGAGCCCCTCGAGGACGCGGGCGAGCACGTGGAGGCGATCGCCGTCTTCGATCCCATCAGTCCTGCCGACGGCATCGTCCTCTACACCGAGGAGAACCCGGCTTGGATGCTGACGGTGAGCTCGCACGCTCGCCAAGGGATCTCCCGCCTCGTCTTCGGCAGCGTCGCTGCCGACATCGTCCACCGGAGCCGGGCACCAGTGCTCGTCGTTCCCCGTCCTGATTCGAGGCCATCGTGAACCCGATCGACCTGATCTGGTTGTTCTTCCTGGTGTCGAGCCTGCAGCCGGTGCTCCAGCAGCGGGTGATGATGGCGCGCCGCGCCGCCGCGCTGCGCGACCTGGAGAAGAGCCGTGGGTCGCGCGTCATCACGATGATCCATCGGCGGGAAGGCTTCGCCTTCCTCGGCATCCCCTTCGGGGGCTTCATCGACATCGACGACTCGGAGGAGGTGCTGCGGGCCATCGAGATGACGGCCGACAAGGTGCCCATCGACATGGTGCTGCACACGCCCGGCGGGCTGGTGCTCGCGGCCGAGCAGATCGCGGCCGCCCTCGCCGCCCACCCGGCCGACGTGACCGTCTACGTTCCGCACTACGCCATGAGTGGCGGGACCATGATCGCCCTCGCCGCCGACCGCATCGTCATGTCGCCCTCGGCGGTGCTCGGACCGGTTGACCCGCAGATCGGCGACATGCCGGCCGCCTCGATCATCGTGGCCGTCAACCAGAAGGACCCCAACGAGGTGGACGACAAGACGCTGGTGATGGCCGACGTCGGGCGCAAGGCCCAGCACCAGGTGGAGCAGTTCCTCGCCAGGCTGCTCGAGCCCAAGATGTCCGACGCCAGGGCCAGGGAGCTGGCCCACACCCTCTCCGAGGGGCGGTGGACCCACGACTTCCCGATCGACGCCGAGCTGGCCACGTCCTTCGGGCTTCCCGTGAGCACCGACCTCCCGGACCCGGTGCGAGAGATGATGCGCCTGTATCCGCAAGCGAGGGGCCGGCGACCGTCCGTCGAGTACATCCCTGTCCCCTACGACGGTGTCCGTCCCGACCCGCAGCGGCCCTCCAGACGTCCGGCCAAGGCGGGCCGGAGGTGAGCGCGCCGCCCAGCACCGAGATCGTCGTCTGCGACGTGTGCGGCAGAAAGAACCGCGTCCCCGCCGCCGCGTCGGGAACGCCGCGGTGCGGCAACTGCAAGTCGCCGCTGCCCTGGATCGCGCAGGCCGACGACGAGAGCTTCGCTGCGGTGGTCGAGGAGTCGGTCCTGCCCGTGCTCGTCGACCTGTGGGCGCCGTGGTGCGGCCCCTGCACGATGGTCAGTCCGGCCCTCGAACGGCTGGCGCACGAGTACCGCGGCCGCCTCAAGCTCGTGAAGGTCAACGTCGACGGTTCACCACGTTTGTCGCAGCGGTTCGAGGCCCGCAGCATCCCCATGATGCTGCTCATGCGCGGTGGCGACGTGCTGTCCACCCAGATCGGTGCCGCCCCGGAGCGAGCAATCCGCACCTGGATCGACCAGCACCTCCCCGCCCCGGCGACCACCTGACGGCCGCAATCGGCGCCTGGGTGGTCAGCGGCCGGTGCGGCTCTTCCGCGTCAGCGCGTCGATCGTGACGGCGGCCAGCAGCACCAGGGCGGTGACGATGAAGCGGACGTACGCGCTGTATCCCTGCAACCCCATCCCGTTGTCGATGGCGGCGATGACCAACCCGCCCAGCACCGCATGTGCGGCCTTGCCCCGACCACCGAAGAGGCTGGTGCCGCCGATGACGGCAGCGGCCACGGCGTAGAGCACGAGGGTGCCGCCGTCGATCGACGTCGACACCGACCGCAGTCGTGACGCGTAGATGATGCCGGCGATGCCCGCCGTGAACGAGGCAAGGGTGAAGCACAGCGTCCGGACCATGGCCAGGCTCACGCCCGCGCGGCGGGCCGCCTCGGGGTTGCCGCCGATGGCGTACACGTAGCGACCGAACTTGGTGCGGCCGAGGAGGAACGACCAGAGCACCAGCACGCCGAGGACGATGAGCACGACGAACGGGACGCCGCGGATCGACGTGAGAACACCGCGGTCGGTGTTGCAGATCAGGACCACGACGACCCCGGCGACGAGGCCGGCCACGATGCGCAACACGGTGAGGCTGGGCGGCGGCGCGACGAGGCCGCTGGCGCGGCGCCGGGAGTCGCGGAGCCAGGCCCGAACTCCGTAGCCGGCCACCAACACCACCATGATGATCCACGACGCCGCGGGCGTGAGCTGCCCGCTGGTGAGGTCGTTGACGACCTTGGAGTTGATCGGTACCACGCCGCCCTGGCCGAGGACCAACAGCATCACGCCTTGCCAGCCGAGGAGCCCGGCGAGGGTGACCACGAAGGACGGCAGGCCGATGCGCGTGATCAACGTGCCGTGCAGCGCCCCGATGGCGGCCGTCACGAGCAGGGCGGCAGCGATGGCAAGAGGCCACGGCCAGTCGGTGCCCTGCTTGATGAGCTCGGCCATCACCACGCCGCCCAGCCCCGCCACGTAACCGGCAGACAGGTCGATCTCGCCGAGGAGCAACACGTAGACCTCGGCCATCGCCAGCAGCATGTACACCGCGGCCTGGATCAGGAGGTTGACGAGGTTGCCCGCGGTCAGGAAGTTCGAGTTGAGCGACTGAAACAGGATCGAGATGACGATGAGACCACCGATGACGGGCAGCGCGCCCGCGTCACCTCCTCGCACGCGCAGCGACCATGCCCGCACGTACTCGCGGAGCGTCTGGGCCATCGCCTCAGGGGCGGCCGCGAGCGCGACCTCGTCGGCGAGCGGTTCGTCGACCTCGTCGAGGGCGGCCTGGGCCGGGTCCTCAGACGCCGTCATCGTCCCGCTTGTTCGGTGTGCGCGTCGAGGCGCCCGTCGTCATGAGGTCGACGACGATCTGCACGTCGAGGTCGGCGGTGGGCCGCACCGCAACCATGTGTCCGAGGTAGAGGACGGCAACCCGATCCGCCACCTTGAAGACGTCGTTCATGTTGTGCGAGACGATCAGAACGGCAAGACCCTGGTCGGCGAGGCGGCGTACCAGCGCGAGGACCTGCCCCGTCTGGGCCACCCCGAGGGCGGCAGTCGGCTCGTCCATGATCACGAGCTTGGAGTTCCAGAGCACCGCCTTGGCGATGGCGACCGACTGGCGCTGTCCGCCCGACAATGACGCCACCGGCTGTCGGACGGAGCGCACGGTGGTGACCTTCAACCCGCTCAGCGTCTCTCTCGCCGCCCGCTCCATGTTCTCCTCGTCGAGCGCCAGGTGCCTGAGGCGCTCGCGTCCGAGGAACATGTTCTGGACGATGTCGAGGTTGTCGCACAGCGCGAGGTCCTGGTACACGGTCTCGATGCCAAGGGCGGCTGCATCGCGGGGCGTGCGGAGGTGCACCGCCTCCCCGTTCCAGAGGATCTGGCCGCCGTCAGGCGCGTGGATACCGGCGATGGTCTTGATGAGCACCGACTTGCCCGCGCCGTTGTCGCCGGCCAACGCCGTGACCTGGCCGGCCGGGAGGTCGAGGTCGACGTCGACCAGGGCCCGCACAGGACCGAAGGACTTGGAGACGCCTCGCAGGCTCAGGAGCGGGCGCGCGCCGTCGGCGTCCACCTCGTGGCCCACCTGACCCACCTCGGTTACTTGATCCCGGCGGCCGTGCAGGCGCTCTGGGTCTCGGCGACGCAGATGTCGGCCGCCTTGACCGCGGCGTCCTTCACCACGGTGGACGCCAGGTTGGCGCTCGTCACCCACACGGGTGTGAGGTAGACCGACTTCACGTCGGTGTTGGTCTGCGTGTCCTTGGTGGTGGCGTTCACGAGGGACGAGGGCGGCGTTTGTCCCGCCCGCAAGTACAGGGCGACGACGGCCGCCGCCTGCGCCTCCAGGTAGACCGGCTTGTAGACGGTGCCGCACTGATAGCCCTTGAGGATGTTCTGCAGGCCGGACTTCGAGGCGTCCTGACCGGTGGTCGGGAACGTCTTGGGCTTGATCTGCTTGCCCTGCAGGTAGGCGATGACGGCGTTGGCGATCTCGTCGTTGGGGTTGATCGTCGCGTTGATGTTCGGGTGGGCGGTGTACTGCTGGGCAAACGTCGTCTGCGCAACCGACGCCGTCCACGTGCCAGCCGGCTCCCCCACCTTGGTGTAGGTCTTGTTCGAGAAGAGCGGATTGAGGACGCTGTTGTACCCCTGCGCGAACAGGGTGGCGTTGTTGTCCGTCGCATCGCCGTCCATCACGAGCACGTTCGGCTGCTGCACGTTCCACGCCTTGACGCAGTCGACCAGGCCCTGGCCCATGGTCTTGCCGACCTTCACGTTGTCGAAGCTGACATAGAAGCGATCGGCGGACCCGCCCTTGGTGAGGCGGTCGTAGTCGATGACCTTGACGCCCTTGGACGCGGCGTTGGCCTGAATGGCGGCGCCGCTGCCCGAGTCGAGCGGGTCCATGATGAGGACGCTGGCCCCTTGGGTGATGTCGGCTTCGGCCTGGGTCTGCATGGTGGTGGCGCTGCCCTGGGCGTTGTCGACCTTGAACTGGGTCAACCCCGCGGCCTGGAACGCCTTGGTGAGGTAGGGCGCGTCGAAGGACACGTACCGGGCCGAGGTCGTCGTGTCCGGCAGCAGCACGCCAACGAGCCCCTTGCCCTTGGCGGCGAGTGACTTGAGGCCGGCCATGGCCGAGAAGTCACTGGTGAAGTCGGAGAGCGACAATGAGGAAGCACCGCCCCCGGCTGTCGTGGTGGCGCTGCTGCTCGACGACTTCTTGTTGTCGGAGCCGCAGGCGGCCATCAGGGTGAGGGCCATGGCCACGGCCATCGACCAGCTGGCAGTCCGCTTCCAAGCGACCTTCATGTTGCCTCCCCTGTCGACCGGTTTGGGCTCCCTGTCGACCTCTGGGCAGAGAGCCTGTCACAGATGTCCGGAGTGTGTCGCGACGGCGTCCGCGCCTCGGGTCGGTGCTACTGGAGCGCGGGGCTGGTGTTGCGGAGCACCGAGAGCTGGCCGACCCCGGGCACGGCGATGTCGGGCCTGCTGTCGCCATCGAGGTCGGCCGCCACCGGCGTCTGGGGCTGGCGTGCGACGGGAAGCCGGCCCGCTTCGGTGAGCCCGCCTTCGCCATTGCCCGCGTAGACGGTGACGACGGAGCCCCCGACCGCGGACACCACGACGTCCAGGTTGCCGTCACCGTCGAAGTCGGCGAGGGCCCCACTCACCGGTCCGTCGCCGGTGGCGTACGTGCTGCGACTGCGAAAGTCACCGTGACCGTCTCCGAGCAGGACGGTGATGGAGAACGACGGGGGTGCGTTGAAGACGGAGAAGGAGTCGACGCTGATTGCGTCGTCGCGGCCGTCGCCGTCGAGGTCTCCGGCCATCACCGCCTCCGGGCCGTACGCGACAGCCCCGGCACCGCTCATGGCAAACGTCCCGTCGCCCGCGCCACGCAGGGCGACCACGCGCTGAGCGAACGGTGTGGCGTCGGCGACCACGAGGTCGGCTGCGACGTCGCCGTCGAGGTCGGCCGCGCTGATGTCGGACAACAACCCGATCAGGGGCGACACCGGCCCGATGGAGAACGTGCCGTCACCAGCGCCGAAGAGCGTCTGGATGCCCGACCGTTCCGGGCTGACGATGTCGAGGCGCCCATCACCGTTCGTGTCCACGACCGCAACCGACTGCTGCGCGTTCGAGGACATGGGGATGTGCGCACCAGCCGTGAATGTCCCGTCCCCGTTGCCGACGAGCACCACCACGCCGGTGTTGTCCCGGCCGACGAGGTCGGGCCGCGCATCCCCGTCGAGGTCGCCACCGGCGAGTGCGCCGACGTCCGCGGCCCCGGCGACGGGCTGCGGAGCCCCGAAGCTCCCCGCGCCGTCGTTCCGTAGCACGAGCGGGCCGTGGCCGAACCAGTCGGTCGTCACGACATCGGGGTCGCCGTCACCGTCCACGTCGATGGCGATGGTGGTCACCGCTCCGGGCCCCGGACCCATCGTGCTCCCGGTCGGGAACTGACGGGCCGGCGCGAATGCGATGGCACCTCCGGCCATGGCAGGTCCGACGACCAGGGCGGCGACGGCGGTCGCGAGCGACAAGGCCCCCAGGCGTGAAGCGCGCACCGGAGGAGCGTAGTGCGGTGCTGTCGGCTGCCGGCTGGCCGCGGGTCAGGCCAGACCGGCGTGCTGGCCGATGGCGGCCGCCTCGATGCGGTTGGCCACGTCGAGCTTGCGGATCAGGTTCGACACATGGACGCTGGCCGTCTTCTTGCTGATGAAGAGCTCGTCGGCGATCTCGCGGTCCGAGCGACCACGCGCCAGCTGGGTCAGCACCTCGACCTCGCGCGGCGTGAGGCCGAGATCCTCGGCGGCCGCTTGGGCCGGCGACAAGGTGGGCGGCGCCGCGCTCTCCGGCAAGGGAATGCGGGCCCGCGCTGCCAAGCGCTCGACGCGTGCCTGGAGCGGACGCGCCCCGAGGGAGCAACTGACGCGCCACGCGGCGTGGACGGCCTCGATGGCTCGCCCCCGCTCGCTCTTGGCGGCGAGCAACGCCTCTGCCGCGCGCCAGCGGCAGTACGCGGCTGGGTACGGCTCCCGACACGCGTCCCAGGCTCCCGCTGCAGCGAACCACAGCTCGGCGTTCGGCTCGAGCAGCCGTGACTCCTCGGCGCGACACAGCGCCGCGAGCGCCTCGAGCCGGGGGTTGGGTGCCGAGCCGCGCTCGACGTAGCCGCGAGCAAAGCCCTCGGCGTCCTCCACGAACCCTCGAGCCAGGCGCTGCTGCTTGTCCTCGTCGATCCGGCGCCTGGTCGCGCGGGCCGAGAGCGCGCTGTCGGCCACGGCGCGCAGCCCGAGCGCGACGACCTCCGCCCTGATGTCCTCGTCGTCCGTGCCCGCGCCGATCGTGAGGGCCTGGTCGACCTCCCGCATCGCTGCCGCCGGCTCGTCCTGCTCGAGGAGGAGCTCGGCGCGGAGTTGGTGGATCCAGCCCCGCTCCTGCAAGGTGTTCCGCCCGATCGCGAGCCCTTCGGCGGTGGCCAGCAGACGGTCCGCCTCGTCGAACCGCCCTCGCCGCAGCGCCGGAAGCGAGTTCACGGCGTAGAACCCGTACTGGCAACTGCCCGCGCCGCGGTCGCTGAGCCGGGACAGCAGCTCCTCCGCCTCGTCCCAGCGGCCCAGGCGCAGCAGCGCCTCGGCACTGTTCTGCCCCGCCGAGTTGAGTCGCACGTCGACGAAGGACCCACCCCGGGCGACCCCATCGAGGGTCACCGCTGCCGCTTCCTCCGTGCGGCCGACCCGCGCGAGCACGTGGGTGAGGTTGGCGTAGGCGCGGCTGATCTGATCCGGATGGGCAAGCTCCTCGGCGATGTCGAGCGCCTCGCGCACGAGGGCGATCCCGCGGTCGGCGTCGCCCTGCTCGACGAGGCACACACCGAGGGTGTTGCCCGCATGTCCCTCCGTGATGCGATCGCCGACCTCCCTGGCCACGTCGATGGCCTCCTCGCACCTGGCGATCGCGTCCCGGTAATGGGCGCTCAGCATCAGAACCCGGGCTTCCTCGGCCAGCACACCTGCCAGGGCGGCGGACGGCGGATGCAGGGGCAACAAGGACTTGGCCCGGGCGAAGCTGTCGAACACGAGGTCGTGTTGGCCGACGGCCCAGGCATTGCGCGCGAGCATCGTGTAGCAGGCAGCGGCGCGCGCCGTGTCGCGTTCGATGTCGAGGCGCAGGAGCGCCTGCTGTGCGAGCTCGACCGAGCGGGCCGTCTCACCGGTCAGGTACGCGGCGTCCGACGCCCGGAACAACAGCTCGCCCCAGTCGAGGTCCGCCGGCGTCACGTCCTCGGACGCGTGCCGGGCGGCCGCGATGGCCCGCTCGAAGTGGACGTGAGCCTCGGGCATGATGAGCAGCTCGGCGGCGGCGAGGGCGGCCGAGACCGACGTGTGGAACGCCGCAGCCCATTCGCCCGCTTCCCACCAGTGCCGAGCGAGCTCGACAGCTGCATGGCCGGGCCCTTCCGCGCCAAGTCCGGGCTGAACAGTGAGCGCCTGGGCCAGCCGGCGATGCAGACGGGCCCGCTCGCCGGGCAGCACCGCCTCGTGGGCGACCTCGGCAACGAGGGCGTGGCGGAACTCGAGAGTGGAGGCCCCAGCGCTCACCACGAGCACCCTGCGCTCGACGGCTTCCGCGACTGCGGCGTCGAGGCGCGCGCCGTCCACCTCGGCGACGGCGGACAGCAGGCGGGGCTGGATCGGAGCCCCCGACGCCGCCGCGATGGCGACGACGTGGCGACCGTCGGCCGACAGCTCGTCGATGCGCATCATGACGACGTTGCGCAACGCGCGCGGCAGGGTCGTGGCGTGGCGGGCCGCCGCCAGCTCCTCGGCGAAGAACGGATTCCCCTGCGAGCGGTTGAACACCGCGTCCACCAACGCCCAGTCGGGACGCTCGTCGAGGACGCCCCGCAGGAACTCCGCGATCTCGCTGCGGTCCAGCCCATCGAGCTCGATGTGGGTCACGCGGGGATGACGACCGAGCTCTGCGAACAGCCGGTGCGAGACCAACCCGCCGTCGACCTCGTCGGTGCGGTACGTGCAGATGAGGAGCACGGGATGCGCTTCGACGTTCCGGGTCAGGAAGTCGATCATCTCGACGCTCCCCGAGTCGGCCCACTGCAGGTCCTCGAAGACCAACACTGTCGGGGAGCGCTCGGCCAGTGATCTCACCGTCCGGAGCATCGACTCGAACAACGCCGTCTTCGCCATCCCTACCGCCATGAAGCGGCCGACCGGCGCGAGCTCCTCTCGCGCGTGACGGGAGACGTCGAGGCCCAGGTCACGTTGGACGGGCTCGACGAGCTCGGCCGACTCGTGTGGTGCGAGCTGTCGGCCGAGGTCCCGCAGCATCCCGACGACCGGCCCGTACGGGAGGCCGCCGCCGTCCGCCGGCGTGCACACGCCGACGGCGACGAGCGCCCCCGCTTCCTGGGCCCGATGCCGGAACTCCTCCACCAAGCGGGACTTCCCGATGCCGGCCTCGCCCGCCACCAACACCGTGGTCGCGCCCCGGTCGGTCAACGCGGCAAGCCGCGCGTCGAGGTCGTCCAGCTCCCCGGTACGCCCGACCAAGGTCGGGCTCGACAGTCGCCCCCCTGCCACGCTTGCAGTCTCGCGCCTGGAGTCGGTCAGTGTCCCTCCCGAACTTCGGTGATCTCGTCGGCCACGAGGCCATGAGCCTCGCGGTGGACGGCGATGGCGGCGTCCGCATCGGGGGCCTCGACGAGGCAGAACACCTTGCCGGAGCCCTCGTCGAACCAGTACTGCAGGTAGTTGACGTCGTGTGCGGCCTGCACCTCGAGGTCACGTTGGTGGGCGCCGGCGACCGCCTCGGCGGTCAGGCCATCGACCTTGTTGTGGACGTCCATGAACAGCGGCATGACGTTTCCTTTCGTCTCGTGGGTCGGTCGGTCGGTGGGGTCAGCAGAAGTGGGCGACCGGGCAGCGCCCATCGGACTGGCCAGCGGTCTGCTGCACCGGGTTCGGCGTGGCCGGGGTCGTGCTGCTGTCCGCGGTCGAGCGGCCGACCGTGAAGGCGATGATGGCGACGAACGCGATCGCCAACAGGGCGGCAGCCAGGCGAAGCCAGTTGGCTCGCGACCGCTGGACGGTGATGGGGTGGCTGAGGACGGGAGCGGTGGTCATGACGGACCTTCCTTCAGGCCACGTGGTGAACCCCTGGGGGATTCGGACGACCCAGCGACCTGCACCGAGTGTGAGCCCGGCCCACCGTGCTCACATCGGGAGAACGCCTTAGATGAGCCCGTCGCGCTCCTTATTCGCGGGGGCGTTCTGGCCGGCGGCCTGACTGTCGATCCGGGTCAGGACCCGCTCCGAGGCTTGCCGCAGCTGCCGCAACTCCTCGGGGCTCAACGCGTCGATCACGAGGTCGCGCACGTTCTCGACATGGCCAGGGGCGCTGGCCAGGAGCTTCTTGTGGCCGGTGGCCGTCAGGATGGCGTTGGTGAAGCGTCCGTCGGACGGATCGGCTTCGCGGCGGATCCAGCCGCGCGCCTCCAAGCGCTTCACCAGGTGAGAGAGCCGGGAGAGCGAGGCGTTGGTGACCGCCGCCAGCTGGCTCATGCGCAGCGTGCGCTTCGGGTCCTCCGACAGCCGGGCGAGGGCGTGGTACTCGATGAAGCTCAGGTCGGCGTCCCGTTCGAGCTGGCACTCCAACGCCCAGGGCAGCTTGTGCATGACGGCCGCGAACGCCCGCCAGGCCGCCTCCTCCTCGTCGCTGAGCCACCGCGGCTTCGACGTTGCCTTCCTCCGCCCGCCCGCCATGGGCTGCAGTCTACGGAATAGGAGGTATCACTTGACGGTTCAAGTCACCGATCCTCTTTTGGGTTGAAGGTTCAAGTGAAGGGCCTCCCATGACGTTTCCGCTCCTCTTCGGACTCGACACGTTCGGCGACGTCACCTCTGACGCCGACGACCGTCCGCTCTCGCATGCCCAGACCATCCGTGACGTCGTCGAGCAGGGCGTCCTCGCTGATGCGGTCGGGGTCGACTTCTTCGGCATCGGTGAGCACCACACGGATGACTTCCCGATGTCGGCAGGGGACGTGGTCCTCAGCGCGATCGCCAGCCGCACCAGCCGGATTCGCCTCGGCTCGGCCGTCACGGTGTTGAGCTCTGACGATCCGGTTCGGGTGTTCCAGCGCTATTCCACCCTCGACGCCGTCTCGAACGGGCGAGCAGAGGTGATCCTCGGCCGCGGTTCCAGCATCGATTCCTTCCCGCTGTTCGGGTACGACCTCGCCGACTACGAGCAGCTCTTCGAGGAGAAGACCAATCTGTTCGCCGAGCTGGTCAAGGGCGGTCCCGTGACGTGGGAGGGCAAGACCCGCGCCGCGCTGTTCAGCCAGGACGTCGTCCCGCACGCCGAGCATCCCATCCCCACCTGGATCGGCGTCGGCGGCAACCCTGAGTCGGTGATCCGCGCCGCCCGCTACGGGTTCTCGCTCATGCTGGCCATCATCGGCGGGCCCCCGGGCCGCTTCGCCCCGTTCTCCCAGCTGTTCGAGCAGGCCCTCGAGCGCTTCGGCCAACCGGCTCGGCGCGTCGGGGTGCACTCCCCCGGTCACGTGGCCGCGACCGACGAGCAGGCACGCGACGAGTTCTGGCCGCGCTACCTCGACGTCATTCGCCACGTCAGCAGGACCCGCGGCTTCGCGGTCCCCACCAAGGACAGCTTCATGCGCGAGGTCGGGCCCGACGGTGCGCTCTACGTCGGGTCGCCGGAGACCGTTGCCCAGAAGATCGCCACGAACCTCCCGGCACTCGGCGCCAGCCGTTTCGACCTGAAGTACGGCATGGGCGGCCTGTCCCACGAGGCCCTCATGAGCACCATCGAGCTGTACGGCACGCAGGTCGTCCCACGGGTCCGCGAGCTGCTGGCCGTCGCCGATGACTGAGCCGCTGCCGCCCCTTCCTCTCCAAGGTTGGGAGTCCACCAAGGACACGCTGCACCTGTGGGTCCAGATGATCGGCAAGACCCGGCTGGCACTCGCGCCGATGCGCAACCACTGGTGGAACGTCACCCTCCATCCGTCGGCCCGGGGCCTGACCACCCGGCGCATGCCCGTCGAGGCGCACAACCTCGAGATCGAGATCGACCTCGTCGACCACCGCGTGCTGGGGCGGACCACTCGGTCCGACGCGAGCTTCGCGCTCCACGATGGTCTTTCCGTCGCCGACTTCCACGAACGGCTCGTCGAGATGCTCGGCATCCTCGATGTCCGCGTCGCCATCAGCACCAGGCCGTTCGGGGTGCCGATGACGACGCCGTTCGCGACGGACCACGAGCACGCCAGCTACGACGTCGACGCGGTTGGGCGCTTCCTCCGGGTCCTCCAATGGAGCGCCGACGTCCTGGAGGAGTTCGCCGGCTGGTACTGCGGCAAGAGCAGTCCGGTCCATGTGTTCTGGCACAGCTTCGACCTCGCCACCAGCCGGTTCTCCGGCAAGCGAGCCGAGGTGGCTCAGGGTGTCGACCCCGTGAACGCCGAGGCGTACTCGCACGAGATCATCAGCTTCGGCTTCTGGGCCGGCGACCGGACCACGCCGTATCCGGCGTACTACTCCTACACCGCTCCCGAGCCGGCCCACCTCACTGAACAACCGCTCCGCCCGAGTCGAGCGCAGTGGGTCGGGCAAGGGAGCGGATCGCTGGCCCTCCTCCCCTACGACGACGTGCGCAGCGCTGCCGACCCGAGGGCGACGCTGCTCGACTTCCTGCAGAGCGCCTACGAAGCAGGCGCGTCGCTTGCAGGATGGGACCTGGCTGACACCGCGACACGGTGGTGCCCGATTCCGGGGTTGCCCCCGAGGACATAGGGGTGGGTCTCACGGCCTGTTTCCTCGAGACGACAGGACTCGCGCTCCGGCCCTACGGTTGTGGGCTCCATGGTCGACCTCACCGTCGTCGCCGTGCCCTTCTACTTCGGGTCGATGGGCGTCGAGTACCGGGCTCTCGCTTCGCGTGCCGAGCTCCGCGGCCCGAGTCCAGCCGACTACACACCCGAGGACACCAAGGCCAGCCTCGCCATGGGGGTCGCCAGCCTGGTCGCCCCGTTCGCGGCCGCCGCCCTGGCACGGCAGGTCCTGCCCGGCAAGGGCCGCTTCCCGAAGGCGCTCGTCCGCACCGCCGCGGTCGCCGCCGTCGCAACGACGGTCGCGGACCGGATCGCCCGATGGGACGACGAAGGTGAGTCACGCCGACGCCGACGCCGTGCCGGCCGTATCGCTCGCCGCATCTCGAGGATCGGCGGCCCCGTCGCCGTCGCCACCGGCGGACTGGCGCTGACGACAACCGTCGCCGATCGCACGAAGCCCGACCGCATGTGGGAGCACCACGGCAGCCGTGACCTGGGCGAGGGCGTGCTCGGATGGGCGGCGGCGCTGGCCGGGTGGGACTTCATCTACTACTGGAACCATCGGTTCATGCACGAGGTACGGGCGCTGTGGGCCATCCACGTCGTCCACCACTCGAGTGAGCGGTACAACCTCTCGACGGCGTTGCGCCAGCCGGTTGCCGACGTGTTCGGGGTCTTCGTGCCGTACGGCTTCTTGGCGACCCTCGGCGTGCGGCCGCGGCTCATCGCCCACGCGCGTGGTGTCAACCTGCTCTACCAGTACTGGATCCACACCGACGCCATCCGCCGACTCGGTGCGGCCGAGGAGGTCCTGAACACCCCGTCGCACCATCGCGTGCACCACGGCGCCAACGGCAAGTACATCGACCGGAACCACGGCAGCATCCTCATCGTGTGGGACCGGCTGTTCGGCACCTTCCAGCGCGAAGACGAACCGGTCGTGTACGGGTTGACCAAGAACATCAACAGCTACAGCCCGCCCCGCATCGCGACGCACGAGCACCGCGACATGCTGCGCGACGTCGCCGACGCCACGACGTGGCACGACCGCCTTTCCTTCGTGCTCCGCGGCCCGGGCTGGGCCTACCGCCGCCACGCCGAGCGGGCTGCGGCGGGCATCAGCTGAGGTCGATGGCTGCCGGCGACGCCACCGAGTCACGCGACGGCGTCTCGCTGACCAACCTGGACGCGCCGCTGTACGAGGGCGCGGGGGCGACCAAGCGCGACCTCGTCGACTACCTCGACGGAGTCAGCGATCAGCTGCTCGCCGAGCTCCGCGACCGTCCGCTCTCGGTCATTCGGGTGCACCGGGGACAAGAGGCGTTCATGCAGAAGAACGTCCCGAAGTACACACCGGACTGGGTGCCAACGGTGAAGATGTGGGCCGAGACGTCCAAGCGCGAGGTGTCCTACGCCCTGTGCAACGACCGGCGCACGTTGTTGTGGTTCGCCAACCAGCGGGCGGTGGAGTACCACCCCGCCCTCGTCCAAGTCGCACACCCCGACTGCCCGACCCATCTCGTGCTCGACCTCGATCCGCCGGAGGGCGCGCCCTTCGCGGTGGCCGTGCAGGCCGCCCGCCTCGTACGACAAGCGCTCACCGACGTCGGTCTGGAAGGTGGGTTGAAGACGAGCGGTGCCAAGGGCCTCCACGTGTTCGTGCCCGTGGCAGCCGGGACGTCCATCGAGGAAGCAGCTGCGGCCACCCGGGCCATCGCCACTCGCGCCGTTCGCCTCGACCCCGACATCGCGACCGACGAGTTCGTGAAGAACGAGCGGGGCGGCAAGGTGTTCGTCGACGCCACCCGGGTCGGTGGTGCCACCGTCGTGGCCGCCTACAGCCCGAGGGTGCGCCCGGGGGCGCCGGTCTCGTTCCCCGTGTCGTTCGACGATCTCGACGACGTGACGCCGGCGGACTTCACGTTGCACACCGCGCTGGAGCACCTCGGCGGGCGCAACCCGTGGGCCGACGCCATGCCCGGTCCGCAGCGCCTGACCAGCGAGCTCGTCGAGGAGGGCCGCGCCATCCCGGTGGCGCGGGTGCAGGCCATGCACGAGGGCAAGCGCCGCGCCGCCCGCGCGCGCAAAGACTCCCGACCGACCTGACGATCACATGTGACGGCCCTCACCGAGGCCCGCTCGTTTGCGTCCCGGCCAAAGAGGGAACCCGTGCCGTACGGACCCACTGAGGAGACCTCCGGTGAGCAGTGACAGCAACAAGCCCGTGCTCATGCCGAGCGAGGTATCCCAACGGGTCGGGTTCTTCGATCGCTTCGCAGGATGGGCTGCGGTCGGCGCCAGCCGCGCCTACTTCTTCGCCTTCTGTGTGCTGCTCATCCTGCTCTGGGCGCCGTCGATCGTTCTCATTCGCAAGGTCGACACGTGGCAGCTGATCATCAACACCGCGACCACGATCATCACCTTTCTCATGGTCGCCCTGCTCCAGAACACCCAGACGCGCAGCGACCAGGCCGTCCAGCACAAGCTCAATGCCATCGCCGACGGCCTCGCCGACCTGATGCGCCATCTCACCGAACCCGGTGACGAGCACGACCTCCAGCAGGACATGATGGACCTGCGCGACGCCGTCGGCCTGGAGGAGCACGAGAGCACGAGCCACAACCGTCAGCAGTGACGGACCGACCGAGCGACTGAGCGCAGTCGGAGGCGTGCGTCAGGAGCGGTCGCCTGCCAGGTACTCGCCCGCCAACCGGTCCAGCACGGCGAGGCATTCCTCGGCGCACGACCCGATGATGTCCGCCACCGGTCGGATCTCGTCGATGCGCCCCGCCACCTGGCCGCCGAGGGCGATGGCCGCCTCCATGTCGCCACCGAAGTACAGCGCCATCGCGTCACCGAAGAGCTCCATGGCGTTGGCCTGCGTGTCGAACTCGTAGCTCTCCGTCCGCGTCGTTCGAAGGGCCCGCAGCGCAGGCGACGTGTGCTGGTTGAGAAAGACGGTGTCGGTCTCGGCCGCGTCGAGGATGGCCTGCTTCCAGTTGTCGTGCACGGGCGACTCGAGGGCCGAGACCATCCGCGTGCCCATCTGCACGCCTTCGGCTCCGAGGGCGAGGGCAGCCGCCATCGTCCGGCCGTCGACCATGCCGCCGGCAGCGATGATGGGCACGTCGACCCGCGACGCCACGAGGGGAAGGAGCACCATGGTGGCGACCGGACGGGGGTTCTTGAAGCCGCCGCCCTCGCCGCCCTCGACGATGAGTCCGTCCACGCCCGCGTCGACGGCCTTCAGCGCGCCCCGCAGCGTGGGGACGACGTGGAAGACGGTGAGCCCGGCTGCCTTCAGGGCAGCCGTGTACTTGGTCGGGCTGCCCGCCGACGTGGTGACGAAGCGCACGCCCTGCTCGGCGACGAACTCGACGATCGACGGGTCACGCACGAACGCCTGAGCGATGTTGACGCCGAACGGCTTGTCCGTGAGGTCGCCCATCTTCTTGATCTCGCCACGAATGACGTCGAGCTCACCGGAGGAGGTCTCGATGATCCCGAGGCCACCGGCGTTCGACACCGCCGACGCCAACTGGGCCCGAGCGATCCATCCCATGGGCGCCTGCACGATGGGGATGTCGACACCCAGCATCTCGGTGACGCGATTGCGGAACATCGACACAGCTTGCCCCGACCGCCGCAGACCCGCATTACGGTGCGGCCCGTACCAGCGAGAGGAGGGCCGGTGAGCGTCGCCCGCAACGGTGAGGTGGAGATCCACTACGAGACCTTCGGCGACGACGGCGACCACGCGCTCGTGCTCGTGAACGGGCTCGGATCGCAGTGCATCAACTTCGACGCGGAGTGGTGCGAGCTATTCGCGGCCGAGGGCTATCGCGTCATTCGTTTCGACAACCGGGACGTCGGCTTGTCCTCCAAGCTCGACGGCATCGACTACTCGGTGGTCGACATGGCCAACGACGTCGTGGCCATCCTCGACGCCGAAGGGATCGACCGCGCCCATGTGATGGGGCTCTCGATGGGCGGCATGATCGTCCAGCGTCTCGCCATCGACCACCCCGACCGGCTGCTCACGATGACCTCGGTGATGTCGCGCACCGGCGAGCCCGGCTTCGGCGACAGCGCGCCCGAGGCACTGGCGTTCCTCACTGCGCCACCGGCGAAGTCACGCGAGGCGTACATCGACAACCACGTCGCTGCCATCTCCGTGTACGGGTCGACGCCGGAGTGGATCGACGAGGACGAGACCCGGGCGCGCGCGGCTGCCGCCTATGACCGCTGCTTCTGTCCGGCCGGGATCGGGCGCCAGATGAAGGCCGTCATGGGCGACGGATCGCGTGACAACGCGCTGCGGTCGCTGGCCGTTCCGACGCTCGTGATGCACGGCAGTCGGGACACGCTGATCCAGCCCAGCGGCGGCCGCCACACCGCGGAGGTGATCCCGAACGCCCGCTACGTCGAGATCGAGGGCATGGGTCACGACTACCCACGCGCCGTCTGGAAGCAGTGGGTCTCGTCGTGGTCGGCCTTCGCCGCTGACCACCCCGCCAGCTGATCCAGCAGGTCAGCCGACGCGAGCGGCTTGCCCGCCGTCGACGAGGAGGAGCACGCCGGTGATGAAGGCGGCCTCGTCCGAGGCGAGGAAGAGGGCGGCGTTCGCGACGTCCCACGCGGTTCCCTGCCGTCCGAGGGGCACGATCGCAGCGCGCAGATCGGCGACAGCGGCGCGGTCGGTGTCGAGGGCGCGGGCGGGGGCATCCACCGCCATGGGCGTGTCGATGAAGCCGGGGAGGATGGCGTTGGCCCGCACGCCGTGCTTGGCGTTGGTGACCGCGAGGTTCTGCGTGAGCGCGTTCACGCCCGCCTTCGAGATCTTGTACGCGGTGAGGTTCCCGGCCGCAGCGATGGACGCGAGCGACGACACGTTCACAATGGCGCCGTGGCCGCTCTGCCGCAGCACGGGCACCGCGGCCCGGCAGGTGCGCCACATCGCCCGCAGATTGACGTCCATGATCCGGTCGTAGGCGTCGTCGTCGAGATGGTGCGGCGGCCCGTCGCCGGCGCCGATGCCCACGTTGTTGTGGAGGATGTCGATGCGTCCGAACGCGTCCACCGCCGCTCGGACGATGCGGTCGGGCCCGTCGTCCGCCGCCACGTCGGCCACGACGGTCGTGACATCCGCACCCTCGTTGCGGACGAGCTCGGCCGTCTCCTCCAGCGTCGCGGCGTCGCGGTCGACGAGGACGAGCTGGGCCCCCTCGCGAGCGAAGGTCACGGAGGTGGCGCGGCCGTTGCCGATCGTCTCCCCCGCCGTCTGGCCTGCGCCGACGATCACTGCGACGCGGTCTCGGAGCCGGTTCGACACGGAGGAGAACGTTAACTGAATGGCGAACACTCCTGTCTACCGATCGGGAGGCACAGCATGGGGCGTTCGGGCGACACCAGACTGCGTCGACGCGCCCGCGGACGCCGCTCCGGGGCGCTGCTGGTCGTGGTCGTGCTCGCCGCCCTCGGCCTCGCCGGTGCTCGCTCCGTCGGGGTGCAGGCCGCCGAAGGGCAGGTCACCCGCGACATCCGCCTTCCCATGTCCGACGGTGTCGAGCTCGAGGTCAAGCTGGGCGGCCGAGGACCTCTCGTGAACGGCGAGTTGCCCGCGCGCCCGGTGATCGCCGAGTTCAGTCCGTACGCCCCCGGCTGCTGCGTCGAGGCGGCGGGCGAGGACTTCAACTACCTGCAGGTCCATGTCCGGGGCACCGGACTCAGCGACGGGAGCTTCGACGCCCTCGGCCCCCGTAGTCAGCAGGACGTGGCCGAGGTGCTCGGCTGGGCCTGCACGCAGCCCTGGAGCAACGGTCGCCTCGGACTGCTGGGGTTCTCCGCCAGCGCCATCATCGTCTACAACTCGCTGCACCTCGAGCTGCCATGCGTCGACGCTGCGGTGCTCGGTTCAGGGACCCACGAGCTGTATCGAGACCTGCTCTACCCCGGTGGCGTGTCCAACGGCCTTCCCGCCCTCGGCGTCTTCGGGCTCATCGGCGCTCCGCTCGTGCAAGCCATCCCCGACCGGCTCGGCCACGACCCGCTCTCGCTCGTCCCCGTCGCCACCGGGATGGGGCAGATCCCCGTCGACTACCAGCTCCATCCGACCCTTGATCAGTACTGGCGCGAGCGCGGCTTCCGCGGCGACGTCAATCACCTGCCCATATTCATGGTCGACGGCTTCTTCGACGTCGAGTCCCGGGGGGCGTTCCAAGCGTTCCAGCAGCTCCGAGCGGACGGCGCCCACCTGCTCGTCGTGGGAGCGCACGACGGCGTCCCCATCGGCTCCGGCGGCTCGGACCGGCAACGGGTGGCCTGGTACGACCGGTACCTCCGCGACGTCGACAACGGCATCGACGGCGAACCGCCCGTGCAGCTCTTCCTGGCCGACGGCGACCGTGAGGACATGCTGCTGGCCCAGCGATTCGTCACCACCAGCGCGTCGGACTGGCCGGTGCCCGGGACGACGTGGGCGTCACTGCAGCTCGATCCGGCCAAGAGCGGCACCGCGTCGTCGATCAACGACGGCACCCTCACCCTCCACGGCGCCACGGCGGCGACCCAGGCCTACCCGGCGATCTCGTCGCTGCCGTCGGCCACCGATCCGTACAACACGGCGATCGTCGGCGTGAACAACTCGCCGCTGCTCACCGACATGACCCTCGCCGAACCGCAGGGCCTGTCGTACACCACCGCGCCATTCACCACGCGGGTGCAGGCGGCCGGACCGGCCAGCGTCGAGCTCGTCGCCGCCAGCACTGCCCCGGAGACCGACCTGTACGCGGTGCTCTCCGACGTGTGGCCCGACGGGAGCGCCCACCCGATGGCCGCCGGTCGGCTCAAGAGCAGCTACCCCGGGGTCGACGCCTCCCGCTCGCTCGTCGACGCGGCGGGCAACATCGTGCAGCCATACGGCACCTACGACGTCCGCGACCCCGCCGCGATCGGCCAGGAGCGCCGCTATCACGTGGAGCTCTGGCCGATCGGCAACCAGTTCGAGGCGGGCCACCGCCTCCGGCTGCACGTGATCGGCGTGTCCGGCGCGTCGCAACCCGGGGCGCCCGCCCTCAACACGGTCCGTCTCGGCGAAGGCGGCTCGCGCCTGCTGTTCCCCGTCCTTCCTGGCAGCGACCTGCGCGCGTCGCTCGGCGGGTGAGGACCCAGTGAAGATCGAGGGAAAGAAGGCCGTGGTCGTCGGGGGCGCCTCGGGGATGGCCCGGGCCTCGGCGGAGATGCTGGCCGAGCGCGGCGCCTCCGTGGCGATCGTCGACCTGCCGACATCCAGAGGTGAAGAGGTCGCCCACGCGCTCGGAGGCTCGTTCCACGCCCTCGACATCACCGATGACGACGCCGTCGAGTCGGTGATGGCGGAGGTCGCCGAGAAGCTCGGTGGCCTGCACATCGCCGTCAACACCGCAGGCGGGGGCGGGGCCATGCGGACGTTGGGCAAGGAAGGGCCCCACTCGCTGAAGGCATTCCGCCGCACCGTCGAGCTCAACCTGATCGCGACGTTCAACCTGAACCGGCTCCAGGCCTTCCACATGGCGAAGAACGAGCCCGAGGACGGCGAGCGCGGGGTCATCATCGACACCGCGTCGATCGCCGCCTTCGAGGGCCAGATCGGCCAGGTGGCCTACACCGCGTCGAAGGCGGGCATCGCGGGGATGACCCTCACCATGGCCCGCGACCTCGGGAGCCTCGGCATCCGCGTTCTCGCCATCGCCCCGAGTCTCTTCAGCACCGGCATCACCGAGGGCATCCCGGAGGAGTTCGCCGCCGCGCTGACCCAGGACGCCGCGTTCCCCAAGCGGATGGGGCGTCCCGAGGAGTACGGCCGGCTGGTCATCGCGATCGTCGAGACGCCGATGCTCAACGGCTCCACGATCCGCCTCGACGGCGGTCAGCGTTTCGCGCCGAAGTAGTCGGCGGCTCTGCGCTCTCGAATGAGCTGATTGCGTTATTGAAACGAGAATCCAGTATTTGATACCGCGAGAGGCGGATGCGAAGATCGACGCATGAAGCTCTCCACCTCGGTCGCCTACACGGGCGATCCCAAGAAGGCAGCTCGGCGGGCCAAGGACCTCGAATCGGCAGGCATCGACATGATCTGGGTGGCCGAGCTCTACAGCTTCGACGCCATCTCGATCCTCGGCTACCTCGCGGCCCACACCGAGCGCGCCGAGCTGGCGACGGGCATCCTGCCGATCTACTCCCGCACGCCGACGCTCACGGCCATGACCGCGGCGGGCATGGACGCAGTGTCCGAGGGGCGGTTCGTGCTCGGCCTCGGGACGTCGGGCCCCCAGGTCATCGAGGGCTGGCATGGCGTGCCGTTCGACAAGCCCCTGACCCGTACGCGAGAGATCATCGACATCTGCCGCCTCGTCTGGAAGCGCGAGCGCGTCGTGTACGACGGCGATGCCTACACCTTGCCGCTGCCGCCGGAGCAGGGCACCGGTCTGGGCAAGCCGTTGAAGATCGTGAATCACCCGGTGCGAGACGACATCCCGATCTACGTCGCATCGCTCGGCCCCAAGAACGTGCAGATGACCGCCGAGCTGGCCGACGGCTGGCTGCCGCTGTTCTTCCACCCGGAGAAGGCGAAGGACGTGTGGGGTCCCGATCTCGAGGTCGGGCTGAAGGCCCGAGACCCATCACGTCCGCCCCTCGAGGTCGTCGCCGGCGGAACCGTCTCCATCTGCGATGCGGACACCGCCACGAAGATCCGCAACTACGGCCGTCCGATGACCGCGCTGTACGTCGGCGGCATGGGTGCGCGCGGCCGCAACTTCTACAACGACCTGTTCCGCCGGTACGGCTACGAGCAGGAAGCGACCGAGATCCAGGACCTGTACCTCGACGGGAAGAAGGACGAAGCCGCCGCCGTGGTGCCGGCCGAGTTCCTGACGCAGACCGCTCTCGTCGGTGACGAAGGGTTCGTGCGTGACCGGATCGCCGCCTACAAGGATGCGGGCGTGACACGGCTGAGCGTGAACCCCGTCAGTGACGACCCGCTGAAGCTGGTCGAGCAGATCAAGGCTTGGACGGTCTGACCCAAATCTAGAATCTGATCTCAGTTTTCGGTAGGATCCCGAGCATGTCGATCGCCGTCACCGAAGACCACCTCGCGCTCGCCGACACCGTCGCCGACTTCCTCGCCAAGCACCGGGCCCGCGAGGCGGGCCGGTCCCTCCTCGAGGCCACGGCCGAAGAGCGTCCGGCGTTCTGGGAGGACCTCGCCGGCCTCGGGTGGCTCGGCCTGCACGTCAGCGAGGACTTCGGGGGCTCGGGCTACGGGCTCGACGAGCTCGTCGTCGTGGTCGAGCAGCTGGGCAGGGCGGTGGCGCCGGGGCCGTTCACACCGACGGTCATCGCCAGCGCGGTCCTGGCCGCAGCGGCCGAGAAGGAGCTGCAGGCGAGGTTCCTGCCGGGCCTCGTCGACGGCACAACCACCGGCGCGGTGGCGCTTCGCTCTTCGGTCGAGGTGCAGGACGGCACCGCGACCGGCGACGCGGGGGTCGTGCTCGGAGGCGGGCTGGCCGACCTGCTGCTGATCGCCGCTGGCGACGACGTGATCGTGGTCGAGGCGGCCGCGGCCGGCGTCGAGGTGACGTCGGCGCGGGACCTGGACCCGACCCGTCGGGCCGCTCGCGTCGCCTTGGCCGGGGCGCCGGCGACCGTGTTGCCGGGCGCCGGCACGACCCTGCGTGACCTCGCCCGCACGATCCTTGCGGCCGAGGCGACCGGTGTGGCCAGGGAGTGCACCGAGCTGGCGGCGGCCTACGCCAAGGACCGCGTGCAGTTCGGGCGGCCCATCGCCACGTTCCAGGCGGTGAAGCACCACTGCTCGAACATGCTCGTCGCCACCGAGCTCGCGACCAGCGCGGTCTGGGACGCGGCACGGGCCGCGGGCGGCGACGCCGACCAGTTCAGCTACGCAGCGGCGGTCGCGGCCACGCTCGCCGGTCCCGCCGTCGACCTGTGCGCCAACCTCAACACCCAGGTGCACGGCGGCATCGCGTACACGTTCGAACACGACGCCCATCTGTTCATGCGGCGCGCCGCGGTGCTGCGTGCGCTGCTCGATCCTGACGGGGCCGCCGCCGACGTCACCGACCTGACCCGTCAGGGTGTCAAGCGGGCCCGCACCGTGGATCTGCCTCCGGAGGCGGAGGCGATCCGCGACGAGGTGCGAGCGTTCGCCGACAGCATCAAGGATCTCGACAAGGACGCGCAACGCGACGAGCTCGTCGCCACCGGGTACGTCATGCCCCACTGGCCGAAGCCGTGGGGTCGGGACGCGGGCCCCGTCGAGCAGCTCGTCGTCGAGCAGGAGTTCGCCAACGCCGGGATCAAGCGCCCCGCGTACAGCATCACGGGGTGGGTGATCCTCACGCTGATCCAGCACGCCACCGACGACCAGGTGGCGCGCTGGGTGCCGCCCGCGCTGCGCCAAGAGGTCATCTGGTGCCAGCTGTTCAGCGAGCCCGACGCGGGCTCGGACGCGGCCGGGATCAAGACACGGGCAACGCGCGTGGATGGCGGCTGGCTCGTGAACGGCCAGAAGGTGTGGACCTCCGGCGCCCACTACTCGGGCATGGGCCTCGCCACCGTTCGCACTGACCCGGACGCGCCCAAGCACAACGGGATCACCGCCGTGGTCATCGACATGCACGCTCGAGGCGTCGACGTGCGGCCGATCAAGATGCCGTCGGGCAACTCCGAGTTCAACGAGGTGTTCTTCGACGACGTCTTCGTGCCTGACGACGACGTCGTCGGGCCCGTCAACGGCGGATGGACCGTCGCGCGCGCCACGCTCGGCAACGAGAGCGTGAGCATCGGCAGTGGCCAGGGGGGCGAAGGGGGCGGCCGGGCCCTCGGTGGTGCCGGCTTCCTGGCGCCCTTCGACGCCAACCCCGCACGTCTCCCTGGCGGCGCCGCCCGTCTGGGCCGCTTCTTCGCATCGAGCCAGGCGCTCGGCACCCTCAACCTGCGCAGCGCCCATCGGGCCATCGCCGGGATTGGTCCCGGGGCCGAGGGGAACGTGGCCAAGCTGGTGCTGTCCGAGAACGGCCACGAGGCCGCCGCGATCCAGTCCGCGCTGGCAGGCGACGACGCGGTGTTCATGGACGGTCCCGGCATGATCGCCGGCATGCTGACGCTGTCGCACCGCGTGATGTCCATCGCGGGTGGCACCTCGGAGATCAAGCGCAACCAGATCGCCGAGCGCATCCTGGGTCTCCCGCGGGACCCGCTGATCAACTGAGCTCCGCCGGTCGGCGTCGGACGCCGACCGGCGGGACGACTGCGGCTAGGCCGCCTTCTCCAGGATGTGCACGCCGCAGGCGGATCCGAGCCCGATCACGTGCGCGAGCCCGACCTTGGCGCCCTCGATCTGGCGATCACCGGCCTCGCCCCGGAGGTGGTGGCAGACCTCCCAGATGTTTGCGATGCCGGTCGCGGCGATGGGATGGCCCTTCGACTCGAGGCCGCCTGACACGTTGACCGGCGTGGTCCCATCGCGCCACGTCGCTCCCGACTCGAAGAACTTCACGGCCTCGCCTGGCGGGCACAGCATCAGGTTGTCGTAGTGCACCAGCTCGGCCGTCGCGAAGCAGTCGTGCAGCTCCACGAGATCGAGATCCTCGGGCGCCACGCCGGCCTTCTCGTACGCCTGCTGGGCTGCGTTGCGCGTGAGGGTGTTGATGTCCGGCAGCACCTGGCACGCCTCCTCCCAGGGATCCGTGGTCAGGATCGAGGCGCTCACCTTGATCGCCCGCCGGCGCTGATCGGGATCCAGCGTCTGCAGCTTGGCGTCCGACACGACGACCGCGGCGGCCGCACCGTCGCAGTTCGCCGAGCACATCGGTCGGGTGTTCGGGTAGGCGATCATGACGTCACCCATGATCTCCTCGACCGTGAACTTCTTCTGATAGGCCCCGAGCGGGTTCAGCGTCGAGTGGGCGTGGTTCTTCTCGGCGATCCGCGCGAACAGCTCGAACTCCGTGCCGCCGTACTGATGCTTGTGCAGGTACTCCATGCCGACCTGGGCGAACACGCCGGGCATGGCATTGGTACCGATGCGACCGTCGGTCGGTGCCACCGAGCCGCTGCGGCCCTTGGGCTCGTAGACCACGCCGTCCTTGTTGGAGGGCGGGCGCTGGCCGAGCAGGCCGGCACCGGCGAGCTTCTCGACGCCGACGGCGAGGCCCATGTCGCACTCCCCCGCCTTCACCGCCATGATCGCCGTGCGCAGGGCGGTGGCGCCCGTGGCACAGGCGTTGGCCACGTTGTAGACGGGGATGCCGGTCTGGCCGATCTGCTTCTGCAGCTGCTGTCCGACCCCACCGCCGCCCATGAGGTTCCCGGCCGCCAGCACGCCCATCTGCTTCATCGTCACGCCGCCGTCGGCGAGCGCCCCACGGGCCGCCTCCGCCGCCAGGTCGACCGTGTCCTTGTCGGGGTGCTTTCCGAACTTGGTCATGTGGATCCCGAGGATCCAGATGTCGTCACTAGCCATGGCTGTCTCCTCGTCAGATGGGCTCGAAGCCGAAGCCGATGGCCTCGGTGCCCTGGTCGTCGGTGCCGACCACATAGGTCGCCAGCTTCACTTTCATCCCGAGCTTCACGTGTTCGGGGTCCGGCGGGGTGTTGATGACGTTGCCGCGCACACTCGTCCCGTCACAATCGATGACGCCGGCCACGAACGGCACCGGGACGCCCGGAGCCGCGAGCGAGACGATCGTGAAGGCGCGCAGCTCCCCACTCGTGGGCACGTCGACATCGGCGAACTGGTCGGCCTCGCAGTTCGCGCAGGCGTTCCTGCGGTCGAAGAACCGAGCCCCGCAGCTCGTGCACTCGTGCGCAACGAGATGCGGATCGGGTCTCAACGCGAGGTAGTCAACCAGCGGCACTTGTTGCGACATGCGTCCTCCTGTGGTCCGGGGCGACGTTAGCGAACATCAGTTATAGAATCTAATTCCAAATTCACGAAGGAGACCGACGATGATCACGGATCTTACGGTCGAGGACGCAGGACGGGTCTTCGTCGACGCTACGGCGTATGCGGACGAGCCGCGGTTCCACGCCGCGTGTGCCCTGCTACGCCGCGACGATCCCGTGCACCGTGTCGAGGCCGAGGGCTTCAACCCGTTCTACGCGGTCACCAAGCATGCGGACGTCATGGAGATCGAGCGGCAGCACGACACGTGGCTGAACGCACCGCGGCCGCTGCTCGGCCCGAAGCAGGCGGACGACCAGCGGGCGATCACCGGCGACCTGCTGCGGACCCTCATCCACATGGACGCGCCCGACCATCCCGTCTACCGCCACATCGCGTCGGAATGGTTCCTGCCGAGGAGCCTGTCTCGTCTCGACGAGCGGCTGGCCGTCCTGGCCAGGCGCTACGTCGATCGGATGGCCGAGCTGGGCGACACGTGTGACTTCGTCACCGACGTCGCCGTGCACTACCCGCTGTACGTGATCATGTCGATCCTCGGTCTGCCCGAGGAGGACTTCCCGCGCATGCTGCAGCTGACCCAGGAGCTCTTCGGTGCGGCCGATCCGGAGCTGGCGCGGGGCACGACCCCCGAGGAGATGATCCTGACGCTGCAGGAGTTCTTCCAGTACTTCATGGCCCTCACCGAGGACCGCCGCGCCCACCCGACGGACGATCTGGCGTCGGTCATCGCCAACGCCGAGGTGAACGGGGAGCCGATCGGGATCTTCGAGGCGGTGAGCTACTACGTCATCGTCGCCACCGCGGGCCACGACACGACCTCGTCGTCGATCGCCGGTGGCCTGCACGCGCTGCTCGAGCACCCCGACCAGCTCCGACGTCTGCTGGACGACCCGTCGCTGGTGACGACCGCGGTCGACGAGATGATCCGGTGGGTGTCGCCGGTGAAGCACTTCATGCGCACGACGACGGAGGACTACGAGCTGCGCGGCGTGACGATCAAGGCCGGCGAGTCGGTCCTGCTCTCCTACCCGTCGGCCAACCGCGACGAGGAGGTGTTCGGCGACGCCGAACACCTCGACGTCGGACGCAACCCGAACAAGCACGTCGCCTTCGGCTTCGGCGCCCATTTCTGCCTCGGCGCGCAGCTGGCCCGCATGGAGGGACGCGCCCTCTACAACGAGCTGGTTCCCCGCCTGAAGACGATCGAGCTCGCCGGCGATCCGTCGTACATCCAGACCCTCTTCGTCGGGGGACCCAAGCACCTGCCCATCCGCTACGAGCTGCGCTAGCTGTCCTGGGTCGCCTCCCACACGGCGAGGATCCCGATGATGGCGGCCACGAGAGCGAGAGGTTGATCGAGCATCGGGTGGTGACCCGCCAGAGGGAGCTCGACGACGGCGACCGGGCGTGGGGAGGCGGCGGCCAGGCGGTTGGCAGCGTCTCTCGAGACCAGCCCGTGCTGCGCGTGGACACATGCGAGAGGGCACGGCACCTGAGCGACGAGCTCGAGCAGCGCGCCATGGGCCCGCGGCGAGCCCGTCATGAACCCGGGATCGAACTTCCAGGTCCATCCGTCCGCGTGCTTCCGGAGCGACTGCCTCGCGACCCGATCGACGATGAAGGGCAGGCTGCCGGACTGGGCTGGCGTCAACCGGAACCGGCCCAGCGCGTCGTCGACCGACGGGTAGGAGCGCTTCCGCGTGGATGCGGGCCGCTCACCGGGATCGCGTTGACGCCGCTCGGTGACGGTCTCGCACACCACCAGACCGCTGAGACGATGCCCGCCGCGGACAGCCGCGGCCGTTGCGATGTGTCCCCCGAGGCTGTGGCCCACCACGAACAGGCCCCGGTCGTGCGGATCGATCTCGGCTGCGACCGCGACCAGCTCGTCCGCCCACAGGTCGAGCGAGTAGGCCGCGCGGTGGTCGCTGTCGCCGTGACCCGAGATGTCCATCGCCACCACCTGCCTGTCCCGCGCGAGGAGCGGCGCCAGGTGCGACCACCAGTGGGCGTGTGCGGTGGAGCCATGCAGCAGGAGGACGGGGGCGCGTGCGACCACCTCGGGCGTCCACGACAGGTAGCGCACGCGGCATCCCTCGACCACGACCTCGCCCGCCCGCGGCGCGTCCTCGCAGGCTTCGACGAACCATTCCGGGGCGGTCAGCGTTGTGATGTTCACAGTGAAAGAACAAGATTCTAGTATCGGACGGCGTAAGCTCACGAGGTCGGCGGACGCGGCTTCATCGAGAGAGGATCCACCCATGGCCCCGAGCAAGGCGGTGACGACGGTTTCGGAGGACGGCGACGACGATCTCCCGGCGCCGGCCGAGCTGCGGGGCGCCCAAGCCCAGCGCCGCCAGCGGATCATCGACGAGGCGCACGCGATGATCGCCGAGAGCGGTGACGAGACCGTGCAGATCCGCGACATCGCGGAGCGCGCCGACGTCGCCCTCGGCACCGCGTACCGCTACTTCGGGTCGAAGGAGCGTCTCTTCGCCGAGGTCTATGCCCAGTGGTGCCAGCGACTGCACGAGGCGCTCGTGCGCGACATGCGTCGCGGCAAGTCCAACACCGAGCGGACGCGGCTCCTCGCCCGCACCATGCTCGAGCGGCTGACCGGCGAGCCGCAGCTGGCATCGATCGGGCGGGTGCTCAAGGTCACCGAGGATCCCTCCATCCTCCGCATCGTCCACCGCACTGAGCACGGCATGCTCCAGCTCTTCCGCGACGCGCTCCACGGCGTCGAGCAGCGGGACGCCGACGCGATCGCGATGATCGTCATGTCCGTCATCCGTGCCGCCCAGGATCGCCACACCTGGGCCGTCATCGACCTCGACGAGGCCAACCGAGAGGTGGCCAAGGCGGTGAAGATGGTGCTCGAGTTCCGTGATCCGGCCCTCGACGACCCCGGGGCGCGGTCCACGTCCCGACCGGCGAAGGCCCGCCCGACCTCGCGATGAACGCCCCGACTTTGACACGCGTCGGTGGGTTGAATCTAGAATTCGTTTCTAGTTTCTGAGGGCGCCCCCTGCGGCCCCTCGATCGCCGAGAGGAGTCGCAAATGGGCGGGATGTGCGAGGACCGGGTCGCAGTCGTCACCGGTGCGGGACGCGGGATCGGACGCGAGTACGCGCTGATGCTTGCGTCCGAGGGCGCCAAGGTGGTGGTCAACGATCTCGGTGGTGACCGTGACGGCAGCGGCGCCGACCTCTCCCCCGCCCAACAGGTCGTCAAGGAGATCGAGGCCCTCGGCGGCGAGGCGGTGGTCAACGGTGGCGACGTCAGCGACTTCACCGCCGCCAAGCAGATGATCGACCAGGCCATCGACACCTTCGGCGGGCTCGACGTGGTGGTCAACAACGCCGGCATCCTGCGCGATCGGATGCTGGTCAACATGACCGAAGAAGAATGGGACGCGGTCATCCAGGTGCACCTCAAGGGCACCTTCGCGCCGTCGCGGCACGCGGCCGCGTACTGGCGGGACCGGGCCAAGGCGGGCCAGGAGAACCGGGCGCGGATCATCAACACCACGTCGGTGTCGGGCATCTACGGCAACCCGGGCCAGACGAACTACGGCGCAGCCAAGCAGGGCATCGCCGGCTTCACCTTCATCGCCTCGCTCGAGCTGGCCCGCTACGGCGTGACGGTGAACGCCATCGCGCCGGGCGCGTTGACCCGCCTGACCGCCGACCTGGGCTCGACGAAGATCACCGACGAGCATCGTGAGGCGATGTCGCCCCGGTGGGTCGCCCCGCTGTGCACATGGCTGGCCAGCGAGCAGTCCGAAGGGGTGACCGGGCGGGTGTTCGAGGCCACCGGTCAGGTCCTCGCCGTCGCCGAGGGTTGGCACCGCGGCCCGGTGGCCAAGGCCGTCGACGATCCGGCCGCGGTCGACGAGACCATGCGCGAGCTGCTGTCGAGGGCGCGGCCGCCCGCCGGGATGGACGGCGCCGACCGGCCGTCGTAAGCCTGCTCGTTGACCGCGCCGAGCGGAACGGGCCGATCCACGGCGGCGTCGCTTCGGGTCCGCAACTTCCGCCTCTACTGGGTCGGCCAGCTGATCTCGCAGATCGGCACGTGGCTGAGCCTCACGGCTGTGTCCTGGGTGGTGCTGACCGAGCTGCACGGCACCGGAACGGACATCGGCGTCGTCGCTGCCGCCCAGTTCCTCCCGACGCTGCTGGTCGGCACCTGGGCCGGCGTGCTCGCCGACCGTCGCGATGTTCGTCGGCTGCTGCTGATCACCCAGTCCGCATCCCTGCTCGTGGCCACCCTCATGGCAGCGTTGCAGTTCGCCGATCGGCTGCAGCTGCCGGTGGTCGTCGGGCTCGTGGCGGTGCAGGGGCTTGCCATGGCGTTCGACAACCCGGCCCGACAGGCGCTCCTCGGCGAGCTGGTCGGTCCCGAGCTGGTGACGAACGCGGTGGCCCTCAACAGCGCCGCGTTCAACTGCGCGCGCATCGCCGGTCCGGCCATCGCCGGCCTGTTGATCCAGTTCGCCGGGACGCGCGCGTGCTTCACCCTGAACGCGGTGTCGTACCTCGCCGCCCTGGGCGGGCTGATCCGCATCGACCGAGGCAAGCTGCACGGACGGCCCCCGGTCGCGCGGGCCAAGGGGCAGATACGACAAGGGCTACGTCACGCCCTCGACGTTCCTGCCCTACGGGCCGCCCTCCTGACCATGGCCGTGGTCGGAACGGTCTCGATGAACTTCACCGTGCTCGTCCCGCTGCTGGCCCGCACCACGTTCAGGACCGGGGCGGCCGCGTTCGGGCTGCTGACGACGTCGATGGGCATCGGCTCGCTGGTCGGCTCCCTGCGGGCGGCGCGGAACCCGCGGCCGTCGCTCACCCATCTCAGCAGGGCGTCGTTCGCGCTCGGGCTGGCGATGGTCGCCGCCGCCGTGTCGCCGGCCGTCCCGGTCGCCATGGTCGCACTCACCCTCTGCGGCATGTGCGTGATGACGTTCCTCGCCGCGACGAACGCCATCCTGCAGCTCAACTCCCGGCCTGACATGCGTGGCCGGGTCATGTCGCTCTACATCGTCCTGTTCATCGGCACCTCACCCGTAGGCGGCCCCGTCGTCGGCGCGATCGCGCAGGCCTTGGGCACGCGAGCCGCCTTCGTCTATGGAGCCCTGGGTGCGTTCGCAGGCGGGGCCCTGGCTGCGCGCTACGGGGCCGTCGAGCGGCGCGGCAGCGGGGATGAAAGAAAACTAGAATCCGGATCTATTACGGCGTAAGGTTCCGTTCGCGGCCACGCCGCTGCGTACACGTGGCAAGGCGCCTCGAGTCCCTGGGAGACGACGCGATGCAGAGATCGATGCTCCGTTTGTACGGGCCGTTCCTTGCCGTCGTGCTGGTGCAGGCGCTGTTCGTCGTCGCCCTCCCGTCGACGGCCCGGGATCGGCCCGCCTTGCGCCTCGGTGCCGAGAGTGCGACGTCACCGAGTGGTGACGGCGCCTTCTCCGGGAGCGAGAGCGCCGGCGCGGGCGGCCCCGGCGGTGGATCGACCACGGCCGGCGGCTCCCCCACCGGCGGGGCCGGCGCGCGGGTGACCAGCAACGTCGGGGGCGGACACCTGCCTCCCGGCGACGTCACCCACTGCGCCGGTCCGTACCAGTTCGACGTCCTGCTCTGGCACGGACCACCGTGCCAGCCCGTGTTCGGGGGCGACAACGGCGGTGCGACCTATCCGGGCGCCACTGCGGACACCGTCAAGGTCGTCTACTTCTCCCCCATGCAGAACGAGCAGGCCAACCAGGTGCTCGGCGTGCGGGGACTGGCCGTGTCGGTCGCAGAGCAGGACGCCGCGATCGCGGCCTACCAGGACTTCATCAACACCCACTACGAGCTCTACGGACGGAAGCTCGTCATCAAGCACGTCGTCGCCGACTGCCCGGCGTCTCCGCCCGACTACGACAAGTGCACTGCGGCCGCCCAGAAGGTCGTCGATCAGGAACACCCGTTCGCGGTCATCTGGCCCACGCCGACCTACGCGGACGTGTTCTCGACATGGGCGAACGCCGGCGTCATCTCGATCGGCGGATTCGCGTTCGATCGCAGGTACTACACCGACTTCCGCCCGTTCCGTTACGACCTGCAGATGGACGGGACGAAGTCCGCCGATTTCATCGCCGAGTACTACTGCAAGAAGCTCGTGGGCAAGGCGCCCGACCACGGCGGCGCCGTCATCCACCCATCCATCGGCGGGCGCACCACTCCCGGCCTCGTGCGCAGGCTCGCGGTCGTGTCGCCGGAGATCCGGGCCAACACGCTCACCGCGCAGCGCGTCATCGACAAGGTGAAATCGTGCGGCGGGGACGTGGTGGACAAGCCGTTCACGTACTCATCGGACATCACGACCGCGACGACGCAGACCGAATCGACCATCGCGTCGCTGATTCAGAGCCGCGTCACCACCATCGTGTGCATGTGTGACGTGGTCGCGCCGATCTTCTTCACGAAGGGTCTCACCAGCCAGCAGTACTACCCGGAACACGTGCTGCCGGGTCTGGGACTGCTCGACTACGACATCGCGGCCCAGCTCTACGACCAACAGCAGTGGACCCACGCGTTCGGACCAAGCCAGCTCGGACGCCCGACGAGCCTCGACGACACCGACCCGGGCCGCGTGTGGCGGGCCCAGGGCAAGGCGGGGCATCCCTGCGGCAACAACGGGTGCCAGCTCGAGTGGGGCTACATCCAGCTGGCGGCGGAGGGGATCCAACAAGCGGGCCCGAACCTGAACCCGCTGAGGTTCGAGCAAGGCCTCCTCTCCAAGACCCCGCCCGTCGGCGGGGCGGGTCGCGTCCCGCTCTACAAGTGGGCCGCTGACGACTACACGGGCGTCGACGACATCAAAGAGGTGTACTGGGACCCGACCGCGACGTCGGCCGTGGACGGGAGCACGGGCGCCTACGTCGCAGTCGGCGGCGACAAGCGCTACCAGCTCGGTCAGCTCACGGCCGGCCTCGACCCCAGCATCCCCGTCCACCCGTAGTGCGGACGAGCTCGTGAGGGACGATCTGCGGGCACTGGTCTCGCCGGTGTGGGACCACCGCGTGCTCGGCCCCATCGTCAAGGTGACCCTGGGCTTCCTCGTGATCGTCGAGGGGCTGTTGCAGTACTGGGTCGCCCAGGTGCCGTTGATCCACATCGGGCGGGGGGACGCGCCGATCCCTCCCGAGATCTTCGTGCTCGGGCTGGTGTTCGGGGCCCTCTACGCCCTCATCGGCCTGGGCCTCATCCTCGTGTACCGGGCCAACCGCATCATCAACTTCGCGCAAGCGCAGCTGGGCTCGGTGCCCGCCGTGTTCGCACTGTTGCTCGTGGCCAAGCGGGGGGTGCCGTGGATCGTGGCGTTCGCCATCACCCTTCTCGGTGGCGCGCTCCTCGGTGGCGCGGTGGAGGTCGGCCTGATCCGACGGTTCTCGCGTTCGCCCCGCCTCATCCTCACCGTGGTCACGATCGGTGTCGGGTTCCTCTTGCTCGTGCTCGAGGTATACACGAAGTCGTGGGTCGGCGGTTCGTTGATCGATTCCGTGACGCTGAGCTTCCCCACACCCTTCAGCGCCCATCACTTCACCCTGGGTGATCACATCTTCCGCGGCGACCACATCGCTCCGATCGTCGTCGTCGGCGTGCTCGTCGTCGTGCTCGCTTCGTTCTTCAAGTTCACCGACGTCGGCATCGCGGTGCGGGCGTCGGCCGAGAACGCGGAACGGGCGTCGCTCGTCGGAGTGCCGGTCAAGCGCATCTCGACGATCGTGTGGATGCTGGCGGCGACCCTGTCCGCAGTCGGGGTGTTCTTCACGGTCCCCCTGACGGGGCTTCCCCTCTCCGGCTTCGTCGGTCCTCGGCTCCTGCTCCTCGGCCTCGCCATCGCGGTGATCGGCCGCATGGAGAGCCTCCCGGTTGCCTTCATCGCGGGGTTGCTCATCGGCATCGTCGACCAGTCGATCGTGTTCACCACGCACACCGCTCGCCTCACCGATCCGGCCATCTTCGTGGTCGTGGTGGTTGCCCTTCTCGTCCAACGAGGGCGGTTCTCCCGCGCCGTCGAGGTCGGGGCGTCGTCGTGGCAGGCGGTGAAGGAGGTTCGGCCGATACCGGCGGAGCTGCGCCGCCTGCCAGAGGTGCGCCGCGGCCGGGCGGGGCTGGCGGTGGTTCTCGCCGCACTGGTGCTCGGCGCCCCCTTCCTGCTCGGCCCCAGCCAGGCGCCCGCGGCGACGATCATGGTGATCTACGCCATCATCGGCGTCTCGTTGGTCGTGCTCACCGGCTGGGCGGGCCAGATCTCGCTCGGCCAGTACGCCATCGCCGGGGTCGGCTCCGTCGCCGCCGCCGGCCTGGCCGCCAACCACCACACCGACTTCTTCGTCACGATCGCCGTCGGGGGCCTCGCCGGCGCGCTGGTCGCGGTGATCATCGGCATTCCGGCCCTGCGCATCCAGGGGCTGTTCCTGGCAACCACCACCCTCGCGTTCGCGTTCGCGGTCGCGGGCATCTTCAATCGCACGTACTTCGGCTGGATGTTCCCGAAGCCAGGTCGGTTCGTGAACCGGCCCGTCCTGTGGAAGGCCCTCGATCTCGAGGACAGGTCGTCGTTCGGGCCGATCAAGCTGTCGGCGAACGTGAAGTACTACTACGTGTGCGTCGCATTCCTCGTCGTGGCGGTGTACCTGGCCCGGTCACTCCGCAAGCACCGGTCGGGGCGGGTGCTCATCGGCGTGCGCGACAACGGCCGCGCCGCGCAGTCGCTCGGCATCAACCTCGCGCGCACCCGGCTGGCCGCGTTCGCCATCTCCGGGTTCATGGCGGGGATCGCCGGCGCGCTGCTGAGCTACCAGAACCGAACCGTGGCCGACAACGCGTTCCCGCCGGAACGGTCCATCGCGCTGTTCATCCTCACCGTCATCGGCGGGATCGGGTCGATACCGGGGGCGTTGCTCGGCGCGGTGTTCATCGAAGGAGTACCGCTGCTCCCGGTGGTGCGCGACATCAAGCAGGTGCAGTTGCTCACCAGCGGGCTCGGCGTCCTGCTGGTGCTCTTCTTCCTTCCCGGCGGGCTGGCGGAGGGGACCTACCGCATCCGGGACGCGCTCCTGCGGCGTGTGGCCCGCCGCCGCAACCTCCACGTGCCCAGCTTGATCGCCGACTCACGGGTCGAGGAGACCCGACACCAGGCCGAGGAGCACGCCGTCACGGCCGCGGCCATGACCGCCGAGCGCATCGGAGCCCTCGACCGCGCTGTCGATCCCCCACCGGACCCGGTGACGTCGTTGGAGACGATCGGCAAGTGATGCGCCTCGGAAGAGGACGGACGACGAGGACGGCGGACAAACGCGCCCTCCGCACCGCGGCGGAGGGTGCGGACGGCTTGCTCGTCTGCCGCGGCGTCGAGGTCGCCTACGACCAGGTCCAGGTCCTCTTCGGCGTGGACATGGATGTCGCGCCCGGCGAGTGCGTCGCGCTGCTCGGCACGAACGGCGCCGGCAAGTCGACCCTGCTCAGGGCGATCAGCGGGGTCACCGATCCGTGCGGGGGCGCGATCTTCTTCGACGGCTGCGACATCACCCACACCGACGGCGTCGGCACCACCCAGGCGGGGATCATCCAGGTCCCCGGTGGGAGGGCCGTGTTCCCGACCCTCACCGTCGCTGAGAACCTGCGGGTCGGAGGCTGGCTCTACCGCGGCGACCGCACGTACCTCGAGCACGTGCTCGACGAGGTCTTCACGACCTTCCCGCGTTTGCGAGAGCGCCACGACGAGATGGCCGGGAACCTCTCCGGCGGCGAGCAGCAGATGCTCGCGCTCGGCATGGCGTTCATCGCCAAGCCCAAGCTGCTGATGATCGACGAGCTGTCGCTCGGACTCGCGCCCGCGATCGTCGAGATGCTCCTTGGCATCGTCCACCGGATCCAGGAGCAGGGCACCGCGATCATCCTCGTCGAGCAGTCGATCAACGTCGCTCTCACGGTCGCCGATCGCGCGTACTTCATGGAGAAGGGCGAGGTGCGCTTCGAGGGTTCGACGGCCGAGCTGCTCGAGCGGGACGACATCGTCCGGTCGGTGTTCCTCGAGGGTGCGGCGAAGACGAACGGCAAGGACAAGTCGACGACGACCGCGACCGTCCCGGCGGCCGCCCGCGCCCTGGAGATCGCTGAGCGCCCCGTCGTCCTCGACGTGCGCGGCATCGTCAAGACGTTCGGCGGCATCCGAGCGGTCGACGACGCCAGCTTCACGCTGCGCGACGGCGAGATCCTCGGTCTCATCGGGCCGAACGGCGCGGGCAAGACCACCATCTTCGACCTCATCTCGGGCTTCCTCATCCCCGACCGCGGCCGGGTCATCCTCGGCGACATCGACATCACGAAGATGTCGCCCGACAAGCGCGCATGGCTCCGGCTCGGGCGCTCCTTCCAGGACGCACGCCTGATTCCGTCGTTGACCGTCGCCGAGAACATCGCGCTCGGCTTCGAACGGCACCTCGAGGTGCGCGATCACGTTGCCGCGATGCTCGGCCTGCCCGGCGTTGTCGAGCTCGAGGAGCACGTGGCGTGGTCAGTGAACGACCTCATCGAGCTCATGGGGCTCGGCGCGTTCCGCGACAAGTTCGTCCGTGAGCTGTCGACCGGCAGCCGCCGGATCGTCGACCTCGCGATGTGCATCGCCCACGACCCACGCGTCCTCCTGCTCGACGAGCCCTCCTCGGGCATCGCACAACGCGAGACCGAGGCGCTCGGGCCGCTGCTGCGCCGCATCCAGGCGGAGACCGGCTGCGCGTTG
>JBEEFP010000053.1:0-64490 GCA_041166085.1 Actinomycetota bacterium
GAGTGGGCGAGGGGTGGCTGGTCGAGACCCGCCGCTGGACGCTGTTCGCGTGGGGCTTCCTCACCATTGGCATCGCCCTCGGCGCGTGGTGGTCCTACGAGGTCCTCGGATGGGGCGGGTACTGGGCCTGGGACCCCGTGGAGAACGCGTCGTTCTTGCCTTGGCTCACCGCCACCGCCTACCTGCACTCGGTGATGGTGCAGGAGCGGCGGGGGATGCTGCGCGTCTGGAACCTGTCGCTGCTGCTGGCCACCTTCTCGCTCACCATCCTCGGCACGTTCCTCACGCGGTCGGGCGTGCTCGACTCGGTGCACAGCTTCACCGAGTCACCCATCGGTCCCGCCATCCTTGCCTTCTTCGGGTTGATCGTGGTCGTCGGCGTGACACTGATCGGGTGGCGGGGCGACACGCTGCGTTCGCCGGGCGCCATCGACTCGCCCGTGTCGCGCGAGGGTTTCTTCCTCGCCAACAACCTGTTGTTCGCCGCCTTCGCGTTCGTCGTGCTGCTCGGCACCGTCTTCCCCCTCGTGCTGGAAGCGGTGAACGGGTCGCGCATCTCGGTGGGACGTCCGTACTTCGACCGCATGACCATGCCCATCGCTCTCGCCCTGCTGTTCCTCATGGCGGTGGCGCCGGTGCTGCCTTGGCGCAAGGCGTCGGGGGAGCTGCTGCGCCACCGGCTGCAGTGGCCGGCGTGGACCGGAGCGCTCGTGCTGGTCGTGTGCGTGGTCGCCGGCGTGCGGGGGCTCGCACCGCTGCTCGCCTTCGGACTTGGCGCCTTCGCCGCCGGAGCTGCTGTGCGCCAGCTCGTCGTCTCGGCCCGGCGCCAGGGCCTGCACGGCCTGTTGGGCCGCGCCAATGGCGGGATGGTCGTGCACATCGGCGTGGTCGTCGTCGCCGTCGCCTTCGCGGCCAGCTCGTCGTACTCGCACCGCGCCGAGTTCCGGATGACGCCCGGGCAGACCCGTCGCCTCGCCGGCCACACCGTCACCTACGAGGGCACCCGCACGGTCAAGCACACCAATCGCACGTCGATCGAAGCGCGCGTGCGCATCGACGGCGGTCGCGCGTACACGCCAGCGCTCAGCACCTTCCCGTTCGCGACGCAGGCCATCGGCACACCCTCGGTGCGCACCGGCCTCACCGAGGACGTCTACCTCACGTTGGTGGTCGCGCCGCGTGGCGCCGGCGCGTCGGCCGTGATCGGCGTCATCATTCGTCCCCTGATGCTGTGGCTGTGGCTGGGCGCCGGCCTCATGGCCGTCGGCACCCTGATGGCGGCCGTCCCCGGTCGCCGCCGCCGTCTGCCCACTGCGCCCGTGAGCGCGCCCGTCCCCGACGAGCGCGTGCCCGCACCGGTGCCGTAACCGATGCGCCGCACCGCACTCTGGATCGCCCTCTCGGTCGGGCTGGTGTTCGCCCTGCTCGTCGCGGTGCTCGCCACCCGCAAGCCGGCCGAGGCGCGGCTGAGCGACAGCCCGCTGCTGGGCAAGCCCGCACCGGCCGCGACGGGACGCGCCCTCGACGGGTCCACCGTCCGCCTGGCCGATCTGCGCGGCCGCTACGTCGTGCTCAACTTCTTCGCGACGTGGTGCGTGCCGTGCCAGCGCGAGCACCCCGAGCTCGAGTCGTTCCAGAACCGGCACGCCCAGACCGGCGATGCGACGGTGCTGGCGGTCGTGTTCGACGACGACGTGCCGTCGGTGCGCCGCTTCTTCGCACGCGAAGGCGGCGACTGGCCCGTGCTCGACGACCCCGGGGGCAAGATCGCCCTCGACTTCGGCGTGCGCGGGCCGCCCGAGTCCTACGTCATCGACCCCGACGGTTTCGTGATCTCCAAGATCGTGGGCGAGGTGCGGGCGGCGGGGCTGGAGTCACTGCTCGCCCAGGCCAAGCGGGGGCCGGGCTGATGCGGCGCTGGCTGCCCTGGCTCGCCCTCGTCGTCGTCGTGGTGGTCGCCCTCGCCGTCGGTGCGTCCGGATCGACGGGTGGCACCAGCGCCGCGGCCCGCTCGAGCCGGCTGGCCAAGGAGGTGCGCTGCCCCACGTGCCGTGGCCTCTCCGCGGCCGAGTCCGACGCCAAGGCCGCGCAGGCGGTGCGGGCCGAGATCCGCTCGCGCGTCGACTCCGGCCAGAGCGACGCCCAGATCCGCGCCTACCTGGCCAGCCGCTACGGCGACGACATCCTGCTGCGGCCGCAGGGATCGGGCGTGGCCGGACTCGTGTGGGCGCTACCGGTCGTGGTGCTCGTGTGCGGGGCGGCCGGCCTCGCCGTGGCGTTCCGACGCTGGAAGGTGCGGGGACCGTGAGCGAAGGCCCTGCATCCGATCGAACGGTGTTTCTCCGGCGCTCGATCGCCGACCTGGAGGCCGAGCACGCGGCCGGCGACCTGTCCGACGAGGACTACGAGGCGCTCACGTCCCGCTACAAGGCTGCTGTCGTGGCGGCAGACGAAAGCGGGCGCGAGACCGCGCCACGTGCTGGCGCGGTATCGCGCCCGCATAGGCCGCGTGCCGTCGCCGCCGTCCTCGCTGTCCTCCTGGTCGCCGGGGTGGCGGGCGGCCTGGTGGCGCGATCGTCGGGCGAGCGGGTGGCGGGCCAACCGTCGAGCGGGAACATCGATCTGGGCACCAACGACAAGCTGAGCCAGGCCCAGCAACTGGTCCAGCAGGGCAAGGTGCTCGACGCCATCAAGCTCTACGACGCGGTGCTGAAGAGTGATCCGAAGAACCCGATCGCGCTGGCCCAGCGGGGATGGCTGTTGCGCAACGTGGGTCTGGTCGACGACGCCATCAAGTACATCGACCGGGCCGTCGCGTCCGACCCGACCTACCCCGACGCCCACTTCTTCAAGGCCATGATCCTGTGGAAGGACAAGGGCGATCCAGGGGCAGCCATCCCCGAGTTCCGCCTGTTCCTCGCCAACACGCCCGACTCCCAGTCGGCCGCCCAGGTCCAACCGCTTCTGGTGCAGGCGACGGCCGAGGCGGCGACGACTACCGTCCCGCACCAGTGATCAGGCTCGGAGGCGGGCAGGGGTTCTACGGCGACGGACACGCGCCGGTGGCCGACCTGCTCGACGCCGGTGTCGACTACCTCGTGTGTGAGGCGCTGGCCGAGCTCACCCTCGCCATCCTGCAGAAGGACCGCATGCGCGACGAGTCGCTCGGCTACACGCGCGACCTGCCGCTGTACCTGCACGCGGCACTGCCGTTCATCCTCGACGGGCGCACCCGGTTCATCACCAACGCGGGGGGCATCAACCCCGTCGCCGCGGGACGCGCCGTGCAGGCCGCAGCCAAGGCGGCTGGCGCCACCGGGCTGAAGGTGGCCACCGTCGTCGGCGACGACGTCCGCGGTCGCGCCGGCGAGCTCGGTCTCCCAGAGGACGCGTTGTTCGCGTCGGCGTATCTCGGCGCCCGCCCCATCGTCGATGCGCTGGAGCAGGGTGCGCAAGTGGTGGTCACCGGGCGAGTGGCCGACGCGTCGTTGTTCCTCGCACCGCTCGTGCACGAGTTCGGGTGGGCGTGGGACGACTGGGATCGCCTGGCCGCCGGCGTGGTGGTCGGCCACCTGCTCGAGTGCAGCGGCCAGGTCACGGGCGGCAACTACTCGGGGGCGTGGTGGGAGAACGCCGACCCCGACCGCATCGGCTTCCCGATCGCAGAAGTCGACGAGGACGGGTCGGCCGTCATCACCAAGCCCGAGAAGACGGGCGGCTTCGTCACCTTCGACACCGTCCGTGAGCAGTTGCTCTACGAGGTGCACGACCCGTCGCGGTACCTCAACCCCGACGTGGTGGCCGACTTCACGTCGCTGACCGTCGACGACCAGGGCGACGACCGCGTGCGGGTGAGCGGCACGCGCGGCGCTCCCGCACCCGAGACGTACAAGGGATTGGTGTGCACACCGGCTGGTTGGGCCGGAGAGGCGCGCATGGCCTACTCCTGGCCGGACGCGGAGGCCAAGGCCCGTGCCGCCCTGCGCTTCATCCGCACCCAGGCCGAGGCCGACGGTGTCGAGGTCGAGGAATGGTGCGAGGAGTACTTCGGCGTGAACGCCTACGCGGGGCCCGCCATCGCCCGCGACGAGCGGGTCGACGCGCCCGAGGTCGTCGGCCGGCTGGCGTGGCGCTGCGCGGATGCGGAGACGGCGGCGCGGGTCGGTCGGGGAGTCGGTGTGCTCGGCCTGTCGGGCCCGCCCATGCTCAGTGGCCTGGGCCGGGCCCGTGGCTCGAAACCCACACAGCTGCTGGCCGTCGAGCCCTTCTTCGTCGACAAGGACCTCGTCGACTCCCAGGTGCGCGTCGAGGTCGAGGAGGTCTAGAGGTGTCCACTCCCATCGAGCTACGCGATCTGTGCGGAACACGGTCCGGCGACAAGGGTGACATCAGCGACCTCTCGCTGTTCGCCGACGACGCGGCCGCCTACGACGCCATCAGGGCCGAGGTCACCGCAGAACGGGTCAAGCAGCACTTCGGTTCGCTGGTCCGGGGCGACGTCGAGCGCTACGAGGCGGCCAACGTGCTCGCCCTCAAGTTCGTCATGCACGACGCCCTCGGCGGCGGCGCCCCCCGTTCGTTGCGCAGCGACAACCTCGGCAAGACCCACGGCGCCACCCTGCTCCGCATGTGGATCGACGTCCCCGACGACGTCGCCGCCAACGCGGCCCGCAACGGCCGGCGGGCCCCTCTACCCGACTGACCCTGCCGGTCTGCCGGAGCGTCGCTTTAGCGCACGGGACGGGCCTATGGCCCACACCGGTGCGCTTTCGCCGGAGTTGTCACACCCCGTCGGTAAAATCGGTCGGGCGATGGCGGCGCTCCCTTCCCCTGATCTGTCCCTGCAGTCGTCGCTGTTCGCGGCCGACGACCGGCCCGCGGTGGACGCCGCCTTCACGGGCCTCGCCCGGCACCAGCTGGATGGCGAGGCGTGGGTCGACCACTGCGTCGGGTGGATCCGTGGCGCCGATCGCCTCTTCGAGGACGTGGTCGCGGCCGGACATTGGGCGCAGCACGATCGCCTCATGTACGGCGAGCGCATCATGCAACCCCGCCTCAACGCAGCATGGCCAGACCTGCCGATCATCGAGGACATGCGGGCTGCCCTCTCCGAGCGTTACGGCACGGAGTTCGTGAGCGGCGGCTGCAACCTCTACCGCGACGGGCGGGATTCCGTCGCCTGGCACCGAGACAAGATCGCCAAGTCGATCGTCGAGCCGACCGTCTGCATCGTCACCCTCGGCGAGGCCCGCCCTTTCCTCATGCGTCCGCGGGGCGGCGGTTCGTCGACCCGCTTCGTGCCTGCCAGCGGCGACCTCATCGTCACCGGTGGATTGGCCCAGCGAACGTGGGAGCACACCATCCCCAAGGTCAAGTCGGCCGGCCCGCGGATGAGCATCACCTTCCGCCACCAATGAGTTCGCGCCCCGCCTAGCGTCTGTACCGCCATGGACGAACCGACGCCGATCGAGGCGGACGCAGGAGATGTCGTGGTGTTGGCAGGCACCAGCAAGGGATTGTTCGCGTTCGCGAGCAGCCCCGAGCGGCAGAGCTGGGAGCTGCACGGGCCGTGGTTCCCCGGCGAGGAGATCTATGCCGCTGCCCTCGACTGCCGCGGCGGGCGCCGCCGCCTGCTCGCCGGTGCGACCAGTTCGCACTGGGGCCCGTCGGTGTACCGCTCCGACGACCTGGGCGCATCGTGGATCGAGCCCGCGCCCGACACGTTGGCCTTCCCCGACCACACAGGCGCGGCCGTGGCCCATGTCTGGCAGCTCCAGCCCGCATCCGACGCGCAGCCGGACGTCGTGTACGCCGGGGTCGAGCCGGCCGCCCTCTTCCGCTCGGACGACGGCGGCCAGTCGTTCCGGCTCGACGAGCACCTGTGGGGCCACGAGCACCGCCCGCAGTGGCAGCCGGGTGGCGGCGGCCTGTGCCTGCACACGGTTGTCCCCGACCCGACCGGTGGCCCGCGCCTCGGCATCGCCATCTCCTCGGCCGGCTTCTACCGGACGCTCGACGGCGAACGCTGGGAGGCGGCCAACGCCGGCATCAAGGCGCCGTTCCTTCCGGAGCCCACGCCGGAGTTCGGCCAGTGCGTGCACAAGGTCGACCGTCACCCCACCGAGCCCGACACCCTCTTCCTGCAGCACCACTGGGGCGTGTACCGGTCGGACGACTTCGGCGGCAGCTGGACGGAGGTGGGCGCCGACGCCCTGCCGTCCACGTTCGGCTTTCCCGTCGTCGCCGACCCGAACCACCCCGGCACCGCGTACGTCCTCCCGCTCGAGTCGGACATGTTCCGCTGCACGCCGGACGGACGCCTGCGCGTGTACCGCACCGCCGACGGCGGCGCCACGTGGACGGCCCTCGGCAACGGCCTGCCCCAGGAGCACGCCTACCTCACCGTGCTGCGCGACGGGTTCACCGCCGACACCCTCGACCCCGCCGGTCTCTACGTCGGCACCCGCACCGGTGAGGTCTTCGGATCGCCGGACGCAGGCGAGTCGTGGCAGGAGCTGGCCCGCCACCTGCCTCCGGTGCTCTGCGTGAAGACGGCGGTCCTGCGCTGAAGGTCGTCGTCCGCCTCGCCGCTGCACTCCGACCACACGCGGGCGGAGCGACGTGCGTCGAGGTCGAGCTGCCCACGCCGGTGACCGTCGGCGCCGTCATTGAAGGCGTGGCGGCCGCCCATCCGGCCATCGGGAGGCGGGTGCGCGACGAGGCGGGCGCCCTGCGCCGCCACGTCAACGTCTTCATCGGTCAGGACAACGCTCGTGATCTCGACGGGATCGCGACGGTCGTACCGCCCGACACCGAGGTGGCGCTGCTGCCCGCCGTCTCGGGCGGCTGAGCCTCAGCGCAACGCGCGCAGTCGCGCCACGACGTTCGGGAACGCGGCCAAGAAGGCGTCCACATCGGTGTCGGTGGTGGACCATCCCGCCGAGACCCGCAACGAGCGGTCGGCGTCGACGCCCATGGCCTGCAAAACCGGGGAGGGCTCGAGCGCCTCGGAGGAGCAGGCGCTGCCCGAGTGGGCGGCAACCCCTTCCTGGTCGAGACCGAGCAGCACCGCTTCCGCTTCCACGCCGTCGACCCCCATGCACACCAGATGGGGCAGCCGCTCGGTGCCAGTGGCCCCGTAGGCGCGCACGCCGTCCACCTCGAGCGCGCCCGCCAACATCCGCGCTGTCTGATCGCGGTTGCGGGCCGCCTCGCCTGCGAGGTCCACCGACGCCGCCGCGGCCCCGAAGCCCACGATGGCGGGCACGTTCTCGAGCCCGGCACGGCGGGCCCGCTCCTGGTCGCCACCCACCAGCATCGGCTCGATGCGCAGGCCGCGGCGCACGAGCAGCGCGCCGATGCCCTTGGGCCCGCCGAACTTGTGGGCGCTCACCGACATGAGGTCGGCGCCCAGGTCGTCGAAGGCGATGGGGACGTGGCCGGCTGCGGCCGCCGCGTCGACGTGCACGAGCACGCCCGCCGCGCGGCACGACGCGACGACCTCCTCGACCGGCTGCAGCGTGCCCACCTCGTGGTTGCCCCACTGGCAGTGCACGATCGCCGTTCCCGCAGGGATGTCGCCCGGTTGGATGCGTCCGACCGCGTCGACTGGCCACTCGGACACACCGAAGCGAGCCGACGAGTCCCGCACTGCCGAGTGCTCCACCGCCGCGCACACCGTGGGCCCACCCGCGCCGAACACGGCGGCGTTGATCGCCTCGGTCGCGCCGCTGGTGAACACGACCGATCGGGACCGGGCGCCCAACAGCATCGCGACCTGCTCGCGCGCCTCCTCCACCGCCGCGCGCGCCATGCGTCCCTCCGTGTGCACCCGCCCCGGGTCGGCCGCCTGCACGCCCGACAGCCACGGCACCATGGCCTCGACGACCTCGGGCCGGGCGGGGGACGTCGACGCGTGATCGAGGTAGGAGCGCGTCAACTCAGACGGCGGTGACGCAGATGTCGCCGCCCTGGGCGCGGGACGACTCGGTGACGGGGAGTGTGTCGCCATAGAGCCCGGCGAGCATTCCCCGCACCATCCCGCGGTCGACGGCGCACATCACCGGGTGCTCCGTGGCAGCGTCGCCGAACGGGCACTGCTCGGAGATGATGCGCAGCGACGTGCCGCGCGCCTCGGCGTGGGCCGCGAAGCCATGGGCGGTGAGCGCCTCGGCGACGGCGTGCAGGGCGTTGCGGAACGTTCGGTGGTTCTCGCCCGGTGCCATCTGCGCGGCCAGTGCTCGTCCGTACTGCTCGCCGACGTCCTCGGCCATGGCCTCGGCGGCCTCGGCGGGCAGCAGGGCCAGCGCTCGCCCGAGCAGGGTGACGAGCAGGTCGTCCTTCTTGGCCGGGAACTCGAGAGGGACGTCCTTGTCGGCCACGCAGTAGTGCTTGGACGGCCGGCCCGCGCCGCCGCCCTCCGGGCGCTCGAGGTGGACCTCGACGTACCCGCCCGCGGCCAGCTTGTCGAGGTGATGGCGAGCGACGTTGGCGTGCATGTCGAAGCGGTCGGCCACCTCGCCCGCCGTCACGCCCCCGTCGGACTCCCGCGCGAACAGATAGATGTCGCGGCGGGTGGGGTCCCCGAAGGCGGACGTGACGCTGGCGACGGCGGCTGAGAAGTCCCGATCGCTGAGTACATCGCCCACACCGATATTCTACCTATCCACGTAGTGGAAATCCCCCCGAGGCCGCCCTTCATGCTCCGACGCAAAGCCCCGAGCCAGCTCACCGAAGACCAGATCGTCGACGCCCTTCGCCCCGTCGAGGACCCCGAGCTGCACGTGAGCATCGTGGACATCGGCATGGTCAAGGGGGTCGCCATCAACGGCGACCAGGTCGGCGTGCAGATCGCCCTCACCGTGGCCGGCTGCCCCCTCCGGGGCGAGATCACCCAGCGGGTGACCGCCGCCCTCATGCCCCTCGAGGGGGTCGAGGGGGTCCATGTGGACATGACGGTGATGACGCCCGAGGAGCTCCAGGCCGTGCGCGCGAGGCTGGGAGGTGGCCACGCGGCCGGCGGCGGGCACGAGCACAGCCACGGCCCCGGCGGCGCGAGCGGTCATGGTGCAGGCCACGGCAATCCCGACCGCGAGATTCCCCTTGCCCGGCCGGACTCGAAGACCCGCGTCCTCGCCATCTCGTCCGGCAAGGGCGGCGTGGGCAAGTCCTCCGTCACCGTCAACACGGCGATCGCCCTGCAGAAGCTCGGCCATCAGGTCGCGGTGCTCGACGCCGACGTCTACGGCTTCTCGATTCCCCGCATGCTCGACATCGACCAGGAGCCGGTCGTCATCGACGACATGATCGTGCCGCCCGTCGCCCACGACGTCAGCGTGATCTCCATCGGCTTCTTCGTCGGCGAGGACCAGCCCGTCATCTGGCGTGGACCCATGCTGCACAAGGCGCTCGAGCAGTTCCTGGCCGACGTCTACTGGGGCGAGCCCGACTTCCTGCTGGTCGACATGCCGCCCGGCACCGGCGACGTCGCCATCTCCATGGCCAACTACCTGCCGCGGGCGGAGACCTACGTGGTGACGACGCCGCAGCCCGCCGCGCAGCGGGTGGCCCAGCGCACCGCCCTCATGGCCAGGAAGCTCAACCTCCCGCTGTTCGGTGTGATCGAGAACATGTCCTGGTTCACCGGCGACGACGGCACGCGCTACGAGCTGTTCGGCGCAGGCGGGGGCCAGCTCCTGGCCACCGAGCTCGACGTGCCGCTCGTCGGTCAGATCCCGCTCGTCCCGGCGCTGCGCGAGGGGGGCGACGTGGGCACGCCCGTCACCATCAGCGATCCGGACGGCGAGGCATCCCAGGCCTTCGACGCCATCGCCCGTCACATCGTGGCCAACGGCCCCAAGCGGATCTACCGCTCCGAGCTCACTGTTCGCTGACGCGACATCCGTAGCAACGCCCACCCCCGTACCGTTGACGTATGGGCGTGACGGCTGAGACGGGTGCGCCAGGGACGCCCATCGGCCGGCGCGTGGTGCTGGGCATGCTCGGACTGGGCGGCGCGGGCGTGCTCCTCGGCTCCCGCATCCAGGACGGCATCTCCAGCCTGCTCGCCCCCATCACCGCCGCCGACCCGTCGGGCATCACCAGCCTCATCCCCGCGGCGGGCCGCTTCCGCATCTACTCGGCGGCCGGCTACCTGCCCCGCAAAGCGGCCGGCGACTACCAGCTCCACGTCAAGGGCTTGGTCGACAAGCCGGCGACGCTCTCCTTCGCCGACCTGCAGGCCATGGCACCCACTCCGCTCACGAAGGACTTCCAGTGCGTCACGGGGTGGCGCGTGCGGGGGGTGAAGTGGATCGGCGTCCGTCTCGGCGACGTGCTCGACGCCGCGGGGGTGCAGCCGAAGGCCAAGGCCATCACCTTCACGTCGTTCGACGGCCTCTACTCAGAGAGCCTGACCATGACCCAGGCTCGTCGCCCCGACGTGATCGTCGCGTACTCGATGGAGGGCAACGCCATCCCGTCGCGTCACGGCGGACCCGTGCGCCTCTACGTGGCGCCGATGTACGGCTACAAGTCCTGCAAGTGGCTGGACACCATCGAGGTCGTCGACAACGTCGATCCCGGCTACTGGGAGGTGCGGGGCTACGATACGGACGCGTGGATCGGACGCTCCAACGGGCGTGACGACCAACCCGTCTGAGCCTCAGCGGCTGGCGCGCTTCGACCGCGTCGAGCGGTGTGCTCACTGGGCCAACGCCGTGCTGTTCGGCATCCTCCTCGCCACCGCGGCGGCCCTCTACATCGATCCCATCAGCGCGGCAGTCGGACGGCGCGAGCTCGTGCGGGCCATCCACGTCTACGCGGGGCTGGCGCTGCCAGTGCCCCTGCTGCTCGCCGCGGCCGGACGGTGGGGACGGGGCTTCCGGCGCGACATGTCCCGGCTGAACCGCTGGACCACCGACGACGTGCGCTGGCTCAAGAGCTGGACGCGCGATCCGCTCATCCGCGCCGACAAGTTCAACCCGGGCCAGAAGCTCAACGCCGCCTTCACGGGTGGCGCGATCGTGCTCATGCTCGCGACGGGCTCGATCATGAAATGGTTCCACCCGTTCCCGCTGGCGTGGCGCACGGGCGCGACGTTCGTCCACGACTGGGTCGCGTTCGCCCTGTTCCTCACCATCTCCGGCCACATCGTCTACGCCCTGCGTGACGGGGATGCGTTGCGGGCGATGGTGCGCGGCTGGATCCCGGCCGAGTGGGCTCGGCGCCATGCGCCCCTGTGGTGGGACGAGCTGACCGAGTCGGGCGAGACTGGCGGGCGTGAACCTCGAGACGACGACGGTGCCGGCGTGGGAGCAGGCCAAGGCGGCGCTGGCCGCGGGTGACGCCGAGCGTGCCGCCGCCCTGATCGACGTGGGCGTCCGCCGATGGCGCAGTCTGCAGGACTACTCGATCAACTGGATCACCTCGCTGCTCTCCTTCATCGGCCGCGAGCTGGGCGAGGACGCAGTCGAGGCGGCGCTGCGCACCTTCGGCGAGGCGTTCGTGCGGCCCCGGCGGGGCGAAGGTTGGGACGATCTGCCTGCCGAAGCGCGGGCCAAGGCAGTCGCACGCGCCATGGTCGCCAACTTCGGCACGTGCGAGGTCGACGAGGACGACGAAAAGATCGTGCTGTCGTTCCGGTGCGGGACGGGGGGTCGCCTCATCGACGAGGGCCGGTACGACGGTGACGACGGGTTCCTCGTGCTGAGGGAGCCGGGAGGACGAACGTTCATGCGCGACGAGCTGCCCGTCTACTGCGCCCACTGCTCGGTCAACAACGAGATGCAGGCCGTCGAATGGGGCGGGGCGCCCGTGACGGTGGAGCACCCGCCGGAACGGGCTGGCGAGCCGTGCGTGCACCACGTGTACAAGGATCCTGCCGCCATGCCCGACGACGTCTACCTCCGCATCGGCAAGCGCCCGCCCGCGTGACCCTCATCACCGCTGCGCGGGTGATCACGCCTCGCGGTGTCCTCAGCCCCGGTGCGGTCGAGATCGACGGCGGCCTCATCGTGGTCGTCGAGCCCGGTCCCGAGAACGCACCGGACGTCACCCTCGTCCCCGGATTCGTCGACCTGCAGGTCAACGGGATCGGCCCGGTGGACGTGGCCGGTGCCGACGGAGACGACTGGGACGAGCTCGACCGTCGCCTGCTGGCCCAAGGGGTCACCGCGTGGTGTCCCACCCTCGTGACGGCGCCACTGGAGAGCTACGCAGCGCCCCTGCAGCGCATCGCTGCCGCCTCGGAGCGAGGCGGCCTGCGCCCGGCCATCCTCGGCGCCCACCTCGAGGGGCCGTTCCTCGGTGGGGCCCCGGGAGCCCACCGGCGCCACCTGATCCGCCCGTTCGACCGTGCCTGGCTGGCCGCACTGCCGCCCATCGTGCGCCTGATCACACTGGCGCCCGAGCTCGACGGCGCGGTGGACGTCATCGCATCGTTGCGCGAGCGCGACATCACCGTTGCGCTCGGCCACTCGACCGCGTCATACGAACAGGCGGAGGCGGCGACGGCCGGCGGCGCCACACTGGTGACCCACTGCTTCAACGGCATGGGGCCGTTGCACCACCGCGAACCGGGGCTGCTCGGCGCCGCGCTCACGGACGACCGGCTTGCCGCCTCGGTCATCGCCGACCTCGTGCACGCCCACCCTGCCGCGCTGGCGCTTGCCTTTCGGGCCAAGGGGGCGGGCCGCATCGCCGTGGTCACCGACGCGGTGGCGTGGCAGGCGCCCGACCTCATCGAGCTCGGCGTGCGCTTCGACGGCCGTGCCCCGACGCTGCCCGACGGCACCATCGCCGGCAGTGCGGTGACGATGGACGCGTCGATCGCCAACCTTGTCCACCACGCAGGTGTGTCGTTGCCTGACGCGGTGCGCGCGGCCAGCACCACGCCCGCCGATGTGATGGGCGCCGACGACCGCGGCCGTATCGCTCCCGCGTGCCGGGCCGACCTCGTCGCCCTCGACCGCGAACTGCGCATCGTTGGCGTGTGGATCGCGGGCGAGCAGATTCACGCCTGAGCCTCGCCGTCTGGTGGGTCCTTCGGCCCATGACGTTGACAAGAATGGTCATTCCGGTGGCTCAAGCTGCCCAGACCCCCAGTCGAGAGGATTCAACGTCCGGGAAGCGGACAGCGATCGGAGGAGTCCAAGCATGAGGCTCGGCAAGAAGAAACTGGTGGCGGTAGCGGTGGTGGCAGCCATGGTGGTCGGCGGCAGCATCGCTGCGTACGCCTACTTCACGGGCGGCTCGGCCTCCGACACGAAGCCCGCGGCGGTCGGCTCCAACGCGGCGTGGAGCGTCGCCGTCGGCACGTTCACCGGCAATGCGTACCCGGGCGCCGGCTCGAGCGCAGCGACCTACACGGTCACCAACACTGGCAACGGTGCTCAGGCCCTCACCGGGGTCTCGGCGCTCGTGGCTTCCAGCAGCCTCAACATCACCCAGGCCGGCACACCGCTGGCCGGGTGCCTCGCCTCCTGGTTCACCGCCACGGCGGGGGCGCCGACGCCGGCCGTCGGTGTGAGCATCGCCGCTGCCGGCACGGCGACGGGTTCGGTGACCCTCACGATGTCGGACTCTGGCACGAACCAGAACGTCTGCAAGGGCGCCACGCCCGACGTGACCATCACCGCCAGCTAGCCAGCCTGCGGACGACAGATCGGTGGGGGGCGAGCTGGGGCTCGCCCCCCGCCCGCGTCCAGACCGCGACGAAGGAACCTGATGCGACGACAGCGGATGCGAGTGGGGCGATCGACCCGGATCGCTCGTTCGCGCCGGTTCGCCCTCGCCGCCCTCGCCGCCCTCGTCCTCACGGCGGGCGCGGCCTACGCGTACTTCACGGCCAGCGGGGCGGGAGCAGGGGCGGCCAACGCCAACACGTTGCAGGCGGTGACCGTCTCGGCCGTGGTGGGGGGCGACGCACCCGCGTCGACGCTCTCCCCCGGTGGCCCCGCTGCTGACGTGATCCTGCGGGTCAACAACCCGAACTCCTTCTCGGTCCGGCTGTACAGCCTGGCCGGAAACGGCGCTGTCACCGTGGACGTCTCGCACTCGAGTTGCACCACGCCCGGCGTCACCTTCACGCCCCCGTCCAGCCCCAACGTCACCCTTCCGTCCGGCTCGTCGCTCGTGCACCTCGCCGGCGCCGCGACCATGAGCACTGCGTCGCTGTCCGCGTGCCAGGGCGCCACGTTCACCATCCCGGTGACGGTGACGGTCCGCACATGAGCCCGTCCCGCCGCCACCGTTGGCGCGGCCTCGCGTTCGTCGGGCTGGTGCTCGGAGCGTCCGCACTCGCGGGCGCTGCCTTCGCGTATTGGGAATCGAGCGGCAGCAGCGGCCCGGCGACGGCGGTGGCCGACTCGATGCTCGCCGGCAGCACCCCGGCGCTCGGCGGGATCAATGGCCAGGACGTCACGTTGACGTGGACAGCCAGCACAACAGCTTCCGGCGCGGCGGTGACCGGCTACACGGTTGCTCGTTACGGCGTGGCGAGTGGCGGAGCCCCGACCGCGGCGACCGGGGGGTGCGCGGGCACAGTTGCCGCGTTGACGTGCACGGAGCAGAGCGTGCCCGCTGCCACCTGGTACTACACGGTCACGCCGCGCATCAGCCTCTGGGCGGGCACCGAAAGTGGCCGGCGCTCCGTGCCCGTGGCCGCCGCGTCGTTCTCGATCACGGCGTCCCAGACGGTCAAGACCCCGGGCACCATCGCCGGAGGAGCGATCAGCAACTTCCGGAGCAGCGAGACGGTCGGGTTCCGGCTCGACACCGCGAGCGGGACGGTGCTCAGCGCCAGCACCAGCGCAGTCGACAGCAGTGGGGCGGCCAGCGGGTTCACCGTCACCGTTCCGAGCGGCCCGACCGACGGCAGCCACGTCATCGTGGCGGTCGGAACTGGTGGGTCGCAGGCGACCAGCAACGGCTTCACGGTGGACGCGACGGCTCCGACGGGAGGGTCCGTCAGCTACACGAACGGCTATGCCACGACCGCCTCGATCGCGGTGACGATGACGAACGGGTCGGACGGCGGATCCGGCATCAACGCGGGCACGACGCAGCTCCAGCGGGCGTCGACGGCGCTCACGGGCGGAAGCTGCGGAACCTTCGGATCGTTCAACAGCGTGGGTGCCGCCGGTGCGGCGTCGCCGTACACCGATGCATCGGTGCTCTCGGGGAACTGCTACGAGTACCAGTACCTCGTCACGGACAACGTCGGGAACACCGCGACGTACTCCTCGGCCAGCGTCGTCAAGGTCGACACGTCAGCCGCCATCTTCACCGTCACGGCGTCCGGGGCCAACGTGAGTGCGACGGGCGCAACTGCGTTCTTCAAGAGCGCAGGCGCCGGCAGCTTCACCGTGACAGCGTCTGACCCCGAGTCGGGCGTCACCAGCTCGACGTTCCCGGCCGCACTCACGGGGTGGACCCCGGGCGGCAGCGGAAACGCCCGCACCTACACGCTCGGCGCCGCCACCGTGTCCAGCTCGATCGCCGTGAGCGCCACAAACGGCGCAGGCATCGCCAGCGGCAACCAGACGATCACCATCACCGTCGATGGTGCGGGGCCGGCCGTCACCGCCGGCACGATCGCTCCCATCGACAACACCACCGGTACCGGTGGGTTCGTCCACCAGGGCGGCCAGTACTACATCTACGTGGCCGCGACGGACGCCGGGAGCGGCATCGCGAGCATCACCGCCAACGTCAGCACCGTCTCGACCGCCCAGACCGCCGTCCCCCTCGTGGCCGGCACCTACACCGTCCTCGGCACGACCTACAACTACAGGAGCGCGGCGGTGACGGCGACCAACCCCCTCGCGGCGGGCACCAAGACCTACTCCGGGACGTTCACCGACAGTGTGGGCAACGTCGTGGGGCCGACCAGCTCCAGCGTCGTCGTCGACAACACCAACCCGACGGGCTCGATCACTGCTCCGACGACCTGGGCCACGGCGTCGACCACGCTGACGTCGAGCTCGACCGACCCGGCGTCCACGAACGGCCCCGCCGGCGTGACCAGTGCCCAGTTCCAGTACTCGCCGGCGGGTGCCGGCAGCTGGACGACGATCGCAACCGACACGACCAACCCCTACACCGTCACCTGGGACACGACCGCGCTGACCAACGGGGGCAGCTACGACCTCCGCGCCATCACCACTGACAACGCCTCCAACACCTTCACATCTGCCACGGTCACAGTGACGGTCGACCGCACCGCTCCAGCCGCGCCTTCGACCCCGGTGCTGGCCTCGGCCAGCGACTCCGGAGTGGCGGGCGACAACCTCACCAAGGTCACGACGCCGACCTTCACGGGCACCGCCGAGGCCGGTTCGACCGTAAAGCTGTTCGACGGCGCCACCCAGGTGGGGTCGGCCACGGCCACCGGCGGCAACTGGTCGGTCACCAGCTCGACCCTCGCGAGCGGCGCCCACACGATCACCGCGACGGCGACTGACGCGGCCGGCAACGTCTCGTCGGCGAGCGCCGGCGTGACGGTGACCATCGATACCACCGCGCCGGCGACGAGCCTCGCCAAGCTGGCCAACGGCAGCGGAACGGCGGGCACGGCCGACACGGGTGACACGGCGACCATCACGTTCTCCGAGCAGCTCAACGCCGCCACCTTCTGTTCGACGTGGACCAACTCGGGGACGCAGACCCTGACCAACGCCACCGTGTCCCTGACCAACGCCGGCGCCACGGACACATTGAGCGTGACGTCGTCGTCGTGCACGTTCAACTTCGGCGGCCTCGTGGTGGGTGACTACGTCTCCGCGACCGCGACGTTCACGTCCTCGACGCTCACATGGGATCCGACCGCCAAGACCTTGACCGTCACCCTCGGGACGTTCGGCTCGGGCACCCTCAAGACCGGCGTGGCGACGGCCAAGCAGAAGTACACGGCAGTGGCCGCCGTCACCGACATGGCCGCCAACGCCATGCCGACGACCACGTTCACGGATCTGGTCACCACCGGCTTCTGACGCCGCGCTCGCGCGTGTAGCAAGATCCTGCCTCCATGCCCTTGGTGGTCGTCGTCGGCAGCGTGAACATGGACGCAGTCGCGCGCGTCGACCATCTGCCCCTGCCGGGTGAGACCGTCGGTGACGCCGATCTGTCCTGGTTCGCTGGGGGCAAGGGCGCCAACCAGGCCGTCGCGGCGGAGCGTCAGGGCTCGGCGACCGCGCTGGTCGCGGCGTTGGGGCAGGACGACACAGGGCGGTCGCTGCGCGAGCTGCTCGCCGGCGAAGGCGTGGACGTGAGCGCGGTCACGCTCGAGCCCCAGGTGGCCACTGGCTTGGCCATGATCGCTGTCGACGTCACCGGCGCCAACACGATCGTGGTCGCCCCCGGGTCGAACCGCGCGCTGTCGCCCGCCCACGTCGAAGCGGCCGCCGATCTCATCGCGTCGGCCGCCGTGGTCGTGTGTCAGCTCGAGATCCCCCTCGCCACGGTGACGAGGGCCTTCCAGCTCGCCCGTGAGGCCGGCGCACTCACCGTCCTCAACCCGTCGCCGGCCCAGCCGCTCCCGGACGAGCTCCTGGCGCTGGCGGATGTCGTCGTCGCCAACGAGGTCGAGGCCGCGCAGCTGCCGCCGACGTCGTCGTGCGCCGTCGTCGTGACCATGGGCGAGCGGGGAGCGGTCCTCCGCGAGAAGGATGCCGTCACGAGCTACCCGAGCTTCCGGGTCGTCGCCGTCGACTCGACCGGCGCCGGGGACGCGTTCTGCGGCGCGCTGGCCGCCGGCCTCGCGGCTGGGCGGGACCTCCGCGACGCCGTGTCGACAGCGGTGGCAGCCGGTGCGGTCGCCGTCACCCGTGCCGGCGCGCTGCCGTCCATGCCCACAGCCGCCGAGGTGGCCGCGCTGCTCGAGGGGGCTGCTCGATGACGCGGTGGTTGGGCGTGGTCGAGGGCTTCTACGGTCCGCCGCTTTCCCACGAGGACCGCCTCGACCTGCTGGCGTGGGTCAGCCGCTGGGGCTTCTCGTGCTACGGCTACGCGCCGAAGGACGAGCCGCTCCATCGGGTGCGCTGGCGCGAGCCGTACGGCGACGACGACCGGGAGCGCTTCGGGGAGCTCCTCGCGCGGGGCCGGGAGGTCGGTGTCGAGGTCGCGCTCGTCCTGTCGCCGGGCCTCGACTGGCAGGCGGGAGACGAGGAGGCACTCGTCGCCAAGCTGCAGGTGTTCCGCGACCTCGGCGCCCAGGTCCTCGGCGTGGCGTGGGACGACGTGCCACCGGGCGGCGCCGATCTCGGCAGGACGCACGGCCGCGCCGTCGCCGCCGCCGTCGAGGCGCTCGACGACGGTGTGCGGTGGATCACGTGCCCGACGGACTACGCCACCGCGACGGTGACGCCCTACCTGCAGCAGTACGCGGCCACCGTCCCTTCCCACGTCGAGATCATGTGGACGGGGCCGTCGATCGTGAGCCCCTCGGTATCGCTCGACGACGTCGAGCGCATCGCTTCGGGACTCGGGCGTCCGCCGCTGTTCGCCGAGAACTTCCCGGTCAACGACGGGGCCATGAGCGACGTGCTGCACCTCGGTCCGTACCCCGTGCGGCCGGCCGAGCTCGTGGCCGCAACGAGCGGCGTGTTCTGCAACCTCATGCCCCGGTCGCGCGCCAGCTGGTTGGGACTGGCGCTGGCCGCCCGCTTCTGGACCGACCCCGAGGGCGATCGCGAGCAGGCGCGGCGGGAGGTGGTGGCCGAGATCCCAGGCCTGGCGCCGCTGGCGCGGGCCTGCCGTTCGTGGGCCGGTGCCCCTGACGTCGACGCCGAGCTCGACGCATGGGCCGACGCCGCCATCGCTGGCGAAGACACCCGCTTGTGGGACTACCTCGTCGCCGGTTGCCGCGACGGCCTCGACCCTCGCTTGGCCGCCGAGCTCGAGCCGTGGCTCGACCAGTGGGACGCCGAGTCCCAAGCCATGCAGTTCGCCCTGCAGCTGTTGCGCCAGCGGCCTGGTCGGCCAGCCGACTTGGCATTCGTCACCTCAGAGCTGTGGCGACGGGCCCGCACGATGCGCGCTCAGGTCTTCGGCGTGCGGTGGGCGTACTACCCCGTCACGGAATGGGCCGACGGCCGCTTCCACGCCGTGCCGGCCGCGCTGCAGATGGGGGAGAACCTCACCGACCGGCTGTGCCGCATCGCCCTCACCGGGTGACGTGCCGGCAAATCCACGACAACCCGATGACTTTGCGTTGATTTCCCGCGCATAGTCCGGGAAATCGCCGCAAAGTCGTGATGGCGCGCGTGACTTGCGGCAATCGCGCATTTGTATGTAATTTTTGCAAATCGAGGGGACTGGGACGCTGGGGGCGTCGCTCGTGCCGACGGCGGCGGGGCCGATCGAGGCGGCAGTGGTCGGTGCAGGGCCGGCCGTCTTGCTCGTGCACGGCACGCCCGGGTCGTGGCGCCAGCTGGAGCCCCTCGCTGACGCGCTCATGGCCGGGCACACCGCCGTGCTCGTCTCCCGACCCGGCTACGGCGCCACACCGCTGGGCGCGGGTCGCACGCCCGATGACCAGGCCGATGCGTACGCGGCGTTGCTCGATGCCATGGCCTTTGATCGCGTCGCGGTCGTCGGCGTCTCGGGTGGCGGCCCCTCGGCCGCCGCCTTCGCGGCGCGCCACCCGGATCGAACGGCCGCACTCGTCCTCTGCTGCCCGTTGGCGGTCGACCGCTTCCCTGTGGGACTCGCGATGCGGGTGGCTGCGCTTCCCGGCGTGGGGGAGATGCTGACCGCACTGATGCGCACGCGGCGCCGGCGCACGCTGTCCGACCCGACCGCCCTCGAGAAGCTGATGCGCTCCGAGCTCTCGCCGGCCGAGGCGGACGGTCTCGATGACGACATGCGCGCGGCCATGGTGCGCTTCTACCGCAGCCACCTCGACGCGCCGCCGGGCTTGGCCGGCTTCCGCAACGACCTGGCCCAGGTGCGCGCCGGTCACCGGCTCGTCGGTGACGTGACGGCCCTGACGCTCGTGCTCCATGGCGACGCCGACACGGTCGTTCCCGTCGAACACGGGCGCGCCTACGCCGACGCCATCGCCGGCTCCACATTCGAGGTGCTGGCCGGCGCCAGCCACGGTTTCCTGCTCACCCGCTCGGCCGGTGCGACGCCCCGGCTCGTGCGCTTCATCGAGGAGCACCCATGATCCGCCGTCTCGCCATCGCCGCTGGTCTTGTGGCCGCCGGGTTCCACTTCGGTCCGGCGCGAGCCGTTGACGTGACCACGCCGGTCGTGCCCACCCATGGGTACCGCGCCCTCGTCGGGCCCATGCACGAGCACAGCGACTACTCCGACGGCTACCCCGGTGCCACGCCGGAGACGGTGTTCGCCTCGGGCAAGGACCTCGGCAACGACTTCCTCGCCATCAGCGACCACTCCGACACCCTCGGCCTTCCCGTCGTCGCGAGTGACTACTGCCTCGGTGCCGGTGTCGTCGACTGTCCTGGCGGCGACTCGTCCCGTCCCGTCAACGCGCTGCGGAAGTGGGATGCCACCGCCGAGTACGCGGCGGAGGCGACGACGGCGGACTTCAAGGCCATCCGGGGCTTCGAGTGGACGTCGGATCGCTACGGCCACATCAACGTCTACTTCTCGAAGAACTACGCCAACGCGAAGGTCGACGGCGGCTACGCCACCATGCAGGCCTTCTACCAGTGGTTCACCCGTGCGCCCGAGCTGGCGGGAGGCGCGGACGGCCTCGCCACCTTCAACCACCCCGGTGACAAGAAGCTGCAGGTCGTCGGCGGTTCGGATCCGGGCGTGAACTGGGACGACTTCGCCTACGAACCCACGGCCGACGACCGCATGGTGGGCATCGAGCTCTACAACACCAGGGCCGAGTACGGCGACTACTACGTGCACGCCCTCGACAAGGGCTGGCACCTCGGCGCCGTCGGAGCCGAGGACCTGGGCCACAAGCGGGGCGACGATTGGGGCGGGCCGGGCTGGGCCAAGACCGTCATCCTCGCCTCCACCAACGACCCGGCCGACATCCGCGCCGCCATGGCCGCCCGCCGCTTCTACGCCGTGGAGCGGCCCGGCACCCGACTCGACTTCACCGTCGACGACGCGGTGATGGGAGCCCGTCTGACCCGCGCCGCCGGCACGTTGCTGCACCTGACTGCTGCGGTGAACAGCGCCGACACCGTCCTCGAGGTCGTCACGAGCGGCGGCGCCGTCGTCGCCACCGGTACGGGCACCCTCGACGCAACGGTGCCCGCCCCCGCGAGCGCGTCCTGGTACTTCGTGCGGGCCCGCGGCGGGACCAACAACGGGTCCATCGCCTACAGCAGCCCGGTATGGGTGACGCCCGCCGGCTGACGGCTCAGCTGCAGGGCGTGAGCGCGAAGTGGTGCAGGCTGCTGCGGATCTTCGTGTAATCGGTGTTGTCGTGGATGAAGATCACGTGCATCTGCGCCCCGTCGGGGGTGGGGCGGAAGGCGAGGCCCTCCATCTCGCCGGCCCAGCCGAGCGAGAACAGCCTGCTGGCCTGGCCGGTCGACAGGTCGATCTTCCACACGGACTTGGTGGCGTCGTCGCGCGTGGCGTAGAGCTGGCCGTCGAACAACTTGGCCCCCTGGATGCGTGACAGGCGCTCGCCCGTCGCCGTCTGCAAGGGGATGAAGCGCAAGAAGCGCATCTGGAGATCGAAGACGTTGATGCGGTCGTGGGGCATGTCCCACTCGGCGGTGTACACCTCGCCCGCGGCGCCGTTCACGGCGACCCACGGGACGCCCGCCGCGTGCAGGTCGAGCGGCAACGGATACCGCTCGCCGGTGGGGAGCAGGCTCTTGGCGTCGTAGAGCGCGATGTACGGGTGCTGGTACTCGGGATCGTTGAACGGCCCCTCGCTGCCGTCCTCGATGGGGGCGTACACCTTGCCGTCGAACACGTCGACGTCGCCGATGTGGGTGTTGGCGACGTGGTTCGTGCCGTCGAGGTTGATGCTCGGCTCGGTGAAGTTGCTCGGCGGCCACGTGGCGACGGCCTCGGTGCGGTAGGCGTCGTCGGTCCGCTCGAGCCCCCCCTGCCACGAGAACACCCAGCCCGTTCCGTCCGTCGACACACCCTGGGAGCGCAGGAGACCGCCCGGGAGCGGGAACGACTCGGCCCCGATCTCGTGCCATGTCTCCACGCAGGTGGGATCGGCGGCTCGCGCCGGCGCGACAAGCACGCCCCCGGCCAGGACGGCGATGACGGCAGCAGCGGCTCGGATCTTCACGGCACCTCCAGCAGTGCGTGCAGCACGGCGAGCACGAAGGGCTCGCCGTACCCGACGGATTCCTCGTAGCCCTCGCCGAAGGGCTGGGGCAGGTAGCCCTGCCAGACAGGCGAGAGCCCGGCCATGAGGACACGGCCGGCGCGGGCGTCCTCCACCGCGCGCCCGAAGGCGCAGAACGCCTCGCCCGGGACTGACACGAAGCGGATGTCGCCGATCTCCCACTCGACCAGCTCGACCGGCAGCGGGCCCGACGTGCCGAGCAGCATGGTGAGCGGCGTCTCGCCGAGCGGCCCGTCGATGACACGATGGGCCACGACCCGCACGCCGTCGGGCACGGGTTCCGCGGCAGGAAGCACCTCGAGGGTCGCAGCTGCGATGTGTTCGCCCAGCTGCTGGGCCTCGTCGAAGTCGCCGTGCTCGTCCGGATGCTCGTGAGGTCGGGGGTTGACGTCGCCCAGCGCCCCTGACAGGAGGACGGTCGTGCCGCCGTGTGTTGCTTCGAGCAACCGGCGGAACGGACCGACCCAGTCCGTCGACACGGCCAGGCATGCGGGTCCGAGGGCGACCGGATGGATGGCGATGTTGGCGAGTGTCCCGACGGTCGTCCGGTCGGCGCGACGAGCGTCGAGGAGCGCGAAGGACGGGTCGTAGGGGAGTCCCCGGCGGTTGATCGACAGCCCGTCGGGTAGCGGCGCCCTGACGTAGCGCAGCTCGACCTCCTCGGCGCCGTCGCGTGCGGCGGCGGCCGCGGCGACGCAGCCGTCGGTGAGGATGCGGTCGTAACCGTCGGGGGTCGGCCACCCCAGCCGCTCGGCGCCCGCTATCGCGCTCGGACCGGCGTGGGTGTGGGTACAGGCCGTCAGCACCCTGTCGCGACCGAGCCCGAGGGCGTCGCCCACCGCGTCACGCACGGGGTCGGCGAACTCGGCCGACATGCCGAGGAGGTCGCACACCACGAGGCACACGGCGGTGCCGCCGTCCGAGAGCCAGACGGCGCGCGCTTCGAGATCGTCGTGCACGCGCGTGGCCGGGGCGTGGCGGTCGCCGAAGCCGGCGAGCTGCACCGGGACGGGCGGGGTGATCACCGCGTGGCCAAAACCGGCCCGTGTCATCGCACCGTCGCCGTCGTGCCTGACGCGGCCGATTCGTATGCGGCCGCGATGACCGCGACGGCGGCTCGGCCGTCGGCTGCGGTGACCGGAGGTTGCTCGCCCCGCTCGACGGCGCGCACGAACGCCGCATACGGGTTGTCCGTCGTCTCGGGCACTGTCAGGCGCTGCGGTTCGCCGCCGTCGCCGGGCAGCAGGGTCGGTGGGGTCCGTGCATCGAGGTGGACCGTACCGTCGGTGCCGAAGACAGTCAGCTGCAGATCGGGACCGGGCCGGACCATCCAGCTGGCGTGCAGCGTGCCGGTCGCGCCGTGGGCGAAGCGCAGGATGGCCACGCCCGCGTCCTCGACGCCACCCTCGCCGCCCTGCAGCAGGGCCGACACCTCGACGACGTCGTCGGCGAGGACGGCTCGCACCAGGTCGGCGATGTGCACGCCGAGGTCGAGGAGGGCGCCACCACCCGACTGGTCCGCGTCACGGAACCACGTGGCGTCCGGCGCCCACCCCTCGGGGCCGGCATGGCCGAAGGCCGACCGCACCGCGACCGGCGTGCCGATGCGACCGTCGCCGACGGCGGCGCGCATGGCGACAAGCGGGGGAGCGAAGCGCAGGTTCTGGGCGGGCATGAGCAGGACGCCGGCCGCGTCTGCCGCCGACACCATGCGGTCGGCTTCCTCCACCGTCGGCGCGAGCGGCTTCTCGACCAGCACGTGCTTGCCCGCCGCAGCTGCGGCCACCGCCATCTCCGCGTGCAGTCGGTTCGGCGTGCACACGTCGACGGCGTCGATGTCCGTTCGATCGAGGACGCTGTGCCAGTCGTCGGTCACCTCGCCGCCACCCCAGTCCGATGCCGCGGCCTCGGCCGACGCGAGCGAGCGGCTGGCGAAGACGACGACGTCGGCGCCGGCCTCCTTCAGCGCAGGGAGATGGGCGCGCCGGGCGATGGTGCCGCTGCCGATGAGGGCCATGCGCACCGTCATGCGAGGAGGTGGCTCGCCACCTTGGCGATGGCCGCCGCCGCGTCGGCGCAGTCCCGCTGGTCATAGGCCACGCCGACACCGACGGTGACGGCGCGGGCGGCCAGGTCCTCCGTGCGCGGGCACATGCCCGTGCGGTACTCGACCGCGCACGGGTGCTCCGCGCAGTGCCACGGGCCGCCCTTGCCGGACGCGGTGCGGCGTTCCAGGATCGCGGGAGTGGCGTAGACCGGCTGTCCTCCGTACATGCGGGTCGACGGGACGCCCTCGGCCAGCAGTGCGTTCACGAACCGTTCGGCGATCTCCGCCGACGGCACGAACCACGTGATGCTGGAACCGCCGTCGCCCTCGGGGTCGGGGCGGTGCCGGCGCTCGAGACCGGCGACCGTGCCGAGGAGCTCGAGGATCCGCGTTTTGTTGGCGCGCAGCGCGGCGAGGATGTGCGGAAGGCGGTCGAGCTGGACGCCGGCGATGGCGGCCGCCAGCTCCGTCATGCGCAGGTTCTCGCCCACGAAGGGATCGGCCAGCTCCGCGCCCCGCCCGCCGCCGTGGCTCGTGAAGAACTGGCCGCCCTGGTCCTGGTAGCGGGCGGCACGCAGGTAGAGGCGCTCGTCGTCGCTGACCACCGCGCCACCCTCGCCGGATGTCACGTTCTTCTCCAGCTGCAACGAGAAGGCGCCCATGTCGCCGAACGTGCCGAGGGCCTTTCCTCGAAAGGTCGCACCCATCGACTGGGCGGCGTCCTCGAGCACGGCCAACCCGTGTCGCTTGGTGACCGCCAGCAGCGCATCGAGATCGCAGGCGACGTTCTCGATGTGCACCGGGATCACCGCGGCGGTGCGGGGCGAGACCTTGGTGGCCACGTCGTCGGCGTCGAGCCCCAGCGAGGCGTCGACCTCGGCGAACACGGGAACGGCGCCGGCGATCACGACCGCGTTCACCGTGGCGATGAAGGTGTACGCGGGCACGATGACCTCGTCGCCACACCCGATGCCGAGTGCCGCGAGCGCCGTGCGCAGCGCGGCCGTTCCGCTCGAGGTCGCCACCGCGTGCTCCGCGCCGAGCGTCGTCGCCAATGCATGCTCGAAGGCGGCGGTGCGGCCGAGCAGGTTGGGTCCGTAGTAGCGGAAGAGCGACCTGCTCTCGAGCACCCCGATGGCGGCGGCGGTCTCGTCGGCGTCGAGCAGCGCCGCACCCTTGCCGTACGGGAGCATCGTGGGCCGGACGGGGGTGCCACCGTCGACGGCCAGCTGCTCAGCGGTGCGCAATGCGGGTCCCCTCCCGTGGCGCCCGGATAATTTGTAAGTATATACTGCAATCTAGGTCCGGACCGAGGGCGGCTGGCGTTGATCACGTGCATCGAAGCGGGCGGGAGCGGGGCGCAGACCGTCGTCTTTGCCGACGAGGGCGCACCCTCGGTGCAGCCGGGCGCCGACGTCGCTGCGGGCTCCACGCTTTTGCTGGCGGTACCCGGGGTCATCGTCGGAAAACGGGTCACCGCGTCGAACCTCGGGTGGCTCGAAGCCGATCCGGCCGTCCAGCTCGGCTGCCCTGTGCCGGCGGCCCTGGTGATGAATGACGCGGAGGCCGCCGCCCTCGGCGAGTCGGTGCTGCGCGGAGGCGTCGACCTCGTCTTCCTCGGGGTCGGCACCGGCGTCGGCGGCGCGGTCGTGGTCGACCGAACGGTGGTCGGCGGGAACCTGTTCGGCCACGCCAAGGGGTTCTCGGACCGGCCGTGTTCGTGCACGCAGACCGGCTGTCTGGAGACGGTGGCCGCGGGTTGGGCGCTGCCCGACCCCCTCCCGTCCGACCACATCGACGAGGTGGCCGTGGCGCTGGCTCGGGCCGTTGATGCGGAGACGCTGGCGACGCCCTCCCTCGTCGTCCTCGGCGGAGGCCTGGCTCGCCGCCATCCCGCGCTGGTCACCTCCCTCGCCTGCGCCCTCCCCAACCGCACCGTCGAGGCCACCCGCGCCCCGGTCGAGGCCAAGTCCGCCGCCGCCTGGGGCCTGGTCCAGGCCGCCCGCCATGAAGGGATCGTCCGCGCGTGAACACCATCAGCCGCATGACCGCGCTCTCCGCCGATCGCTGGTTCCGGCCCCTCTCCATCGCGGTCGCCAGCCTGCTGGTCACGTCGATCGTCTCCGTCGGCGGTGTACAGGACAAGACCAGCAACGACGCGAGCAACAAGCTGGCTGCAGGCGCATCCGAGTCGACCACGTCGACGACGATCACGGGCGAGACCACCACCACCCTGGCCGGTGCCGCGGGCGGGTCGGGCGCAGGGGCGGTCGGCGGAGCCCGGCCGGGCAGCACGGCCAAGCCGGGCACGGGCGGCGCCGCGCCGGGTCACATCAATCCCGCCCAGATCCCTGACTTCGGTCTCAAGACCCAAGGCGTGACCGACAAGGAAGTGAAGGTCGGCTACTCGTACAACGTGGCCGCGTGCGGCGACGCCGGAACGCTCAACGCCATGCTCGGCTCGGCGACCACCGGGGACCCGAAGAAGGCGATCGACGCCTACACGCGCTACATCAACGACACCGGGGGCATCGGTGGCCGGACGCTCAAGATCGACGTGGTCGACGACGGTGGCGACGGTTGTCCCGAGAAGAACATGGCATCGGCCATCAAGATGGCGGACCAGGACAAGGTGTTCCTCGCCGTTCCCGGGCTGCACGTCGAATCCGACTACATCATCGGCAAGAAGATCCCCGTGTTCGGCGGGCGTGACGATCCGGCGTCGCTTGCCAAAGCCGGGCCCAACGGCATCATGCTCACGGAGGCCATCGAGCCGACGCTCGAGAAGTGGTCGGCGTTCGGGAAGTACTACCTCAACTCGAACGCGCACACGCCGTGTCTGATCCATCCCGAGAGCGGCGCCAGCGGCGACTGGAACAACCACGAGAAGCTGCTCGTCGGCAAGTTCGCCAAGTACGGGATGAAGTTCAAGGACATCATCACCTACCAGGAGGACGTGTCGACCGCCCAGCAGCAGGCGGGCACCGCCGCTGTCCGGGCCAAGAACGAGGGCTGCGACCAGGTGTACTTCATGGCCGGCAACCCCATCGCCCTGATCTTCTTCACCCAGGCCGCCACCCAGGCGAACTGGTATCCCACGTGGACGTTCACCTCGTACATGGTGCTGGCCGACTCCGAGCTCGGCGGCCGCCTCATGGATCAGGCGCAGTGGAAGAACGCCGTGGGTCTCTCCACCCGGGTGCCGGCAGGCCAGCACAGGATGGAAGGCAACTGCAAGCGGATCTATCAGAAGTACTACGGCAACGACGACCAGTCGGACTCCGCCTACACCCAGGTCGTGTGCGCCCAGCTGCTGTCCGTCAGCGAGATGATGCGCCGAGCCATCGCCCGCACCGGCGTGCTCACGGGCAACTCGCTGATGGTCGGCGCCGACTCGGTGCGCAACGACTTCTACTACGACGCGACCGTGCCGCTGCGCTGGTCCATCCCGGGGCCCAACGGTCCCTTCAAGACGAAGGCCTTCAGCCACTACACCGTCGTCAAGTGGAGCACCGACCAGTCCAAGTACCTCTTCCCCGAGTTCCCGAACTACTGGGAGGTCATGGGCCCGAACAAGAGCGGCGCCCAGGACCTGCGGCCGTACTTCAAGTAGCCGGGTGACGCTGCCCGACCGCGGCCTGCTGCGCGCCCGCCTCCAGCACGAGATCGGGGAGCGGGCGGCCCAGGGCCGGGTGGTGGACGGCGTGGCCGAGGCGCTGGCCGCGCTCCCCGACAGCTGGGACGCGCTAGGCGAGTTCGCGCTGCGTCTCGACGACCTGCCCCTGCGCGGCGACTGGCCCTACGACGAGCCCGACTCGCTCGACGCCATCGCGCACGCTGCCGATCCTGCGCGTGCGCTGGACGCGATCGGCGCCGTGTCGTCGGAGGGGGCGGCGGGGCGGGCGGAAGCGGCCTTCCTGGGCTCGGTGTGCGGATGCATCCTGGGCAAGCCCCTCGAGTTCGACCCGACGCTGGCCGAGATCCGAACCGCCCTCGAGCCGGCGGGGGAGTGGCCCCTGCGCGAGTACCTCTCTGAGGCGGTGGTGCTCTCGCTGCGCGAGCAGCAGGGCCAGTGGCCCGAGCTGGTGCGCGAGCGCATCACCCATGTCGCTCCCGACGACGACATCAACTACACGGTGCTCGGCATGCTGGTGCTCGAGCAGCACGGCGTGGCCTTCACCCACGAGGACCTCCTCCGGCTCTGGCTCTACAACCTCCCGGTGCTCGCGACCTTCGGGCCCGAGCGCACGCTGATCGCCAACGCCGCGCTGGCCGCCCTCGAGCCGGGCGCGCCCATGCCGTGGCCGCTCGGGTCATGGACGCGCGTGCTCAACCCCGGCGCCGAGCTGTGCGGCGCCCTCATCAGGGCCGACGCCTACGGCTACGCCTGCTTCGGCCGGCCCGCCCTCGCTGCCTCACTGGCGGGACGGGACGCGTCGATGACGCATCGGGGCACCGGCCTCTACGGCGCCATGTTCGTCGCCGCCGCCATCGCCGCTGCGCCGTTCGTTGACGATCCGCTCGACATGTTCAGGATCGGGCTCCAACACGTCCCGCAACGCAGCCGCTTCGCCGAGGCGGTGAGGTTCTCGTTGGAGGCGGTCGCCGCCGCCTCCGACTGGCTCGACGGCTACGAGCGCGTCCACGCCCGCTTCGGCGAGTACGGCCACTGCCGCGTCCTGCAGGAGGTCGGCACCCTTCTCAACACGCTGCGCTTCGCCGACGACGTGGGCGACGGCATCTGCAAGCAGGTCATGCAGGGCAATGACACCGACTCCTTCGGCGCGACTGCCGGTTCGCTGCTCGGCGCCTACTTCGGGCCCGGCCACCTTGACGCGCGCTGGACCGACCCGTTCAACGACACCATCCATCTCGCCCTTGCCACCTGTTGGGAGCAGTCGCTCTCCGCCCTCGCCGCCCGCATGGGCCGCCTGCCCGCGCTCGCTCAGTGAAGCGGGAGCGCGACCCCGCTCACCGCAGCGAACAGCACCAGGGCCCCGAGCACGACCAGCGTGCGAGCGCCGCGCAGCCGCGGCTTCGGCCGGAGGAGCGTCACGCCGACACCCAGCGCGAGAAAGCCGACTCGCCGGCGCACCATCCGCGCCCGCCGACGGCCGATGAGGCGCTCGAGGGGTGTCGGTGGCGGGGGGCGGAGGAGGTGGAGGCGCATGACGTTCAGTCCTCTCCGCGCCCAGAGCATGCCAGCAGGTGGCGTGCGGTGGCAACGCCCGTCCTCGCGCATGTCGACCGCCGAGCGCTTCCCTCGGTGCTATTTCGTTCCCACGATGCAGCGTGCCACGCCCGGAACCCGGACCTTGCCGCCCTTCTCATAGGCACTCACGTTCGCGACGACCGTCTCCCCGATCCGCTTCCTTGTCGGCTCGTCGACCTGCTGGAGCGCCGCGACCGCGAGTGAGACGTGCTCGCTCATCATCTGCCAATACTCCGCGGGCGACGACGTCACCAGCTCGACGTCGACATCCCACTCGGCAACGTCGCGCAGCCCCGCGGCCTCGTACACGGCGCTGACACAACCCGGGGCCGCGCACCGGAACATGTTCGGCCCGTCCGGGTCGGGTGGCGCCAACGCCACCTCGGTCGCGATCGCCCGCATGAGGACCGTCGTCCACGGATTGTCCTCGGGCTTCACCCATACCGACGAGCAGAGACGTCCGCCCGGCACGAGCACGCGCGCGAACTCAGCCGTCGCTCTGGCCGCGTCGGGGAAGAACATGTACCCGAAGCGCACCGAGATGCTGTCGAATGTCGCGTCACCGAATGGCAGGTCGTCGGCGCTGCACACCTTGGTCGCAAAGTTGGTGACCCCTTGCGCCTCCGCTCGTCGCGTCGCGATGTCGAGCATCTCCGCCGCGAGGTCGGTCAGAACGACGTGTCCCCTCGGCGCGAGCTTGGCGACGGTCAGCCCCGGCTCACCGGTGCCCGCGGCGATGTCCAGATGCTGCTGATCCTCAGCGATGTCGAGACGTTCGATCATCGCGGCGCCGACCGGTGCCAACTGATCCATGATGACCAGGTCCCATTTCTCCCAACCGCCAGAGAGCCCTGCCCACGTCGCCCGCTGTGCGTCCCGGATCTCATCGGCGCTCGGCATCGCCTCTCCCGCTGTTGACAGGTCGACCACCGTGCAAATCGGCGCGCACCCTCGCGGCCGTCCCTGTTGCGAAGCGCCGCGCAGCGATCACTGCCCAGATTGCCTCCACGACGCCGAACGGCCAGGAGCCAGAGGCGAATCCGTAGCCGCTGGACAAGATGCATCCGACAGCAAAGAGCGCGACGAAGGCTGCGTGCCGCCGCTCGAGCGCGTACATGGCCATCATGAAGCTCAAAGCGCACACGCCGTAAATCGTCAACACACCACCAGTGAATCAGGCGTTCGGGACCGGCACCTACGCGCGGGCCGAGCCGCGGGCATGCTCTTGCGGTGCCAAGTCGCGCACAGGACATGATCCGCGAGGTTCGTCAGGCGAGCACGAGCGTCGCAGCGGTGATCATCGAGCGCGGCACCGCAGACCTTCGCCTCAGTCCTGGAGCAGACCCGCTCATCACCGACACATTGTTCGAGCTCGGGTCCGTCACCAAGACGCTGACAGCGCTGCTCCTGGCTCAGATGACCTTGGCGGGCGAGGCCGCGTTACAGACAAGGATCGGTGACGTGCTGCATGCCGGCGGCAACGCCGACATCACGCTCGGCCAGCTCGCGACGCATACCGCCGGCCTACCGAGGCTGCCTCAGAACCTGATGGCCAAGGCGCGGGTCACGCCGCAGGACCCGTACAGCACCTACGACGCCGAGGACCTGCTCGCAGATCTCCAAGCGCATCCCGTCGCGCCCAGCGCGCCGGTGTACTCGAACTACGGGTACATGGTCCTCGGACTGGCCTTGTCGAAGATCGGAGGGCGGTCGCTCGGCACGCTCATGGCGGATCGGGTTTTCGCTCCGCTCTCGATGACCAATGCCACGTTCGACGCGGGGATCTCCGCTCCACACCAGCGCGTGCAGGGTTACCTCCACGGTGATCGCGTGCCCCACTGGTCGAAGCTGCTCCCCGGCGCCGGTGGCGCCGAGGCGTCGATCAACGACGTCACGGCGTATCTCCGCGCCCAGGTGGAGCCGGCCACGTCGGAGTTGGAGGCGGCGCTGGAGATGACGCAGCGGCCGCTCGACAACTACGACGCATGCCTCGGCTGGCAACAAGCCGCGGGCGGGACGGTTCGCTGGCACAACGGAGGGACCGGTGGCTTCTCGACCTTCGTGGGCTTCGATCGTGGCGCAGGTGCCGGCGTTGCCATCCTTGTCAACGCGGGCAACCTCGGTGCCGTCGTGGATCGAGCAGGCTTCCGGGCGCTCGGCATGAACGACCCGGCGATCGAGTAGGCGCTCGGCACCGGCACATCCCGAGCAGCCCGACTCGGGCCGGATCCAGTCCGAATTGTCTTCGAAGCGTTCCGCGGAACGTTTCGGGAACGAAGCGGTCTCGACGGACTCCGGGCACAAAACCTCGCGCCAAACGCACGCGCGTCACGCCGTGACGTCGAGCCGGTGCGCGTGGAGCTGCTCGTAGAACGGCACGTGGTGGGCGGCGAACCGCGCCAGCTCGTCGGAGGTCTCGACTGTGTGCGTGTAGCGACCATCGCGCTGCTCGAACCGGGAGCTGGCACTGGCGTCCGCGTGCCAGCGTGCGGAGCGCCGCCACTCGGGCCGTTCGCCGGGCTCCCAGGTGAGCGCCGCTGGGACGAACGGCAGCCCGACAGCAGCGCAGTACGCCGCCATCGTCGCTCCGGGTCGCGCCACGAGGTCGTCGGAGTCGATGACGACCGGGCGGTGGCCCCCGGTGTCGTGGACGGCGGCGTGCAGCTCGTGCAGCGCCTCGAGCCCGATGTCCTCGACGCGCATGCGACTCGGCGCCGCGAAGGTCGTCGTGACCGCGTAGAAGGACGCTGCGATCTCCTCGGGACGGCGGATGAGGAACGCGTGACGGGCCTCGGCGAGGAAGCGGCGGTCGGCGAGGACGACCTCGAGGACCCGGGAGTCGGTCGTCTCTTTCAGGAACACTTTGACGTCACGCGTCTCATCTCGCAGCCACGCAAGGAGCGACACCGGCGACCCGAAGGTCCGCCCTTCGACCTCGGTGCCCCCGAAGGAGATCAGCCCTTCCAGGGGCTCGTGGAGGGCGAGCAGGTCGCCGCGCTCGAGCATCGAGCGGAAGAAGGCCGTCGAGCGCGACCGGGGTGCGCTCCACAACGCGAACACCGGCATCGGCGCACCGTAACCGTGAACCGGGTCGGAGCCGTCCGGTCTACCGTGCGTGCATGGCCGGGGAGACCGCAGAGCGATCACGCACGGTGCCGACGTCGCCCGAGGAGGTGTGGGCCGTGCTCGGGGATGTGACGCGGATGCCCGAGTGGTCGGAGGACCTGGCGAGCGTCGACCTGCTCGAAGGCGATGGACGCTCGGTCGGCAGCAGGTTCCGGGGCAACAACCAGAGCGGCGCCCGCACCTGGTCGATGACGTGTGTGATCGACAGGTTCGACGAGGGCCGCGCCCTCGAGTTCCACACCGAGAACGAGCAGGGCGAGACCCGCACGCGCTGGTGGTACCGGATCGAGCCCGCTGGCGAAGGCACAGCCGTCACGGAAGGGTTCGAGCGCATCGCCAAGTTGGGACGCGTCAAGGCGATGGCCGAACGCAAGCTGCTCGGCGACCGTGCCGAGTACAACGGTCGCAACATCGACGCGAGCCTTCGGCGCCTTGCCGAGGTCGTCGAACCGCCGGGGTAACGCGAAGCGCACCTGCTCTTCGGCCACGCGAGCGAGACCGCGCAGCGGCCTCCTGGCACTACTGGTGTGACGGACCGGGCCAGGCCGGGAACGGGGCCAGCGCCGGGGGTGCGACCTCGGTGAAGTAGCGCAGCATCCAGTAGGGGAGGAGGTAGTCGATGCCCGGCGCTTCGTGGGTGGCGGGCGAGCTGCCGTCGAGCTGGGTGGGCGGCCGCTGCCAGAGGAAGTCGGTCGGCGGACGGTCGGCGACCGGAAGGGGGAGCCGGGCCCGCTGCTTGGTCACCGTCCCTGGCACCATCACATCCAGCGAAGGGTCGATCATCACGTCGTACTGGTCGTCGGGCACGCACTGGATCGAGACGGCGCACTTGGTGCTGTTCACCGTCTCGACGCCCGTGTCGGTGCGGGATCGGTAGGAGCGCCACTCCCGCAGGTGTTGGACCGCGGCGTCGAGCCTCGGCTGCTCGCCCGTGAGGCCGTAGGTAATGGCTTCGAAGTGGGCGTTCACGTCGTCGCCCGTCGTCTTGTCCATCACGCCGAGGGCCTGCTTGAACAGGAGCTGCACGGTCGGGTCCACCTCGAGTCGCGTGAGGGAGAGACCGGTGAGGTGGTGCAGGTTGAACTTGTAGTAGCCGGCGTTGGGCTGGACCGCGTCGACCTCCATGGACGCGGCGAGGATCGGGCCTTGCGATGCCAGCTCCTCGGCCCACACCGCCTGCCACTGCGCCTGCTGGGTGGAGGTGCCGCCGACGGACGCCACGTGCCGGGCCGCTTGGGCCATGTTGAGGCGGGCCATCGGGACGTAGACGAAGAGCGGCGAGACGAAGTTGTCGAAGTCGTGACCAACCGGCGGCAACGACACGTACCCGTGAGGCCGCGGGTAGTTCCACCCGTACTTCACGAGGAAGCCGGCGAGGGTGAGGATGTCGTCGCGGATCGAGGCCCGCATGGCCGGGTCGTCGCCACTCACCATGTCGAAGGCGGCGAGCAGTCCAAAGGTGGTGCCCGCGTAGGTGTCGCGGCTGGGCGCCGTCTCGCACAGGTAACGCTTGCCGTCGGTCCACGTGGCGTTGGGGTCGGACGGCAGCTCGAAGACCCGTTGGTTGCGGCCCATGGCCCACTTGGCCGGAGCGTCAGTTGGCGCGCACGCCCGCATGAGCATGCCGGGCTCGCCCTGGATCACGCCGCCGCCGAAGTCGGGACGGTCGGATGGGTTGGTGGGGTTGACGTACGGCGGCACGCGCGTCGAGGTGTGCCACGTCGAGCCGATGTTGGTGAGCAGGTGGTACTTGGCCACCATGGCGCGCACGCGGTCCAACGCCTCGGCCCGTTGGGCCGTCCAGTCGTCGCGTGCCGTCCCCTGCACCTCCGGATCGGCGAGGTACTTGCCGGCCAGCGCGTACCGGTAGGACTCGGCGGCCAGGTACGTGCCCGTCCACAGGCCGGAGTCGCCCCAGCCCCCGACACCCGTGACCGTCCCGGGGGTGCGGGACGCGTCGGCGAAGTCGGCCTCGAGCACCTGACCCCAGACGAAGTGGTCGCTGATCTTGGTCTCGAGGGCCCGAGCCTCGGCCAGGTCGTCGCCGCACGCGAGCACCGGCGCGCAGGGATCAGGCGAGGCCTTCGCCATCATCGGCGCCACGCCGATCATCATCAACGCAGCGACCGCACCGCCGACCAGTCGTCTCTTCACTTGCCAGCCCCCTCGAGGAACACCGAACGCAGCAGATCCCGCCGCTCCAACAACTCCGCCGTCGGACCGGAGAAGCGCACCTCGCCCTTCTCCATGAAATACGCCCGCTGCGCCAGCGTCAGCGCCACGTTCACCGACTGTTCGACGATGACGATGGTGACTCCTGCCGCGTTCATGGCCCGCACCGCTTCCAGCAACCCCTGCACGACCGTGGGCGCGAGGCCCAGCGACAGCTCGTCGATGAGCAGCAGCTTGGGTCGGAGCAGGAAGGACTGGGCCAGGGTGAGCATCTGGCGCTCGCCGCCGGACAGGGTGCCCGCCGCCTGCGTGCGGCGCTCGGCCAGCCTCGGGAACAGCGTCAGGATCTCGTCCGTGCGCGCCGCCAGCTCGTCCTTGTGCCGCCGCAGCAGGAAGCCGCCCATGCGGAGGTTGTCCTCGACGGTCAGGCCGGGGAAGACGCCCCGACCGCCCGGCACCTGCACGATGCCCCGTTCGACCGTGTGCTCGGGCGGTTCGCCCGTGATGGCCTCGCCCTCGAAGAAGACGTTGCCGCCGTCGGGCTCGACCAGCCCGGAGATGGCGTTGAGCGTCGTCGACTTCCCGGCCCCATTGGTGCCGAGCAGGGCCAGGATCTCGCCCTCCCTGACCTCGAGGTCGACGCCGAAGAGCACCTGCACGCCGTCGTAGGACACGGTGAGACCCGCCGTCTCCAGCAGGACGCCCGCGCCGCTCGGACCCGCGACCGCGCGGGCTGCCCGGTTCGGGTCGAGGCGCGCCACGTCGTCATCGACGTACTTGGCGGCGTGGAAGAAGTGGAAGATGCCGCGGAGGAAGACGGGCGCCATGACGGCGATGGCCCACCTGGCGCCGGCGCTGTCGCCGATGGCGAAGCCCACGATGGCGAAGCCCGACCCGGCCAGCGCGATGAACCCGGCGAGGGCAAAGGCGGTCGAGCGCATCTGGGGCGGGGCGATGATGGCGGTCACCGTGTACAGCGCCGGTAGGAGGTAGGCGACCGCAGCGGTGGCCGTCCAGATGAGCGGGACGGCGAGCCAGACCCACGGGGCCATCGCGGCCAGCACCAGCACGCCGGCGGTGAACACGCCGGTCCAGCAGACCAACAGGAGGCCCTGCTTCGGCGACTCGTTGAGCCGGCGCTGGGTGCGATCGGTGCCGACGAGCAGCGCGACGGCGGAGATGACGCTGCCGATCCCGATGAGCACGCCGCGGACTCCCGGCTCGATGCCGAAGTCCTCCTTCAGGTAGAAGGGCACCAGCACGCCGAGGCCGAGCAGCGCACCCCCGGACCAGGCAAGACCGATCCACTGGAACTTGAGCGACCGGATCGACCACAGCCGGCGCGCCGTCTCGCGGAACGGCGGGGGCGCGGCCTCCTCGACCACCTCGAAGCGGCCCCGCTCCGGCTCCCGCAGCCGGGCGGCCACGAAGACCACCACGAATGTCGGGATGGCGAGCACGAAGAACGCGGCCCGCCAGCCCCAGAACTGGGCGATGACGCCCGCCACGACCGACCCCACGGCGAGGCCGACGTAGTTGGCCAGCCCGTGCACGCCGAACGCCTTGGCGCGCGCCTCGGGGGGATAGAAGTCGCCGATGAGCGCGCTGTGCACGGGGACGTTGACGACCTTGCCGAAGCCCGATCCGACCCGGAAGACGATGAGCAGGGCGAGGCCGGGCGCCAGCCCGGTGAGGAGGGAGAAGGCGCCCCACACCGCCGCCCCGGCAACGGCCAGGGGCATGCGCTTCCACCTGTCGGCCAGGTAGGAGACGGGGAGGGCGACGATCGGCGCGATGAGCAGGACGAGCAGCGTGATGCTGCCGAACGTGCCGACGCCGACCTTGAAGTGGTCGGCGATCTCGGGGCCGAGCAGCTCGAAGGTGCGGGTGTCGAACTCGTCGACGGCGTTGAGGGCGAACAGCACCAGGATCGGGAACGCGGCGTTGCCGCCCAGGTATGCGACGAGGGCGCGCATGCCGGGCCACTGACGGCGACCGAGCTCGGCGGCCGACTCGAGCATGCTCTCGCCGCTCACTGGACCACCATCTCGCCAGGCTCGATGGGTGTCCAGCTCCGCAACATGGTTCGCTCCGCAGGTTCGCTCACGGCGACACCCCTTCGGCCGGGGTGGTGGGCACGACGCGCGGCCGGGCGTCGAGGCCGGTGACGGCGCGCGCGGCGAGATCTCGTCCGCTTGCGAGCAGGCGAGCGAGACCGCCGGGAAGGAACAACACGAGCACGAGGAGGCCGACGCCGGACGACAGCAGGCCCAGGTACGGGCTGATCTGACTGCCGAGGTACGGCACGAGCATGAGATAGAGCGCGCCGAGCACGGCGCCGCCGACCGAACCCAGGCCGCCGATGACGACAGCGGCGACGAGTGCCAACGAGCGGCTCGGCGGGAACACCGTGGTGCTGGCCAGCGACACGCCGGCCGCCCACAGGAAGCCGGCTCCGCCCGCGAAGACGCCCGAGAGCACGAAGGCGGTGAGCTTGGTGCGCACCACGTCGACGCCCATCGCCGCCGCCTGACGAGGGTTGTCGCGGACGGCAACCATGTTGCGCCCCACGCGTGTGCGCTGCAGCGTGCGCGTGCCCGTCGCGGCCAGCGCCAGCACGGCCAGTGCGACGTAGTAGTACGCGGTGGTGTTGAGGTACGAGGGCCTGGGCAGGAAGCCGGTGCCCACGAACCACGACTGGTTGAACAACCATGACGCCGACGCGACCGCGAAGCCGAGCGAGACGACGGCGAGAGCTGTGCCACCGAGGCGCAGCGCCGGGAAGCCGATGAGCAGGGCCACCAGCCCGCCCACGACGGCGGCGACCACGAACGCGCCCCAGAACGGCACGCCCCACTGGGTGACGAGCTTGGCTCCGAACACGCCACCGACGCCGGCGAGGGCCCACTGCCCGATCGACATCTGTCCCGCCCACCCGGTCAGCACGGTGAGTGACACGGCGACGACAGCGACGAGGAGGACCGTCGCGAGGAAGTGGGTGCCGGACACCGTCAACACCCGGGGGGCGAGCAGGGCGGCGATGACGCATGCGGTCGTGGCCACGGCGGTGACGTTGCGCCAACGCGGATGGGCGGCCACCTCGGGCGGAAGGGGGCGCACGGGCTCGGCCACCTCCCACGACGACTCCTCGGCCGCCACCGTCCGCCGCTTGGCCTCGCCCCGGTAGAGCAGCGTGCCGAGGATGACCGCGAACAGGACGATGTCGGTGAGGCCGCTGCGACCCGTGTAATAGAAGACGAGCTGGTCGAGCACACCGAGAGCCAGGCCCACGCCGAAGGCGGTGCCCACCGACTCCATGCGTGCGACGGTGGCCGCGGCCAGCCCCCGCATGAGGATGGGGAGGCCGACGGCCTCAGTGGCCGAGAAACCGATGATGGGTGCGAGCAGGACGGACGCGCACCCGGCCAGCAGCGCGCCGATCACCCACGCGATGGTCGACACGCGGCGCACGGGAATCCCGAGCAATCGGGCGCGCGGCCCGTTCTCGGCCGCAGCCCGCAGCGCCACGCCGTAGGCCGAGTACCGCAGGAAGGCGAACAGAGCGACGGCCAACAGTGGGCCGGCGATCAGCGCCATCAGATGCTGGGGGAGCAGCACCACCCGGCCGAACTCGATCGGCGCCCAGTGGAACGGGACGGGAAACAGGTTGGCGCCGCCCGCAAGGGCGCGGTCGCCGCCGCCGATGTCGGGCTTGGGCAGGACGAGACGGGCCACGGTGACGAGCTGGGCGATCCCGATGGTCGCGATGAGCACGATGAGGCGGGGACTGGTGAAGAGGCGAGCCAGGAACGTCTTCTCGATGAGGGCGGCGAGGGCAGCGGTGGCAGCAAGGGAGCAGAGCAGCGCCAGCCAGTAGTTCAGGTGGGCGTTGCGCGTGAGGGCGATCATCATCGCCACCGCGAACGCGCCCAACTCGCCGTGGGCGAAGTTGATGACCCTGTTCGACATGTAGATCAGCACCAGGCCGGATGCCAGCAGGGCGTTGGCCATGCCCACCACGAGACCGAGCGCGACGAGGTCCATCAGCTCGCCTGCCGCTTGGCCCGTCGGCGGCGGGTGCCAACGGTCGCCGACCGGTTCACCGTCACGCTGTCGGCGCCGAGGTAGGAGCGGATGACTTCGGGGTCGTGCACGACCTCGTCGGGCCGTCCCTCCGCGATGACCACGCCGGTCTCCAGCGCGTAGACGCGCTCCGCCAACCCGAGCAGCAGCGGCATGTCGTGCTCGATGAGGACCACGGCGCAACCCGTCTCGTCGCGCAGGCGCAGCAACAGCGGCCGGAGCGCCTCGACCTCCCGCTGGGCGATGCCCGACGATGGCTCGTCGAGCAGCACGACGGCCGGGCGCTGCACGAGGAGGCACCCGAGGTCGACGATGCGGCGGGTGCCCGTGGAGAGCTCGCGTACGAGCTTGTCGCGGTAGGGCTGCAAACCGAGCGCGTCCACCTGAGCGTTGGCCAGTGCTGTCGCTTCGTCCTCCGAGCGGCGGGCACCGGGCGTGCCCGCCATGGCCGCCGCGACCGGCGCGTGATGGACGTGCAGCTCGGCTGCCACGCGCAGCGAGTCGAGCACGGTGAGGGAGTGGTAGAGCCGGGCGTCCTGAAAGCTGCGGCCGAGGCCGGCGCGGGCGCGGCGGTGCGGAGCCTTGCCGGTGACATCGGTGCCGGCGACCGACACGCGCCCGGTGCACTCGACGAAACCGCTGATGCAGTCGAACAGCGTCGTCTTCCCCGCGCCGTTGGGGCCGATCACCCCGACGATCTCGCCGGGCCAGACGTCGACGGAAACGTCCGTCAGCACCTGGAGGCCGTCGAAGGCCACGGACACGCGCTCGGCGGTCAGGGCCGCGGCCGCGGATGCGGGTGAGATCACGACGAGTTCACGGGTGGTAGCGGTGGCATTCGTCTTCCGGCCCCTCAGTTTGTATGTATAGTTTGCATTTAATGGCGGGTCAAAACCTGCACCACGCCCTGCTCTCACCCAGCCGGGTCGGCGACGTCAACCGCTCCCGCGTGCTGCAGGCGCTCTGCGACCACGGCCCCATGTCCCGGGCCGAGCTTGCCAAGATGGCCGGCGTCACGCGCGCCACGATCGGCAACATCGTGCAGGCGCTCATCGACGCCAACCTGGTCGAGGAGGGCCAGCCCCAGACGGGCTCGGGTCGGGTGGGCAAGCCCGGACGGCCGGTGTGGTTCGGGCCACGGGCGGGCCTCTGCGGCGCGGCCGCCATCGGCGCCGGTACCGTCCAGGCCGCGCTCGTCAACGCACGCGGCGATCAGGTCGCCACCTCCGAGCGCGCGTTCGACGCGACCGACGCCGACCAACGCGGAGTGATCAGCGCCGTCGGTGACGCTCTCCGTGCCGTCATCGACAAGCGCTCGTCCGAGCACCTGCTCGGGATCGGCGTCGCCGTCCCCGGTGTGTGCGACACGACGGCAGGCAGCGTGGTCGGGTCGGGCCAGGTTCCGGCCCTGCAGGGCACCGCCCTCGCCGACGCGCTCGGACGCAAGTTCGGGCGTCACGTCGTCCTCGACAACGACTCCCGGGCGCAAGCCCTCGGCGAGAAGTGGTTCGGTGAGGGACGCGGTCTCGGCAGCTTCGTGTCCGTGCAGACGGGCCACGGGCTCGGGGTCGGCATCGTGGTCAACGGCGTCCTCTTCCGAGGCGTGCGGGGCGAGACCGGCGAGCTCGGTCACACGTGCGTGGTCGCGGATGGCGGTGCCCGCTGCCGCTGCGGACTTCGCGGGTGTTGGGAGACCATCGCCACGCTCCGCTGGCTGCGCGCCGAGGCGGCGGCCGTGAAGCTGCCCAACCCGAGCCGTATGACGGCCTCGTCGCTCAGCGCGCTGGCCGAGGACGGGTCACGCAAGGCCGCGGGCCTGCTCGATTCCTACGCCGACAACCTTGCGGTCGGGCTGGCCAACCTGGTGATGCTCCTCAATCCCGAGAAGCTGATCCTCCACGGAGACGTGGTCGGCAGCGGCGAACCGCTTCGAGCGCTCATCGAAGATCGCACCAGGGCGCGCCTCCTGCCCCACCTCCGCGACGAGCTCCGCGTCGCGCTGTCATCGCTCGATCAAGACGCCGGCATCCTCGGTGCGACAGGTCTGGTGCTCTCGGAGACGTTCCACCTCGTCACCTGACCGAGTCAGTCCTCGGTAGTGACGGTGTAGCTGCCGGTCACCACGCCGCCGCCCGGCTTCGACCAGTCGGGCTCGCGCTGGTGGTTGTCGATGATCACGTAGGTCGCTGCGACCGGGCCGTCGTGTCCGCTGAACGGCAGCTCGAGGCGATCGCCGGGCACCAGGTCACGGCGAGTCCATTCGCCGGTGTCCGACGACTGGGTCATGACCGTGATGTCGGCGTCGCTTCCGATGCCGGTGAAGTCGATGCTGAGCACCGTGGTTTGAGGATCGGAGATGGTGACGCGGTCGTACTGCGCCGAGAGAGGCGCCAGGCCGTGCCCACCACCGCCGCCGAGTTGCACGGTGGCCGTGCCCGGTGCGGTGACGTCGAGGTCGGCGACGAGCGGCGGCCCGATGTCGTCGGGGAAGTTGGGGTCGAGCTCGCGGTAGTGCGGCTCGAAGGCAGGCCCGAGGTCGAGGTTCAGGTTGCGGACCGCGAAGTCACGGAAGGACGTGGCGTACGGGAGCTGGGCGTCGATGGCGGCGTGGAAGGCGTTCCAGTCGCTCGCGCCCTCCACCGCACTCCACGTGTCGGCCACCGCATTGGGATCGCCACCCGCCTCCTGCTGCATGAAGAAGGGCCACAGGTAGGCCCAGTACGGATGCAGCTGCTGGGCGGTGGAACCGGTCGCGGCGAACGGGATCTCGAGGGCCAGGTCCGGCGCGTTGCGGAACCCGGCGCCGAAGTAGTCGCCGTGCACACCGGCCGACCCGGCCGGGAAGAACGTGGCCTCGGCCCACGCGGCCGCCGCTTCGAAGAACCACGGCGTCTGGCCCGGATCGACGGTCTTGATGGCGTAGTTGTGGGCGTACTCGAGCGAGTGGAAGAACTGATGGATCAAGGCACGGCGGATGCCGTCGTGATCGCCGAGTCGCGGCCGTCCGATCATGAGATAGCTGCTCGCCGTGGAGCCGACGAACGGACCGTCGGGCGCGGCCGCGGCGATAGTGGCGCCGTCGATGGCCTGCTGCCTCCCGGCCCGCTCGCGGCTCGGCACCGTGTCGAGCAGGTAGACGTCGATGCGGGGGTCGCCGCCGTCGTCAGCCGTCCCACTGTCGGGAACGGGCGGTCCCATGCCCGCGGGGTCGGCCATCTCGGGGTAGAGGCCGTCGAGGATGCCGACCACCGTGTTGATGTCGTCGGCGCCCCCGTTGGTGGCGCACGACCACACCTTGAAGTGGGTGCTGGCGGTGCCGCTGTCGATCCACGAGACGGACTGACCGTTGTCGGTGAGTGGGCAGCCGTACCCCTGCGGGGACGCGGGTCGCTCGAGGAAGGGCGCCAGCTTGGCCTGGGTGTCCGCGTCGAGCAGGCCGAAGTGCTGGCTGGCCTCGGTGAACAGGTCGTCCTCACCGCTCGAGCCGATGCCGTCGTAGGCGGCCGGCAGCCGCGGGTCCCAGAACAGGGCGTAGGCGCGATAGAGCACGTACTGCGAGTAGGTGATCTTCCCCGCGTGGTAGTCGGCGGCGATGATCTCCTGGCTGGGCCGGTCATCTTGGAGGTTGGGTGGCTTGACCGTGCCGCCGTCGCCCCCCGGCTGGGTGGTGGGCGTGGTGACCGGGGCCGTCGTGGTCGGCGTCGTCCCTGCGGGCACGACGGTGGGAAGGGGGCGGGTGAACCGGGCACGGGTGGCTTGCAGCAACTGGCGTCCGGTGAGGGGCTGGCCGTTGACGATGGCGGTGGTGCGGGTCGGCGGCGCGCCGATGGCGTCCCCGTCGCCGTTGCTGTTGCCGGCGACGACCTGGCCGGTGCCGTCCTGCTTGGTCGGCGCGCTGGTCCCGGTCTGCTTCCGGGGCTTGGCGGCCGTACCGGTGCCGCTCCCATTGGTGCAGGCCGCGACGAGGACCGAGAGCGCGGCGAAGAGGACCGCCCAGCGCACCCCCGGTGTCCTGTGTCTCCGCATGCCCCCCGCCGCCCGTCGAACCGGCTGTCCGAAGCAGCCAGGATAGGTCGCACCGAGTGGAAACCGAACCGCCCTCTATGGTCGGCGGGTGGCCCCGCCCACCGACTTCCAGGCACGGGTGGTTGCCGTGGTGGAGGCACTCCGGCCCGGCGACGTGGTGACCTACGGCGAGGTGGCGCTGGAGGCAGGACGGCCCGGCGCGGCCCGGGCCGTGGGCAACCTCATGGCCAGCGTCGAGGGGCTGCCGTGGTGGCGGGTCGTGCACGCCGACGGCCGCCTCGTCCCCGGGAACGAGCGCGAGCAGGCCCGCCGGCTGCAAGCCGAGGGCGTGACCATCACGAACGACCGCGTGGCTCCATCCCAGCGGAGCGGTAGACCGCGTCGATGATCCGCATGTTGGCGATCGAGTCCGACGGCGGGGTGTGGATGGGCGCGCCGTGCTGCACGGCTGCGGCGAAGGCGGTCAACTGGTGCATGTAGGTGCTGCCGGTGCCGACCCGCTCGCGGCTCGTCCCGTCCTTCCGTCGCACCTTGAGGCGGTGGTAATAGTGCGCGCCGACGGGATTGAACACCCGCATGTCGCCCTGCTCGCCGGTGACCCGGGCGCCGATCCTGAGGAGCGCGGCCGAGAACAGCGAGCACGTCATGCGGCCCGTGCGGCCGTCGGGGAAGCGGAACTCGGCGGTCATCCAGCGGTCCACGCCAGGTGAGGAGTGCTTGGCCGAGGCCGACACCACCTCGGGCTCCGCCCCCGACAGGAAGCGGAGCATGTGGGTGGCGTAGGCGCCGACGTCCATGGTCGCTCCGCCTGCGAGGTCGAGCCTGAAACGGATGTCACCCTTGAGGGGAAGCGGGACGCACATCCACGTCTCGATGTGGTTGATCGGGCCGAGCTCGCCGCTCTGCACGACCTCCTGCATGCGCTCGGCCAGCGGGTGGTAGCGGTAGTGGAAGGCCTCCATCACCACGAGCCCGGTGCGGTCGGCGGCCGCGGCCACCTCCTCCGCTTCGCGTGCGTTCGAGGTGAAGGGCTTCTCGCACAGGACGTGCTTGCCCGCCTCGAGCGCCTTGATCGTCCACTCGGCGTGCAGGCTGTTGGGCAGCGGGTTGTAGACGGCATCGATCGCCGGGTCGGCCAGCAGGTCGTCGTAGCTGTCGTGCACCTTCGGGATAGCGTGCTTGGTGGCGAAGGACTGGGCCCGCGCCCTGTCGCGCGCCGCCACCGCCACCACCTCGGCCGCCTCCACCTGGCGCGCCGGCTTCAGGAGCGCCGTCGGAGTGATGCGCGCCGCCCCCAACGTCCCGATCCGTACCGGCATGGGCGCAACGTCTAGCCGAGACTGGGACCTGCCGCCGAGGTCCCGCCGTCAGGGCCGATCGTAATCACGGAACCATGCGCTCTTCGGCGAGGCCCGGTCGCCTGGACGTTTGGGTGGAGTTATCCCCGCCTGGTGTGGCTAAGTCCACCCAAACCGCGAAGTGCTCGGGAGTGCCGGTGATGGTGCGTTCTTTGCCAGGCCGCGCCGGCAACAATGTCAGACGCCCCGTGGCAGCTTGGCGGGATCCCAGCCGAGGTGGTCGACGGCCAACGCCAGGGCGTAGCGGTCGGTCATGCCGCTCACATGGCGGACGGCGGCCGCCACCGCCTCGGGCGACCCGGAGGGCGCGCCTTCGAGCGGGTGGACGGTGAACCATTCGACCAGGGCCCGCAGCAGCTCGATGACGCGGTCGGCCTGGGCGGCCGACTCGGGACGCAGGTAGATGCGGTCGAAGTTGAAGGCGCGGAAGGCGTCGAGGGCCGACGCCTCGACCCGGCGCATGCCGACCCGCCCACTCGACGAGATCGTGTCCAGCACCGCTGTGATGAAGGCGTTGAGCTGGTGGGAGCGGCGCACGCCGACCACGTCGGCCACCTCGGCCGGGAGATCGCCGACCGACACGATGCCGGCCCGCACCGCGTCCTCGAAGTCGTGGCACACGTAGGCGATCCGGTCGGCCCACGCCACCACCTCGCCCTCGGGCGTGAGCGGTGCGGGACGGTTCCACGAGTGGTTGCGGATGGCGTCGAGGGTCTCGGCGCAGAGGTTCAGCCGCTCCAGCACGACGTCGGCGCCGTAGACGGCGTGGTGGTAGCCGCCCTCGACGAACGGCGACAGCGCCTCTTCCGACGCGTGCCCGGCCGGACCGTGCCCGCAGTCGTGCGCGGTGGCGGCGGCTTCGGTGAGCGCGACGTTGAGACCGGCGGGCCGGGCAATGCCGACCGCGACCTGGGCCACCTCGATGGCGTGGGTGAGGCGGGTACGCAGATGGTCGTCGTCGGGTGCGATGAAGACCTGGCACTTGCCGGCCAGGCGCCGGAAGGGGCGGGAGTGCTGGATGCGGTCGAGGTCGCGCTCGAAGCAGGTGCGGTAGCGGTCGGGCTCCTCGGCCCGGGCCCGGTTGCCTGCGCCGACCGCCCGCGTCGCGCCGGGCGCGAGGGTGCGGTGCTCCTCCTCTTCCCGAGCCGCCCGCTCCAACAGGTGGTGCGGCGCGGCGCCGACGGGGGTGCCCTGATGGGCGGTGGCGAAGTCGGTCATCACCGGAAACGGTACAGAGGCCCTGTGACATAGCGTCACGCCCGTGCGCCTGGGCCTCGTCCTTCCCGCAATCAGCTACCACCCGTTGGTCCACATCAAGCTGGGCCCGTTGTCGATCTCTCCGCACGGGATCGGCATCGCGGTGGGGTTCCTGCTCGGGGCCCGCCTGATGCTCCCGGAGGCGCAGCGCAAGGGCATCACGGAGGACGACGTCTACGCCCTGCTCACCCGCGCCGCCATCGGCGCCATCCTCGGCGCCCGCATCGCGTACGTCGCCAACCACTTCAGCCAGTACGACCACATCGTCGACGCCTTCAAGATCTGGCAGGGAGGCATCTCGCTGCTCGGCGGATTCCTCGGCGCCATCGCCCTCGCCCTGCCGGAGATGCGCAAGCGCCGCCTGTCGTTCTGGCAGGTGATGGACGCGGCCGCGCCGGGCATGGCCCTCGGCGTCATCATCGGCCGCGTCGGCGACCTGGTGGTCGGCGACCACCTCGGCAAGCCGACGAGCTTCTTCCTCGGCTACCGCTGCCCGCCCGCCAACGTCGACACCGCCTCGCCCTGCACCGCCGGCCCCGGCGGCGTGGTGTTCCACACCGCTCTCTACGACCTCGTGCTCACCGCCCTGCTCCTGTTCGTGCTGCTCCGCCTCCGGCGCAAGGTGCGCTGGGACGGCTTCCTCATCATCTTCTTCACCGTCTGGTACGGGTGCGGCCGCATCGTCGAGGACTTCCTGCGGGTCGACGAGACCCACGGCACCGGCCTGACCGGGAGTCAGTGGACGTCGGTGATCTTCCTCGTCCTCGCCGCGTCGTGGCTGGTGTTCCGGCGTCGCACGCCCCGTTGGGGCCGCTGGGACGAGCGCCCGGCGGAGCAGTCCGGAGAGCCGCCTACGATGGCGGTTCCGCCTGAGCGGGAGGAGTGACGTGGACGTCCGCATCGGTGTCACCTACACCGGCAAGGAAATCGAGCTCGAGATGGCCGACGACGCCAGTGGTGACGACGTGCGCGCCCAGGTCGAGCAGGCTGTCGGCAACGGCGGCAGCGTCCTGTGGCTCACCGACAAGCGGGGCCGCAGCGTGGGCATCCCGTCCGACAAGGTCGCCTACGTCGAGATCGGCAGTCCGGGGGACGACCGGCGGGTGGGCTTCGGCGCCCATTAGCGCCCCGTCATGAGCACGCCTCTGCTCGACCGCCAGCTGCTCTTCGTCACGGGCAAGGGCGGCGTGGGGAAGAGCACAGTGGCGGCCGCCCTCGCGCTGCTGGCAGCGGAGCACGGCAAGAAGACCCTCGTCTGCGAGTTCGACGCCAAGGGCAACCTCGCGGACTTCTTCGAGACCGGCCCGACCCGCTTCGAGCCGCGCGAGATCGTGCCCAACCTCTTCGCCATGTCGATGGACACGGAGGAGTCGCTCAAGGAGTATCTGACCCTCCAGCTCAAGCTCCCGCGGATGGCGCGCATCGGCCCCCTGGCTCGCATCTTCGAGTTCATCGCAACCGCGGCACCGGGTGTCCGGGAGATCCTCACCGTCGGCAAGGTGACATGGGAGGTGCTCCAGAAGCACTACGACCTCGTCGTGGTCGACGCCTCGCCCACAGGCCACATCGTCGGGCAGCTGGAAGCGCCGCAGGCCATCAACGAGCTGGTGTCGGTCGGGATGATCCGCCAGCAGACGGAGTGGCTCATCGAGATCCTGCAGGACCCGCAGCGCACCGGCATCGTGATCGTGGCCACGCCCGAGGAGATGCCCGTCAACGAGACGATCGAGCTGTCGGGCCGCATCGAGGAGGAGACCCACATCGATCTGGCCGCCATCGTGGTCAACAGGGTGCTGCCCGAGCTGTTCGGCAGGGGCGAGGAAGAGGTCTTCGAGCGGCTCCGCGAGCCGGAGCCGGTGCACGCCCTGGTGGCGGCGGTCGGATCGCCGGTGGAGCCGGTGATGGACGCGGCCGAGCTGGCCGTCACGTTGCGGCGCACGCGCGCCGGCCACCTCGAGCGCCTGCGCGCGGGCGTGGCCAAGGACGTCCCCATGCTGTACGTCCCCTACCTGTTCGTACGCACCCACGGCCTGCGCTCGACGCGGCAGATCGCCGAGGCCCTGTCCGCCGAGCTGGGGTACTGAGCATGCCGCGGCGCAGGGTGGACGACCTGCGAGTTGGCTCCATCGAGCAGCTGCTGGCGGCCAAGGAGATCGCCATCTCCTGCGGGTCGGGCGGCGTGGGCAAGACGACGACCGCGGCGGCCGCCGCCGCGATGGCCGCAACCCGTCACGGTGGCAAGGTGCTGGTGCTCACCGTCGATCCGGCCAAGCGCCTGGCCAACGCCCTCGGCCTCGAGGGCTTCGGCAACGTCGAGAAGCAGGTGCCCATGGAGGCGTTCGCCGATGCGGGCGTCACGCCGCGCGGCGAGCTGTGGGCGGCCATGCTCGACACCAAGCAGTCCTGGGACAACCTCGTCATGCGCCACGCGCCCGACCGACAGACGGCCGACAAGATCCTCGCCAACCCGCTGTACCAGAACATCTCGGGCCGGTTCGTGCAGAGCCACGAGTACATCGCGATGGAGCGCCTCTACGAGATCCACTGCGAGGGCAAGTACGACCTCATCGTGGTGGATACCCCGCCCACGCGGAACGCCATCGACTTCCTCGAGGCCCCCGAGCGCATGGCCGAGTTCTTCTCGAGCCGCTTCCTGCGCCTGCTCACCGCCCCGTCCCGCAATCGGCTGGTGAGCATGGCGTCGAGGCCCTTCTACACCGTGGCCGACCGCATCCTCGGCACCAAGTTCCTCGAGGACATCTCGGAGTTCTTCCTGCTCTTCCAGTCGATGTACGGCGGCTTCGTCGAACGGGCGCGCGCGGTGACCCGTCTGCTGCACGACCGGCGCACCACGTTCTTCGTCGTGAGCACGCTCGAGGCCGCGCCGCTGCACGAAGCCGAGTTCTTCATCAAGGTGCTGCAGGAGAAGGAGTTCCACCTCGGCGCGGTGGTGCTCAACAAGGTGCTGCCGTCCTACTTGCTGGACGAGGAGGCAGGGGACACCGCCGGGATCATGTCGGTGCGGTCGGAGGACGTGGCCAAACGTCTCGAGCCGCTCGTCGGGCCGCCCGACCAGGTGGCGAGAGTGCTCGAGGAGGTCTCCGACAACTTCCTTCGCTTCCAGGTGGTGGCCCAGCGCGAGCGCGAGCAGCGCAACGAGCTGGCGGTGACGCCCGAGGTGGTGGCCACCGTGCCGTACTTCGAGACGGACATCTACGACCTGTCCGGGCTGTTGCGGCTGGGCGAGCAGATCTGGAACCCGGCTCCCTGATGCCCGTCGACCTGCCGCCGGGGATCGAGGAGTACGTCGAGGCCCACACCACGCCCGTGCCGGACTTCATGCGCGCGCTGGCCGAGGAGACGTCCGGTCTCCCCGGCGCCGGGATGCTCTCGGGGCCGGTCGAGGGCCGGTTCCTGGAGGTGCTGGCGTGGGCGACGCGGGCCGAGCTGGCCGTCGACGTGGGCAACTCCGCCCTCTCCATGGCCGCCGGCCTCGTCGACGGCGGCCGCGTCATCACGTGCGACGTGAACGCCGAGACGCTGGCCATCGCCCGCCGCTCCTTCGAGCGCAGCCCGTACGCGGACCGCATCGAGGTGCGCGAGGGCCCGGCCCTCGACACCATCGCGTCCCTCGACGGGCCCATCGATCTCGCCTTCATCGACGCGGACAAGACCAACTACCGCAACTACTACGAGGCCATCCTCCCCAAGCTCGCCGACCGCGGCCTCATCGCCGTCGACAACACGCTCTGGGCCGGGCAGGTGCTCGACGACGCCGACACCTCGGCCGACACCGTCGCCATCCGTGCGTTCAACGACCACGTCGCTCGCGACCAGCGCGTCGTCGCGGTGCAGCTGACGGTCCGGGACGGCGTCACCCTGATCCGCAAAGCTTGAGCCCGCATGGCAACGTTCGTCGAGCTCGCTGAGGCCCACACCAAGCTCGGGCCGCACGCCGTCGACCACCTGCAGCGGCTGGTGGGGGCGTGGGGGCTGCTGGCTGACCTCTCGTTCTCCGACCTGGTGCTGTTCGCGCCGGAGACGGAAGCCAACGGCCGCTTCGTCGTGCTCGGCCAGGTGCGCCCGTCCACCGGCCAGACGCTGCATCGCGAGGACCTCGTGGGCCGTGTCGTCGACGAGGTCGAGCGCTCGCTGGTGGCGCGTGCGTGGCGGCTGGGCGAGATCACCGAAGGCGAGATCGCGGTGGCGGCCCACGGCGAGCGAGCACGCGTGCAGTGCATCCCGGTGCGACACGACCGAGAGGTGGTGGCGGTGATGACCCGCGAGGCCGCCCTCACCGTGGGGCGGCGTCCCGGCGAGCTCGAGCGGGTGTACGTGCAGGTCTTCGAGCGCTTCGCCCTCATGGTGGCGAGCGGCGACTACCCGTTCCGGGGCGAGGACGCGGACATCGAGGAAGCGCCCCGCGTCTCCGACGGTCTCTTGTTGCTCGACCAGGCAGGGCGCGTCGACTACGCGTCGCCCAACGCGGTCAACGCCCTCCACCGCATGGGCGTCGACGTCAACGTGCAGGGGCTCGAGCTCGACGAGGCCGGCATCGACGACGCTGTCGTGCGGGCCGCGTTGGCGACGGGTGTCCCGGCGACCGAGGAGCTCGAGCGTCGCAACGGCGTCATCGTCCTCCTCCGCTGCATCCCGTTCCTGGAGCGCGGCGAGGTCAACGGCGGCGTGGTGCTGCTGCGGGACGTCACCGAGATCCGCCGGCGGGACCGCCTGCTCCTCTCCAAGGACGCCGCCATCCGCGAGGTCCACCACCGGGTGAAGAACAACCTGCAGACCATCTCGTCACTGCTCAGGCTGCAGGCCCGCCGGGTCGAGAAGGGGCCGGGTCGGGTGGCGCTCACCGAGGCAGAGCGGCGCATCCGGTCCATCGCCCTCGTGCACGAGATCCTCTCGCAGGAACCGGGGGAGGAGGTGCCCTTCGATCAGATCGTGCGACCCCTCGTGCGCATGGCGGAGGAGAGCGCGGTCGGCCGGCAGGTCGAGTTCAAGGTGACGGGGCGGGCCGGCGAGCTGCCGGCCGGTGTGGCCACGCCGCTCGCGGTCGTGCTCACCGAGCTGTTGCAGAACGCGGCCGAGCACGCCTTCAACGAGCAGCCGTCCGGCACGGTGGAGGTCGACCTCGACAACGACGGCCTCGAGTTGCGGGTGCAGGTGTGCGACGACGGCATCGGGCTGCCCCCGGAGTTCGACATCAGCACCACGTCGAGCCTGGGGCTGTCCATCGTGCGCGACCTGATCGGCTCGCAGCTCCGCGGCACCATCGACATGCGCACCGACGGCGGCACCCAGGTGAAGGTCCAGATCCCCCTCAACCGCGACTGACCCGGGAGCGTGACCGTTCTCGAGGCAATGACTTACGGAAACCGTAAGTCATTGCCTCGAGAACGCGAGACAACCCTCCTCTTGCGAGGAAGGTTGTCTCGGGGGGGGTCTCCAGAATCAGTGGGTCAGGAGGCGCGGCGCTGGCGGGCGAGCCACGCCTTGCGCAGCTTGCGACGCTCCTCTTCGGAGGTCGCACCCCAGACGCCGGACTCCTGGTTGGTGGCCAGGGCGAACTCGAGGCACGGAGCCTGCGAGTCGCACATGCGGCAGACGGCCTTGGCCGCCTCGATCTGCTCGAGCGCAGGGCCGGTGGTGCCGACGGGGAAGAACAGGTCGGGCTCGGTGTCCCGGCACGCCGCGTGGTCGCGCCAGTCCTCTTCGTCCCAGTCGATTGATCGGCTCCATGTCAGGGCCACGGTTGCCCTCCAGCGAGGCTCGTGAAAATCTTCACAAGACCGCCAGGGATTTGAGCGGTCTCGGTATGGGGGTTCGGCACCGCTTACCCTACGTCCTGCTGCTCACAGTTGCAAGCAGTGAAAAGGGCAGGTGAAAGTGGCATTTGTCACGATTTTTGGGCATCGCGGTTCACCTCGCGAGGCCCCTGAGAACACGCTGGCGTCCTTCGCCGCGGCCCTCCTTGCAGGCGCCGACGGCGTCGAGCTCGACGTCCGCTGGGGACCGAGCCGCGAGCTGCTGATCCACCACGATCCGCTGCCCGACCCGGTGCCGGTGGAGATGCCCACGCTGAGCGAAGTGCTAGCTGCAGTGAGCGGCCGGATCAACGTGGAGATCAAGAACCTGCCGACCGAGCCGGGATGGGACGCCGACGAGGCCATCGCGGTCGCCGTCGCCGAGGCGGTCCGGTCGCAGCGCGATCGCATCGTCGTTTCGGCGTTCACCCTCGCCTCGATCGACGCCGTGCGCGCCGCGGCGCCGGAGGTGCCGACGGGCTGGCTGACCCTCGCCGGCTTCGACCAGCTGGCCGCGGTCGAGACGGCGGCCGAGCGGGGCCACGCCGCGCTCCATCCGCATCACACCGCGGTCACCCGCGACCTCGTCGACGCGGCCCACGCCGCTGGCCTCCAGCTCAACACCTGGACGGTCGACGACCCGGATCGCATGCGCGAGCTGGCGGCCATCGGCGTCGACGCCATCATCACCAACGTCCCCGCCCTCGCCGTCGCGACCCTCCGTTAGCGGCCAACGCAGCGCTGGCAGGAGACGCGATGGGGGGCCGAGGCAAACGATCTGCCGCGGCTGAACGCGTGGGGCCCTATCGCAAAACAGCGAACGCAGCTTGCAAGCGAGCGCGTGTTACGGGAGGTAGACGTCGAGACAGTCGGGCTGGTGGCGGAACTCGAGGGACTCGGTCTCGCCCAGGTAGTCGCCGTCGACTTGGTAGGGAAACGGCCCGTGGCCGGTGACGATCATGCCGGCGAGGTCGTGGCGCCGGTCGATGCAACGGTCGCGGGCGAGGTGGCGTCCCGTCGAGAGTGCGGACGCGGCGGCCCCGACGATGCGCAGGAAGCCGAGGTCCCGGAACGTCGTCATCGACAGGCCCGTGTCGAGCCCGGCTGCGGGGTCGACGTTGAACGGACGGTTGCCGATGAAGGTGTAGGGATTGGTCTTCAGGCAGATGGCGAAGACGCCGTCGTCGATCACACTGCCGTCGTCGAAGCGCACGGCGAACCGCGGCCGGCTGCGGTCGTAGTGACGCATCCAGGTCACGACCGCGGCCCACGCGAAGAGCGGGTGCCCGGCGTAGCGCTTGAGCGCGGAGCGCTTCTCGACCTGCTGCACGACGGCCGCGTCGAACCCGAGCCCGACGTGGAAGAGGAAGTAGCGGCCGTTCACCATGCCGAGCCCGATGCGCCGCCGCGATCCGCGTGCCATCGCGCCGAGCAACTCGCCCGTCGCTTCGATGGGGTCGTTGGTCATGGCGATGGTGCGGGCGAACACGTTGGTGGACCCACCGGGGAGGACGCCGAGTGCGGTCGAAGACCCGGCCAACCCGTTGGCGGCCTCGTTCAGCGTGCCGTCGCCGCCGAGCACGACGACCGCGTCCATGCCCTCGGCCGCAGCGCCCTGAGCCAGCCGGGTGGCATGCCCTCGTCGCGACGTGGTGGCTGTCTCCACGTCGTGGTCAGCCGAGAGCGCCTTGTGGATCACCACCCGCCCGCGCTCGGTGACCGATGACGCGGACGCGTTGACGATGAGGAGGAGCCGCACAGCCCCTCCGCCTAGTCCTCGTCCGACGCGCTCCGCAGCTGCGCCAGGCTCCGCGCCAGCAGCCGGGAGACGTGCATCTGGCTGATGCCGAGCCGGCTGGCGATCTCCGACTGGGTGAGGCCCTCGAAGAAGCGCAGGTGCAGGATCATCTGCTCCCGCTCGGGCAGCTTGGCGATGAGGGGTGAGAGCGAGGCGCGGTGCTCGGCGTCCTGCAGGCCGCGGTCCTCCTCGCCGAGGTGCGTGGACAGGCTCTCGCTGTCGTCGTCGCCGGGCGCGGGCGCGTCGAGCGACGTGAATCGGTACGCCTGCCCGGCTTCCAGCGCTTCGAGCACCTCTTCCTCGGACACTTGGGCCTCGGCCGCCAGCTCGGGGATGGTGGGGGAGCGGCCCATCTCCTGGCTCATCGCCGACACGAGCTTGCCGAGGCGCAGATACAGCTCCTGCATGCGCCGCGGCGCCCGCACCGCCCACCCCTTGTCGCGGAAGTGACGCTTGAGCTCGCCGACGATGGTGTGGGTCGCGTAGGTCGAGAACTCGACGGCCCGTTCGGGGTCGAAGCGGTCGACGGCCTTCACCAGACCGACGGACGCGACCTGCACGAGGTCGTCCATGGGTTCGCCGCGGTTCGAGAAGCGGCGAGCCAGGTACTCGGCCAGGCCCAGGTGGGCCTCGATGAGCTGGTCGCGCAGGGACGTGTCGCGAGAGGTGGCGAATTCGGCGAACTTGCGGCGCAGTTCGTCGCGATCCGGGGTGTCCGCCACCGTCAGGTCCCGCTGCGGCGCTTCAACAGGCGAAAGCGCGGGTGGCCGTCTGTCGGGATGAGGTCGTGCTCGTCCACCAGGGCGGTCAGGATGCGCTCGGAGAGCTCGGAGAGGGTGATCTCGCCGACGGCGTCCTCGAAGTCGCCCACCCCTTCGACCTCGAGTGCCTCGCCGAGCACGACATAGCGCAGCTCGACGCTGCCTTTGCGCCCCTTGCTGCCGATCAGTGCGTAGCAGAGCTCGTCGATCGCGAGCCGGAGGTCTTCCACCTCGTCGAAGGTGAACCCGAGCCTGCTCGCCAGCCCCGTGGCGGTGACCCTCGCCAGACGGAGGAACTCTGGCGTTGCGGGCACGGCCAAACGCACTTCATCGCGCGTGGGCTTGTCGGGCACCGCCGGACCGTCCTCTCGCTCTCGTCGGCCTGCAGTCGAGGGACCCTACCAGGCACCCTGAGTTGGTCCTGGCTGCCACTGTCGACCACAATCCATCGCCATGAACGTCGTCGTCTGCGTGAAGCAGATCCCTGATCCGGCGACCCCCGGCAAGCTGGATCCGAACACCAAGACCCTCGTCCGTGAGGGCAAGCTCATCCTCGATGACTCCGACAGTTACGGAGTCGAGATGGCGCTCCAACTCGTCGACAAGGCCGGCGGCGGCGAGGTCACCCTCGTCTCCATGGCGCCCAACAACGAGGTGAGCGGACTGCGCACCGCACTCGCGATGGGCGCGGCCAAGGCCATCCTGATCTCCGACGAGTCGCTGCAGGGCTCGGACGCGCTGGCCACGGCCAAGGTGCTGGCCGCCGCCATCAAGCGGGCCGAGCCCGACCTGGTGATGGCCGCTACCGAGTCCACCGACGGATACACCGGCACCACGCCGGTGCAGATCGCGGAGCTGCTCGGCCTGCCGTCGGTGACCTTCGCCAAGCACATCGAGATCACCGACGGGAAGGCCAAGGTCGACCGCCAGACCGAGGCCGGCTACGACGAGGTCGAGGTGCCGCTGCCGGCCGTCGTCACCGTCACCGCCGGCGTGGTCGAGCCCCGCTACCCATCGTTCAAGGGGATCATGGCGGCCAAGGGGAAGCCGGTCGAGGAGCTGAAGGTGAGCGACCTCGGGGTGGAAGGCGGCGACGTCGGATGGGGCGGCGCCGACCAGGAGATCAGTGACATCACCGCCGCCGAGGAACGGCAGGCGGGCGAGATCGTCGAGGACGAGGGCGACGGCCACGAGCGCATCGTCGCCTTCCTCGAGCAACTCAAGGTCATCTAGGGGAGTCGAAGAACATGGCCATCGAAACCGTCTGGGTCCACGCCGAGGCCGCCGAGGGCAAGGTCCGCCCCGGCTCCCTCGAGCTGCTCACCAAGGCCCGGGAGATCGGGTCCAACGTCGTCGCGTTCTACTCCGGCGAGGACGACGTCAACACCATCGCCGGCGAGCTCGGCCAGTTCGGCGCCAAGCAGGTCCTGGCCGTCGACGCGGCCGGCGGTCTGGTCGGCGTGCCGCTGGCATCGGCCCTCGCCGAGAAGATCAAGGGTGGCGAGGCGCCAGACCTGATCATGTTCGCGTCCACCTACGACGGCCGCGACACCGCCGGTCGCCTGTCGGCCAAGCTCGACCGCACGGTGCTCACCAACGCCAGCGGCCTCGAGGTCGACGGCGACAAGGTGCAGATCAGCCATCAGGTGTTCGGTGGTTCCACCATCGTCAAGGCCGGCTTCACCGGCGACAAGCCGTGGCTCGTCATCATCCGGCCCAAGACGTTCGTGGCGGAAGCAGGCGACGGCGGCGCGCCCGAGGTCGTCAACCTCGACGTGCCCGACACCGGCGCCACCAACACCGCCAAGGTGCTCCAGCGCCACGTCGAGGAAACGACCGGCCCCAAGCTCGACGAGGCGGCCGTCGTCGTGTCCGGTGGACGGGGCCTGGGCGAGCAGGAGAAGTACTCGATGATCGAGGACCTGGCCAAGCTCCTCAAGGGCGCGGCGGGCGCATCGCGCGCCATCGTCGACGCGGGTTGGGTGCCGTACTCGCACCAGGTCGGCCAGACGGGCAAGACCGTCAAGCCCGACGTCTACATCGCGTGCGGCATCTCCGGCGCCACCCAGCACCTCGTCGGCATGAAGGGCGCCAAGAACATCATCGCCATCAACAAGGACAAGGAAGCGCCCATCTTCTCGATCGCCGACCTCGGCATCGTGGGCGACGTCCACAAGGTCCTGCCCAAGCTGATCGAGGCGCTGAAGGCCAAGGGGTAGTGCGAGGTTCCTGGTCCAACTGGGCTGGGAACCAACGGTGCTCGCCGACCGCGGTCGAGCATCCGTCAACCGAAGCCGAGCTCTCCGATCTGGTGACGCGCGCCGCCACAAGTGGTCGGCGAGTCAAGGCGGTCGGCAGCGGGCACTCGTTCACGGACATCGCACTTGCGCCCGACGTGCAGGTGCAGCTCGACCGATACACGAGCGTGCTCGAAGTGGACCGCTCCTCGCGTCGGGTCACGGTGGAGTCCGGCATCACCATCGCCGAGCTGTCGACACGGCTTGCGGCCGAGGGGCTGGCCATGCCGAACCTGGGCGACATCGCCTACCAGACCATCTCGGGCGCCATCTCCACCGCGACGCACGGCACTGGGATCGGCTTGGGCGGCATCGCGACGCAGGTGCGGGGCTTGTCGCTGGTGACGGGTGACGGCTCGCTGCTGAGCTGTTCGGCCGACGTCGAACCGGATGTGTTCAGCGCGGCACGGGTCGGCCTCGGCGCGGTGGGCCTGCTCTCCACGGTGACGCTCGAATGCGTGCCCGCGTTCAACCTGCACGCGGTCGAGGAGCCGGTGCGCCTCGACCGCGTGCTCGATGACCTCGATTCGCTGGTCGACCGCAACGACCACTTCGAGTTCTTCTACGTGCCCCACACGGGCTGGACCATGACGAAGCGCAACAACCGCACCGACGCGCCGGTGGGCGGGTACCCGCGGTGGCGCGAGCTGTACGAGAAGGTGCTCATCGAGAACGTGGGGTTCGGCGTGTCGCAATGGGTCGGCCGCGTCCGCCCGCAGTGGTACCGCAAGGTCGCGCACTGGATGCCGAGCACCGGGCGCAGCGAGTACGTGAAGCCCAGCCATCTCACCTTCGCCAGCCCCCGCTTCGTGCACTTCTACGAGATGGAGTACTCGGTGCCGCGCGCCGCGGGGGCCGATGCGCTGCGAGCGGTGCGGAAGTGGATCGACAACAGCGGGCTGCAGATCACCTTTCCCATCGAGGTGCGCTTCACGGCGGCCGACGACATCTGGCTGTCCACGGCCAACGGGCGCGAGTCCTGCTACCTCGCGGTCCACGTCTCCAAGGGGACGCAGTACGAGCAGTACTTCCGGGCCGTCGAGGCGATCATGAACGAGGTCGGTGGCCGTCCCCACTGGGGCAAGCTCCACTTCCAGACGGCCGAGACCCTCGCCCCCCGTTACGACCACTGGTCCGACTTCCAGGCCGTCCGCCGCCGCCTCGACCCCGACGGCCGCTTCGCCAACTCCTACACCGACCGGGTCCTGGGCCCGGTCTGAGCTCGCTGGCTCAGGCCGAGTCCACGGCGCTCAGGGCCCAGGCCACGCCCTGGTCGGGGTCCTCGACCGCGACGTGGAGGGTCCAGCCCGTCTCCGGCTCGGACGCGTCCCACAGGTGGAAGCGCAGGGCGGCGGCGGCCGCTTCGAGCTCGTCGGGCGGGACGGGCCACAGGTCGACGAGTCCGGCGATGGACGCGAGTGCCCACCACGCGCCGAAGCGGCCCGCGGCCATACCCCGTCGACGTCCGTGGGCGCCACCGCTCGCCGCCGTCCACGCCATCCAGGCCATCGCCGTCCCCACCTCGACCTCGACCATGCGCGCCCGATGCAGCCCGAGGGCCGCGAGCGCGTCGTCGACGCCGCCCGCCACACCCACCGCCTCGGCCCGGCCGTTCGACTCGGTGGTCCACGCGGAGGCCAGTTCCACCAGGGCGCGAACCGTTTCCGGCTCCTCGAGACGGACGGCGGGTGCAGCCGGCAGCTCGACGTGCCGCATGGCGACGACCGGTGGCGTGGGGAAGTGGGCCTCGTGGGGCCCGTACTCCGCCAGTGGGTACGTGGGCTCCCAGCTCGTCAACGCCAGCGGGAGCTCGAGCACGTGGGCGTCGACGCGGTCGTCGCCCGTGAGGTCCTCGCCGCGGACGACGCGTTCGTGGGCGGCCATGGCGCCGACCGGACCGGCCGGCAGCTCGGCCGCGAGCTCGTCCCACTCGTGCGTCGAGGCCGCCACCTCGGGCAACGGTCCGAAGGCGAACCTGCCCGCCCCCTGCTCCAGCATGCGCGCCGCCCATTGCCCCGGGGCCTCCAACGCGAGGCGGTACTCGGCGTGGGCCGCGACCGGCCACAACTGCAGGCCCCGTTGGAGGGCGCGCTTGCACAGCTCGCGGAGCCGGTACAGCGCGCCCCACTGTCCGTCGGAACAGAGCCGCTCGACCTCGACGATCAGCCCGTCGACGTCGCCGATGTCGATGAGCCCGGTGGTGCGCGCCGTCAGGTTCTCGTCGCGCGCATTCATACGAGCGGCCAGGGGTACGGGCGTCGGGAAGGGTCGGGATCGGGGAAGCGCCCGCGTCGGGCGACGGCGGCGGCGCGGCGGGCCAGAGCGGCCCGCTCGGCGCCGTCCAGCAGCGCGCCCAGGTCCGGTGGCAGGTCGCGGCTGAAGCGCTCGAGGTCGGCCAAGAGGTCGTCGGCGATGGCCTCACCTGCGAAGTCCCACATCACCGTGCGCAGCTTCGGCTCGTCGTGGAAGCACAGGCCGTGGTCGATGGCCCACACCCGTCCCTCGTCGTCGACGATGCAATGGCCGCTCTTGCGGTCGGCGTTGTTGGCAACGAGGTCGAACACCGCGATGGTGCGCAGCGCGTCGTGATACCGGTCGTCCTCGAGCAGCGTGAAGTAGTGCTGACTGAAGTCGGCCTCGATGAAGCGCTGGTAGGAGCCGCCGCCGTACGGGCCGTCCTCGCGCACGATGGTCTCGGGGACGACGTCCCACCCGAGGGCGGCGGACACCACGTAGGCCGCCGCCTCGCGGCGGTACAGGCCGTCGGGGAAGTCCCACAGGTCGCGCTCCCCGCGCGCCGGCTTGTACACCGCTCGGGTCACGCCGTCGTCGTGGCACAGCGTCACGACGAACGTCGCGTTCGAGCTCCACGGCAGGCGTCCTTCGAGCTCGACCTCACCCTCGAGGAGGGCGGTCAGAGCGTCGGGGCCCGGTGGCCGTTCGTCCGCGGGCACACGTGCCCCGACGGGTCGAGGGGGAAGCCGCAGAGGGGGCACGGGGGCCGACCCGCTTCCACCAGCGCGGTGCCCCGGATGGCGAGTGCCGCGATCTGCTCGCGGGTGGCCGTCACGCGCAGCACGCCGCCGTCGGGCTCCTCGGACTCCTCCGCCACCGCTTCCTGTGCGACGAGCACCACGCGGTCCGTTGCGTCGTCGTAGGTCACGCCGAGCACGCCGACGACGAAGCGGGGCTCGGCCGGTTCCTCCAGCTCGAGCTCGCCCGGGAGGTCGCCGACGCTCGGCAGGTCGGCCAGCACGTCGGCCAGGTACTGGGCCAGCGCGCTCACCTGTTGCTTCTCGACCTTCACCGTGACGAGCTCGGCACCCGCGCGCGCCTGGAGCAGGAACACCCGCCGGCCGGGCTCGCCGACGGCTCCGACCGTGATGCGGTCGACGTCGGTCAGATCGAAGCTCTCGAACTCGCTCATGAGGGTTTGAGGTCCGTGAGGGCGCCGACGGTGTTGACGGCGAGGACGGTGGGTCCGCCGACACCGAACACGATGACCGTCACGGAACAGGGAGAGACGACGATGCGCTGGAAGAGGTCGAGCGGGGTTCCCATGGCCGCCGCGACCACAGCCTTGATGGGGTCGGCATGGGAGACGGCGACGACGATGCGGCCCGGGTGGCGCTCTCGCATCTTGTCGACGGCCCGCTCGATGCGTGCCTGCATCTCCGGGAAGCTCTCGCCCTTCGGGAAACGGAACCCGGTGGGGTAGCGCTGGACGGTCTGCCACTCCGGCTTCTTCATGAGCGTCTTGAGCTGCTTCCCGGTCCACTCGCCGAAGTCGCACTCGAGCAGGTCGCGTTCGACCCTCACCTTGACGCCCAGGCGCTTGGCTATGGGCGCGGCCGTCTCCCGCGTGCGCTCGAGCGGTGACGAGTAGATCGCCGCCACCGTGTCGCCGCCGTCGGTGACGGCGCCGATTCGCTCCGCGACCGCCTCCGCCTGTTGCCGGCCCGTGTCCGACAGGTGGAGCCCGGTCGCCCGTCCCGGCAGCACCTTGCCCGTCGTCGCCGTCTGCCCGTGGCGGACGAAGAAGACGGTCGTGGGCGGGGGAGGGGCGGGGCGGCGGGGCGGCACGGAGATCCCAACCTACCGTTGCGGTCGTGGCTGACTCCCTCGCCCGCGTCACCGCCGAGATCGTGGAGTGCCGCGCCTGCCCTCGCCTCGTCGCGTGGCGCGAGCAGGTGGCGGTCGAGAAGCGAGCGTCCTTCGCGGGCGAGCAGTACTGGGGCCGGCCGGTGCCGGGCTTCGGCGATCACCGGGCGCGCCTGCTCGTCGTCGGACTGGCGCCCGCGGCGCACGGCGGCAATCGCACCGGCCGCGTGTTCACCGGCGACCGCTCGGGCGACTGGCTGTTCGCGGCACTGCACCGGGCCGGCTACGCCAACCAGCCCACCAGTGTCTCCATGCACGACGGCCTCGAGCTGACCGACGCGTACGTGGCGGCCGTCGTCCGTTGCGCACCCCCCGCCAACAAGCCGAGCATCGAGGAGCGCGACACCTGCCTGCCCTACTTCGAGCGGGAGCTGCGCCTGCTCGACAGGATCCGGGTCGTCGTCGTGCTCGGTCAGTTCGCGTACGACAACGTGGCGCGGGTGCTCGGTGTCCGCCGCCGGCCTCGCTTCGGGCACGGCGTAGAGGTGCCGATCGGCGGTGGTCCCACCGTCATCTGCTCGTTCCACCCGAGTCAGCAGAACACCTTCACGGGCAAGCTCACCGTGCCGATGTTCGACCGCGTGTTTCAGCGGGCGAGGGAGATCAGCTCGCCCGCGGCGTAGAGCACGCTCACCACGCCGAGGAACACCGCGACCGACAGGCGCAGGTTGCGACGATCGGCCCGGATCGCCAACACCGCCCCGAGGCGGGCGCCGGGCACGACGGCGACGGCGAGCAGCAGTGCGAAGCGCCAGTCGATGTCGCCCAGGAAGGCATGGGTGATGGTGCCGGGCAGGGCGAGGAGACCCACGCATGCCAGCGACGACGCGATGGCGGGCTTGATGCGGACACCGGCGATCTCGGTGAAGGCGGGCACCATCACCACCCCGCCGCCCACGCCCAACAGGCCCGACAGCAGCCCGGCGACGACACCGATGCCGATCAACACGCCACGCGTGTCACGGGGTGTTCCCCGGTAGATCGCACTGATGGCGTCGTCGGACTCGGTGGCGGCCAGCGAACCCGCGTCGCGCACCACGTCGGCCTGCACCTCGTTGAGCGAGCGGGCCATGCGCCACGACGTGAACCCGAGAAGGCCGGCCGTCAGCAGCATGAGCAGATGGCCGTTGCCGGGCACCACGTTTGAGAGCAGCGATCCCGCGACCGACGCCACCATGCCCACCGGTCCGGTCCAGGCCACGATGCGCCACTGGATGATGTGCTCACGCGTGTATCGGAGGGTGCCGGTGATGGCGCTGGGGAGGATGGACGGGAGGGTGGTGCCGACGGCAACGAGGGCCGGCGCGCCCAGCAGGCGGATGGCCGGCGTGGAGATGGTGGCGCCCCCGACACCGAAGGCGGCCGACAGCACGCCGGTGGCCAGGCCGGCGATGAGCGTGAGCGCGTCTCGGAGTGGTCCCGGATCCATCGGTTGGCCTGTCTAGCGTGTGGGTCATGAGCGAGCACCGGCTCGATTCCCTCGAGCAACTGCGGAGCACGGGCCGTGACCTGGTCTCGTTGCTCAGCGGCGTGAGCGACGACCACCTGGCCCGTCGTCCCGAGGAGGCGGAGTGGTCGGCGCGCGAGATCATCTCCCACCTCGCCGACGCCGAGCTGACCTACGCCATGCGGTTGCGGCTCATCGTCGCCCAGGACCGACCTCGGCTCACCTGGTACGACGAGGAGGCGTGGGTGGAGCGCTTCGGTCCCCTCGACGAGGACGCCCGGAACACCCTCGCCCGCTGGCGAGCGCTCCGCGACAGCAACACCCGCTTGTTCGAGTCACTCGAAGGCGCGGAATGGGAGCGGGCCGGCATCCACGACACCGACGGCCTGCTCACCGTCGACGCGATCGCCAAGCGCATGGTCGCCCACGACCGGACCCACCTCGACCAGATCCGAGCCGCGCTGTCGCGCCGCTGAGCGAGTCCGCGTTCTCGAGGAAATAGGGGTCGAAATTCGACCCCTATTTCCTCGAGACGAGGGGGTTCAGGACAGGCGCTCGATGATCATGGCCATGCCCTGGCCGCCGCCGACGCACATGGTCTCGAGGCCGTAGGTCCCGTCCAGCGTCTGCAGGTCGTTGATGAGGGTGCCCATGATGCGGGCCCCCGTCTGGCCGAACGGGTGACCGAGCGCGATCGCACCGCCGTGGGGGTTGAGCTGGTCCTCGATCGAGATGCCGACCTCGTCGCACACCGGGAGGACCTGGGCCGCGAACGCTTCGTTGAGCTCGACGACGTCGATGTCGCCGATCGACATGCCCGCCTTGGCCAGCACCTTGCGGCACGCCTCGATGGGACCCACGCCCATGATCTCGGGAGCGAGGCCGGAAACCGCGGACGCGACGATGCGGGCCAGGGGCTTCAGTCCCAGCGACCGAGCCTTGTCCTCGTCCATCACCAGGACGGCGGCCGCCCCGTCGTTCAGGGGACAGGCGTTGCCGGCGGTGACGCGGCCGTCCTCCTTGAAGGCGGGCGGGAGCTGGGCCAGCTTCTCCACCTCGGTGCCGGGGCGGGGGCACTCGTCCTTGTCGAACAGCGTGCCGTCGGGCAACACGACAGGACTGATCTCCCGCTCGAAGAAGCCGTTCTTCTGGGCCTCGACGGCCCGGCTCTGGGAGATCACCGCGTACTCGTCCATGCGCTGGCGGCTGATGTCGTACTTCTCCGCCACGTTCTCGGCCGTGATGCCCATCGGGATGTAGACGTGGTTGATGAAGTCGTCGCGCGAGTCGTCGGCGAAGCGGGGGTTGAGGTCCTCCTTGCCCATGCCCTTGCCCGCGGTACGGCTCACCCACTCCATGCCGCCCGCCACGTAGGTGTCGCCCTCACCCACCTTGATGGCGTGGTACGCGATGCGGATCGACTGCAGCGACGACGCACAGAAGCGGTTGACCGAGCTGCCGGGCACCGTGTCCGGCAGGCCGCCGAGCAGGCCGACCTGACGGGCCATGTTGGCACCCTGCTCACCCACGTGGTTGGCCGCGCCCCAGATCACGTCCTCCACCGACGCGGGGTCGACGGCCGGGGCCTTCTTCATCAGCTCCTGGATGATGAACCCGCCCGTGTCGTCGGCCCGGCTGTCCTTGAGCGAGCCCTTGAAGGCCCGAGCGATGGGCGTGCGGGCGGCGGCGACGATGACGGCTTCGGACATGGGTTCTCCTTGGTGATCAGGCGGGTGTCGGTGCGGGTGATGGGTCGGCCTTGGGCTTCGGCGGCGGCATGAGCCTGGGTGCCTCGACGGCTGTTTCCGGCCAGCGCTTGCGGCTCACGCGCGACAGCTTGCGCAACAGCGCGATGGCGCCGGGATCGGAGTCGCCGGGCTTGCCCACGATGACGCCCTGCTCGAGCATCTTGACGATGATCTCGCGGCCGATGTCGGTGCGGACGATGGTCAGCGTCCAGTCGTTGAACGCCCCGATGCCGCCGGTCGAGATGTCGGCGTGCTCGGCTGCGAAGTCCGGGCACATCTTGCAGCCCTCCCGCGTCCAGGCGTGGCACTCCTTGAGGTTGACCTCGTGGTAGTCGCCGTTCTTCATCCAGATCTGGAAGACGCCCTTGATGTTCATCTTCACCATGTCCTGCTTCTTGAGGCCGTACTTGGCCTCGAACAGCTCCTCGAAGATCGAGTCGTCGAACGTCTTGGAGCACAGGAGGCCGATGTTGAGGGCGAAGCGCTTGGACGGCTTGCCCGCCTTGCGGTCCACCATCACTGGCGGCACCGAGGACTGGCAGCTCATCCCGACGAGGGCGAGCTTCGACGCGCCTGACTCGATGGCCTGCTCATACGCCATGGTGTTGGCCGAGTACGTGTAGCGGCTGCCGGCCGCCGCGAGGATCTCCTCGCGCGTCTTCGCGACGCCGGGGATGGCCTTCCACGACGAGCCGTCACCCTCGAGGTAAGAGACGAGGGCGGCGTCGATGTAGCCCTTGTCCATCGCCCACAGGAGGATGGCCGACACCAGCCCGCCGTCCTGGCCCTTCTGGTGGATCTCGGGATCCTTGGCCCGGGTGAGGATGATGTCCTTCGAGATGCCGTCGACCTCGTCGACCCGTCGAGGCCGGCCGAACAGG
>JBEEFP010000054.1:0-34168 GCA_041166085.1 Actinomycetota bacterium
GTCGAGGTGATGCCCACCGTGTCGCTCGAGGAGACGACGTTCCAGTTGCCGTCCACCGCGTTGACGGTGACGTTGAACGGCGCGCCTGCGGTCTGGGCCGAGGGGGTCCCGGTCTTGCCGGTGGCGCTGCCCGGTGATGCTGTCTCGCCAGGGACGAGGAGCTGCAGCTTGACGAAGGACCCGGCGTTGACGGTGATCGACGGGCTCGTGTTGTCCGTCTTTGTGGGGTCGCTCATGTTGACCGCGGTGATGGTCGAACTACCCGCCGTCTTCAAGGTGACCGACGCCGTGCGCGTCCCGCCAGTCAGCGGGCCGATGCCGGGAAGGGTGGCGTTGGCATCGCTCGAGTTGATGGCGACGTTGTTTGTCGAGCTCACGACGTTCCAGTTGGCGTCGACGGCGTTGACGGTGACGTTGAACGGGGTGCCCGAGGTCTGGGCGGCGGGTGTGCCCGTCTTGCCGGTGGCGGTGCCGGCGGCGGCCGTCTCGCCCGGGACGAGCAGCTGCATCTTGGCGAAGGCCCCGGCAGTGACGGTGATGTTCGGACTCGTGTTGGCCGTCTTGGTGCCGTCGGTGACGTCGGTGGCGGTGACCGTCCGGGTCCCGGCCGTCTTGAAGGTCACCGACAAGGTCTGGGTGCCGCCGACCAGGGCAGCATTGGCCGGCAGCCCGGCGTTGGGGTCGGTCGTTGTGATCCCCACGGTGTCGCTGGAGGACACGGTGTTCCAGTTGGCGTCGACGGCGTTGACGGTGACGTTGAAGGGCGTGCCTGCCGTCTGAGCCGAGGGAGTACCGGTCTTGCCGGTGGCGGTGCCGGGGGCAGCGGTCTCGCCCGGGACCAGGAGCTGGAGCTTGGCGAAGGGACCCGGATTGACGGTGAAGGCGGTGCTGGTGCCAGTCGTCAGGGAACCGTTGGCGGCGATGGAGATGCCGCTCTCTGCCTTGCTGTAGGTGACCCCGGCAATCGTCACCGAGCTCTGGTTACTGGCGATGGTGCCGCTCAGGGTGCCTGCGAGGGTGCCGCTGCCCGTCGCCCGACTGAGGGTGACACCCTGCGTCGTGGCGGGGGTGGCGGGGTTGCCGCCCGCGTCCTGGCGCTGGACGACCACGGAGAAGCCGGCGCCAGCCACCGGATTCGCGCCCGCGTTCACCGAGAGCACCGCGAACTTGGCTGCGGCCCCCGCCGTCACGTTGATCGCCGTGCTGACGTCAGGCGTCAGTGCCGGCGAGCTCGTGGCGGTCAGGGTGTACCCGCTCCCCACCTTGTCGATGTCGCAGCCGGCGAAGGTCGCGACGCCGCTGACGGCCGAGACGGTGTTCGACGTGCACCCCAGCGCCGCGCCCGCCGTCCCGGTGCCCGAGGTGATGGCGAGGGTGACCTGGCGCGTGTCGGTCGTGACCGTCTGGCCCGCGGAGTCCTTGATCGCCACCTGCGGCTGCGTCGCGAATGCAGTCCCACCTGTCGCTGCGGCACTCGGTTCGGTGCTGAACGCGAGCTGCGAAGGCGCTCCGATCAGCGTCACAGACGGGGATCCGGAAGTCATGGCAGCGAACGCGCCGCCACCCTGCTTGGTCTCGGTCGCGAAGGTATGAACGCCGGCACCACCGGTCGCGTTCGCGTACGAGATGGTGAACTTGTCCTTGTCGGCGCAGACGAACGTGACGGTGATCGCCGCGCCGCTGACGGTGGGCGAGTTGAGCGTGCTGCAGGCATTGCTGCCGCCGCCGTTCGTCACCGATACGAAACCGGGGTTTCCGGAGTTCGTCGTCTGGGGTGTCGTCCAGCCGGCGGGGACGGTGATCCTCAGGGCAGAACCGGCGTTGAAGGCGCCCGCGTTGCTGTAGCTGAAGGTGTAGGTCTGGGCGGTGCCCGCGGTTCCGCTGGTCGGCGAGACGGCCATGGTCCCGTCGCCGCTGGCGGCGATCACGTAGGGACCGACAAAGGGGCCGCCGTCACCGCTCGGTGCCGCGCCGGCGGGCACGACTCCGTCGGTCGAATCGTCGGCGAGGGCGCGGGCGAGATTCACGCGGCCGTTGCCGGTGTCGGCGGCGCTACCGGCCGGATCCGCGGTGCGGGCGAGGCGGCCGACGGTGACGGCGTTGGACGCGCCGCTGTCATTGGCGCGCAGCAGGGCGGCGGCGCCGGCGACGATGGCGGCGGATGCCGAGGTGCCGGTGATCGCACCGGAGCCGGACTCGATGCCGACGCCGGGGGCACCGAGGAAGGTGTCCTCACCGTGGTTGCTGCCGGACCAGCGGGCGTCGTTCTGGTCAGTGGCGGAGACGCCGACGACCTTGGCGTCCCCTGCTGGGTAGGTGGCGGTGGCCACGCCATCGTTGCCGGTGGCGGCGACGAGCACGGCGCCCTTGGACCACGCGTAGTTGATGGCGTCCTGCAGGCTCGGGCTGTACCCGGGGTTGGAGAACGCCATCAGGATGACGTCGGCGCCGTGGTCGGCGGCCCACACGACGCCCTCGATGACCGCACTGTCCTGGCCGGTGCCGTCGGCGCCGAGCACCTGGACCGGCATGACCTTGACGCCCGCGTACGCGACGCCGGCGATGCCGGTGTCGTTGTCGGTGTTGGCGGCGGCGATGCGCGCGACCGATGTGCCGTGGCCGTTGGGATCGGCGGAACCATCACCCTCGACTGGGGAGTAACCCTCGACCAACCGTCCAACCAGATCCGCGTCGGAACTGTCGACGCCGGTGTCGAGGACGGCGAGGGTCGAACTGCCGGACGGCTGCACTGCGCCGAAGGCGCTGTCCCACCCGATCTTGGGGAGGGCCCACTGGCTGCCGTAGGCGGGGTCCGACGGAACGGCGGCGACCTCACGGTCGTGGTCGCGCTCAGCGCGGGCGACGTCGGCGTCGGCCTTGTACGACGCGAGGGCGGCATCGGCATCGGCGGCGGGGACGCGCACGACGTGCAGGCGCAAGGCGGGGACGGAGGAGACCTCGACGCCGGCGTTGCGATCGATGACATCAGCTTGCTGGGACGAGGAGAGCCCGCTCTCGAGCTTGACGAGCAGTGTGGGGTCGCTGTCCGAAGGCGCTGCGGTGGTCGTGGTCGTCTCGGGCGGCGCGGTGGTGGTCGTGGGCTCGGGCAGCGCGGTGGTGGTCGTGGTGGTCGGCGCTGCGGTCGTCGTGGTCGTCTCGGGCGGCGCAGCCGTGGTGTCAGCCGGCGCGGTCGTGTCAGCCGGCGCGCTCGTATCAGTGGTGTCGGCCCACGCGGCGGCAGGGGCAACCACCGAAGCGAGCCAGCACGTGAGCACCAGAAGGCTCACTCGTCGAAGCAGCCAGTGACTGCGGCCCATCCCGATGTCCCCCCTCGACCCCGCACCACGCGGGGCTCTCCAGACGTCGGGTTCGCCACTCGCTCCCCGCAGCCCCGGCGACCAGACTTGGGCTACGGATCAACGCTCCGCCACAGGCAGCCACCTGCAGTGAGGATTGTGGTCGGACACTTCGCCCAGCCAAAGGGGCCGGTCGGCCCCAATTGGGCGGGACCCCCAGGACCCGCAGGCACGACGGATGACTAGTTAGCGGCGGACGCTCGGGACAAGGCCACCAAAAGTGCCTGCAAGAGGAGCGTTTCGTTCGGGTTGTGCTGGAGCCCCTCGTTGCTCCTGCGAATGACGCTCACCGCGACACTGGCGGCGCGGCCGTCCGCGCGGCCCGAGGTCAGTCGGTCGCGATAGGCACCGGCGAGGACAGCGAGCCCGGAGCGCAGCTCGTCCATCCGAACGCGGCGCTGCTCGCGCTTCTGGCGGGTCTCGAGGTCGCGCCGGCCGGTGCCGCGCTCGCCGTATTGCTTGGCCCGCTCATCGAGGGCCAGCCGCTCCTGCTCCTGGCGGGTCCGCACCGGCTCGATGACCCCGTCCACCAGTTCCAGCAGCTCGCCGGCCAACCCGGCGGACGTGGCGCCGGTGCCGTCGAGTCGCTCGGGGACCGACAACCACGCGGCGCGGCGCGCCGCGAACCCGGGGTCGGACGCGAGCAGACGGGCGCGGTCGAGCCCACCGTTCGCGGCCTCGGCCGCCGCCCGTGCCGCGGCCGGCGCCACACCCTCGACCTCGAGTACAGCCGCGAGCTGGTCGGTGGGGATGGGTCCGAAGTCGATGCGACAGCATCGGCTGGCGATGGTCACCAGCTCCTCCGGAACCTGCTCGGCGAGGATGACGAACACCGTGCTGGGCGGCGGCTCCTCGATGGTCTTCAGGAGGGCGGGACCGGCCTTGTCGACGAGGTGGAACTCGGTGAGCACGATGACCTTGCGGTCGCCCTCGGTCGGGCTCCGGAACGCGACGCGGGAGATCTCCCGCGCATCGTCGACCAGGATGGACGCGCCCTGGCGCTCGATGACGACGAGGTCCGGATGCACGCCGGCCAGCACCCGCCGGCACACGTCGCACGTGCCGTCGCCGCCGTTCGGACAGAGCAGGGTGGCGGCGAAGGCGCGCGCGGCTGCCAGCTTCCCCGTGCCCGCCGGTCCGACGAACAGGTAGGCGTGCACCGGTGCCACCGCCGACTTGCGCAGCTGGGCGACGGCGCGGTCCTGTCCGATGACACCGTCGTAGATGTCGGCGCTCACGACGCCAGTCTCGCGTCCACGCCCTTCAACACCCGCTCGGTCACCTCGTCGGCATCGCCGGTGCCGTCCACCACCAGCCAACGGTCGGGTTCCGCTGCGGCCATGGTGCGGAATCCCTCGACCACACGGTGGTGAAAGTCGTCGGCTTCGGCCTCGAGCCGGTCGGGAAGGTGGCCGATGCGCCTGCGTCTGGCCGCCGCCTCGTCGGCGGGCACGTCCAGCAGCACCACCAGGTCGGGCCACAGCTCGTCGGTTGCCCAGCTCGACAGGTCATGGAGCTGGCCGACATCGAGTCCCCGCCCGTAGCCCTGGTACGCGAGCGACGAGTGGGAGTAGCGGTCGGTGACGACGTCACGGCCCGAATCCAGCGCGGGACGGATCATCGTCGCGACGTGGTGGGCGCGTGCGGCCGCCATCAGGAGGGCCTCGGCGCGCGCGTCGAGGTCCCGGACATCGCGGTCGAGCAGGAGCGCCCGGACCCGCTCGCCGACGTCGGTCCCACCCGGCTCGCGGGTCAGCAGAGCTTCGAGGTGGCGCGCCAGTCGTTCGGCCTGGGTGGACTTCCCGATGCCCTCACCGCCCTCGAACGCGATCAGCCGGCCCCGGCTCACGTGTGGTCATCCATTGCCACGGTCCGCACGTTCCGGAAGGCGACCATGCCGGCAAAGAGGATGATGACTCCGCCCAACCACAGCGTCAGGCGGACGCCGGGCAGACCGATGGTGGCACCGCCCAGTGAGATCTCGCCGTGGAAGAGCCGGTTCGACAACGCACCCAGCAGCCGCGACAGCACTGGCGCAAGCGCGAACGCCATGAGCAACGTGAGTCGGGTCGATGTGTAGAGGGTGGCGAAGATGCGCCCTCGCAGATCGTCCTCGACGGCTGCGCCGAGGATGCTGTAGCCGAGGACGTACACACCGCCCGCGCACACACCGAGGACCGCAACTGCGGCCAGTGCCGGCGCGAGGGTCGACATCGACGCCCCGAGCAGGATCATCGTCCCGCCCAGGAACAGCGAACCGACGAAGGCCAATTGGTGGTTCAGGTGGCGCTGCGTGACCGACAGGCCGACGATCCCGACCGCCATCCCGACACCGAGGGCGGTGAGCAGCAGGCCGAAGCCCGACGGTCCCGCGCCCACCACGTCCTTGGAGAACAGCGGCCCCAGTGGTACGAGCATGCCGCCGCCGAAGAGGCCGGTGGCGATGCCGAGGATCACCGCCCGCACCACGCCGTTGGACGTGATGAAGTGCCACCCCTCGGCCAGCTCCCGGAACGTCTGCTTCATGTCGGCGCGCCCCGCCGGGGCGTCGGACCGTCCCGCGGCGCGGGTGATCGGCAACGTGGATATCACCAGGGCCGACAGGAAGAACGTGGCGACGTCGACGTAGATGGCCACCGACTCCTGATTGATGCGCAGCCCCTGCAGCGCGTTGTAGTGCCCGAGCCACTCGGCCACCTTGGCGAGCAGCGCGAACACGGCCGAGCCGATCGGGAAGGTGCCGTAGGCGGCGACGAGCGACAGTGAGTTGGCCTGGGGCAGGAACTGCGGCTGCACGAGATTGGGGACGGACGCGTCACGGGCCGGACCCCACATCAACGTGAGCGTTTCCATGGCGAGCGACGCCACCACCAGGCCGGGAATGGTGTCGACAAAGGGCAGCGTCGCCAGCACCAGGCCCCGCCCGATGTCGCACACGATCATCGTGCGCTTGCGGTCCCACCGGTCGACGAACACGCCGGCGATGGGTCCGAAGAAGAAGCCCGGCACCAGCCGGGCCGACAACACGAGGCTGATGGCCGCCTCCGGCGACGAGCCGCCGACGCGCGCCGCCAGCGCGGTGATGGCAACGAAGCCGAGCCAGTCGCCGATCGACGACACCACCTGCCCGATCCACAGCCGGAAGAAGGCCGGCGAGTTGAACAAGCGGATCGTCGACGCGTCGGGGATGCTCACCGGCCCGTCCGCGTCGATCGGGAGGGGTCGGGTCGGTACGTCGTCTGACGACGGCTCCGCCACGGCGTAAGGCTAGGAGACGGGACTCAGCCGGAGCTGCGACGCTTGGCGGGGGCCTTCTTGGCTGCCGCCTTCTTCTTGGCGGGCGCCTTCTTCTTCTTCGGTGCCGGCCCGCGTGCCCGCTTGTCGGCCAGCAGCTCCACCGCCCGCTCGGGCGTGATGCCCTCGACCGTCTCGCCGCGTGGCAGGGACACGTTGGTCTCGCCGTCGGTGACGTAGGGACCGAAGCGGCCCTCCTTGAGCACGATGGGCTTGGAGGTCGCGGGATCGTCGCCCAGCTCGCGCAACGGCGGAGCCGCGGCTCGCCTTCCGCGCAGCTTGGGCTGGGCGAGCAGGGCCAGCGCCTCATCGAGGGTGACACTGAACAGCTGCTCCTCGGACTCGAGGCTGCGGCTCTCCTTGCCTTTGCTGATGTACGGCCCGTAGCGCCCGTTCTGAGCGAGGATCTCCTCGCCGTCACTGGGGTCGACACCGATGGCCCGGGGCAGGGTCAGAAGACGCAGCGCGTCCTCGAGGACGAGCGTCTCGAGGTCCATGGTCTTGAGGAGGGACGACGTGCGCGGCTTGTCCTTCGAGGCGGCATCGAGCTCGCCCAGCTGCACGTACGGGCCGAAGCGACCGGCGCGCGCGATCACCGAGAGTCCGGTGTCCGGATCGGTGCCGAGGACCCGTTCGCCCGAGGGGGCGGACAGGAGCTCCTCGGCCCGCTCGATGGTGAGCTCGTCCGGCGCCACGTCCTCCGGCACGGACGCGCGGTCCTCGCCCCGCTGCAGATAGGGCCCGTAGCGGCCGACGCGCACGACGATCGGCTCACCGTCAGTGCCGTTGCCGATGGGGATGCTGTTGATCTCGCGCGCGTCGATCTCGTTCAGGCGCTCGGAGACCATGGTCTTGAGGCCGCTCTCACCGTTGCCGAAGTAGAAGCGGCGCAGCCAGGGGATGGCCTCCTCGGAACCGCCCGCGATCTCGTCGAGGTCGTCCTCCATCGACGCGGTGAACCCGTAATCGACGAGGCGCCCGAAGTGCTGCTCGAGCAACCCGACCACCGCGAAGGCGACGAAGGACGGCACGAGCGCGCTGCCCTTCTTCCACACGTAGCCGCGATCCTGGATCGTGCCGATGATGCTGGCGTAGGTGGACGGCCGGCCCACGCCCATCTCCTCGAGCGCCTTCACCAAGGTGGCCTCGGTGTAGCGCGCCGGCGGTTGGGTGGCGTGGCCCTTGGGCTCCATGGCCTCGACACCCACACCGTCGCCCTCGGTGAGAGGCGGGAGGTGGCGCTCCTGGTCCTCGAGCTCGGCGTCGGGATCGTCGGCGCCCTCCACGTAGGCCCGCAGGAAACCCGGGAAGGTGATCACCTTGCCGCTGGACGCGAACTCGGCGTCCTCCCCCGCGCTCGAGGTGCCGCCGATGCGCACCTGCACGCGCTGGCCCCTGGCGTCGGCCATCTGCGAGGCCACCGTGCGCTTCCAGACCAGGTCGTAGAGCCGGAACTCGTCACCGCGCAGCTCCCGGGACACCTGGTCGGGCGTCTTGAACGTGTCGCCGGCGGGGCGGATGGCCTCATGGGCCTCCTGCGCGTTCTTGACCTTCTTCTCGTAGCGGCGGGGCTGCTCGGGGACCGACTCCGACCCGTAGAGCTCGCGCGCCTGCTGACGGGCGGCGGCGAGCGCCGTCTCCGACAGCGTCGTGCTGTCGGTGCGCATGTAGGTGATGTAGCCGTTCTCGTAGAGGCGCTGCGCGACCTGCATGGTGCGCTGGGACCCGAAGCGCAGCTTGCGGCTCGCCTCCTGCTGCAGCGTCGACGTCATGAAGGGCGGCGCCGGCCTGCTGGAGAACGCCTTCTCCTCGACGGATCGCACCGCGAACTGGGAGCCGGACAGTCGGCCCGCCAACGCGCGCGCCTCGTCCTCGTGCAAGCGGACGACGTCGCTGCCCGCCTTGAGCGTGCCGTCCTCCTCGAAGTCCCGGCCTGCCGCCAACCGCTTCTGGTCGAGCGCCACCAGCGCGCCGGGGAAGGTGGTTCCGTCGCGCTCGAACGTCGCTTCGACGTCCCACCAGCCTGCGGCGCGGAACCGCATGCGGGCCCGCTCCCTTTCGACGAGGACGCGCGTGGCGACGCTCTGCACGCGGCCCGCCGACAACCGCGGCATGACCTTCTTCCACAGCACCGGCGAGACCTCGTAGCCGTACAGGCGATCGAGGATTCGGCGCGCTTCCTGCGCGTCCACCAGTCGGCGATCGAGGTCGCGCCACTCCTCGGTGGCCCGCTGGATCGCCGACAGGGTGATCTCGTGGAACACCATGCGCTTGACCGGCACGCGCGGGCTCAGCACCTCGAGCAGGTGCCAGGCGATCGACTCGCCCTCGCGGTCCTCGTCGGTCGCGAGGAAGACCTCGGTGGCGTCCTTCAACGCCTCCTTGAGGTTCTTGACCACGTCCCGCTTCTCGCGGTTGACGACGTAGAGGGGCTTGAAGTCGTTGTCGACGTCGACCCCGAGGCGGGCCCAGGCCTCGCCCTTGTGGGCGGCGGGGACGTCTGCGGCGTTGCGCGGCAGGTCACGGATGTGGCCGACGGAGGACTCGACCACGTAGTCGGAACCGAGGAATCCGGAGATGGTCCGGGCCTTGGCGGGCGACTCGACGATGACCAGGGGCTTGGGCACAGCGCTTTCCAGGGTTGGCAGACGACAGGGACGAAGTCAAACAGAGGGCTAGCTTGCCCGGCCGTGGACCCCCGCCATCTCCTGGAAGCTTTTGGCACTCTGGGCCTGGTGGCCATCGTGTTCGCGGAGACCGGCCTGCTGCTCGGATTCTTCCTACCGGGCGACTCCCTCCTGGTCCTCGCCGGCCTCTTCGCCGCCACCCGGGCCGACGCCCCGGTGCCCCTCAACCTGGGCCTCGTGCTGGGAGGCGCATTCCTGGCCGCCGTGGCCGGCGCCCAGACCGGCTACTTCATCGGCGCCAAGGCGGGCCCCCGCCTGTTCAACCGTCCTGAGTCCCGGTTCTTCAAGCGGGAGCACGTCGAGCGGGCCCAGGGCTACTTCGACCGCCACGGCCCGAAGACGGTGATCATCGCCCGCTTCATCCCCATCGTGCGGACCTTCGCCAACCCCATGGCCGGGGTCGGGCGCATGCACCTGCGCACGTTCACCATCTTCAACGTGATCGGCGCCCTGATGTGGGCGGTCGGCGTGACCCTCATCGGCTACGCCCTCGGCAAGACGATCCCGAGCGCGCAGGACCACCTGTTGGTGATCGAGGCCATCATCATCGGTCTCTCCATCACGCCGATCGTCATCGAAGCGGTGCGCTCGCGCCGCCGACGGACCGGAACACCGACCCCGTAACGCGTCTCGAGGAAATAGGCCACCGAATCGGTGGCCTATTTCCTCGAGAGCAGTGGTGCAGGTCGGTTGTGGGCTACGCGTTGACCGCCGCGGCCGGCGCGCTGCCGGCGTCGGCCATGGAACCCGTCGCCCGCTTCGAGAAGGCGATGGCGATGCCGAGCACGACGGTGGCAGCCGCCGCGATGGCGTAGCGAGCAGCGTCGTTGTCCTGCAGGTTGATGACGGCGGGCAGGATGAGCAGCGACACCAGGTTCATCACCTTGATGAGCGGGTTGAGGGCGGGACCGGCGGTGTCCTTGAACGGGTCACCGACGGTGTCGCCGATGACGGCCGCCTTGTGCGCGTCGGAGCCCTTGCCGCCCTCGTGCCCGTCCTCGATGTACTTCTTGGCGTTGTCCCACGCGCCACCGGCGTTGGACAGGAAGTTGGCCATGAGCTGGCCGGTGAGGATGACGGCGGCGAGGAACGCACCGAGGGCGAAGTAGTTGATGCCGAAGCCGATGATCACCGGCGTCAGCACCGCCAGCAGCGCCGGCGTGGCCAGCTCCCGCAGCGACGCCGTCGTGCAGATGTCGATGACGGGGCCGTAGTCGGGCCGCTTGGTGCCGGCCATGATCCCGCCGTCGGCGAACTGGCGACGCACCTCCTGCACCACCACCGCCGCCGTCCGGCCGACGGCGCGGATGGCGAGGGAGCTGAACAGGAACGCCACCGAGCCACCGATGAGCAGACCGATGAACGTCTTGGGGTCGGCCACGTTGATCTGGGTCAGCGGGTGGCGGAACAGCGCCGAACCCGTGGCCTTGATGCCGAGCTCGGACCCGATGGTCTCGATGAAGCTGGCGAACAGCGCCACGGCCGCGATCACGGCCGATCCGATGGCGAAGCCCTTGGTCACGGCCTTGGTGGTGTTGCCCACCGCGTCGAGGCTCACCATGATGCGCTCGGCCTCGCCGCTGAACTCGCCGGACATCTCGGCAATGCCGGCCGCGTTGTCGGCGATGGGCCCGAAGGTGTCCTCGGACACGACGACGCCGGTGGTCGCCAGCATGCCCATGCCGGTGAGGGCGACGAGGTAGAGGGAGAACTGCAGGTTGCCGCCGCCGAGGGCGATGGCCACGCCGAGGGCGCCGGCGATGGCGACGACGGCCCACACCGACGACTCCAGACCGGAGCTGATGCCCGAGAGCACCGTGGTGGCGGGACCGGTTCGCGCCGCCTCGGCGATCTCGCGCACCGGACGGGTCTCGGTGGACGTGAAGTACTCGGTCAGACGGCTGGCGACCTGGGCCAGCACCAGGCCAGTGACCACGGCGCCGAGCACCTTCCAACCCTCGTTGCCATGGTCGTTGCCCACGTAGGTGAGGGCGACGGCTCCGGTGCCGATGACGGTGAGGATGCCGGCTGTCAGGAAGCCGCGGTTGATCGGCGCCATGGCCGACTTGTCCTTGTCAGTGGCGCGCACCGCGAAGACGCCGACGATCGACGCCAGGACGCCGATGGCGCGGGCGATGACCGGGAAGACGAGGCCGAGGGCGGGGTTGGCCCCGATCGACTTGAAGGCAGCCACGCCGAGGATGATCGACGCGACAAGGGTGACCTCGTAGCTCTCGAACAGGTCGGCGGCCATGCCGGCGCAGTCGCCCACGTTGTCGCCCACGTTGTCGGCGATCGTGGCGGGGTTCCGGGGGTCGTCCTCGGGGATGCCGGCCTCGACCTTGCCAACCAGGTCGGCGCCCACGTCGGCCGCCTTGGTGAAGATGCCGCCGCCGACGCGCAGGAAGAGCGCGAGCAGCGATCCACCGAACCCGAAGCCGATCAGGATGGCCGACGCGGTGTTCTGGAACAGCATGATGATGATGGACGCGCCGAGCAGGCCGAGTCCGACGGTGAACATCCCGGCCACGCCGCCGGCGCGGAACGCGACCTTGAGCGCGGCGGGCAGCGAGCCTGTGCGCGCCGCGGCCGCGGTACGCACGTTGGCGCGCACGGCCAGGCCCATGCCGATGAATCCCGTGAGACCCGACATGAAGCACCCGGCGAGGAATGCCAGGGTTCGGAAGATGCCGGACTGGGCGAAGCTCAGCGCTTCGGTGCCGTCGCCCCGCTTCACCGCCGTGGCGGTGAAGAACACGACGACGACGAGCGGTACCAGGATGACGGCGATCGTCTTGAACTGACGCTTCAGGTAGGCAAGGGCGCCCTCCTGGATGGCGGCAGCGATCTCCTTCATCTTCTCGGTGCCCTGGTCGGCGGCGAGGACGCCGGACCGCAGCGCGAAGCCGACGATGATGGCGAGCACCGCGGTGCCGGCCGAGAAGACCAGCCAGAACCACTCGGCGCCGCCGAGCTCGAATGCCTGGTACCCCCCTTCGGATGCGAGGAGGTGGGTCATGCCGTTTCCTTTCTTCTCTTCTTGCCGGTCTGCTTACGAACGAAGATCTGACGGGCGACCTTCTCGCCCACGGTGCGGTCGAGGCCATCGACCCGGACGACCACCGGTCCGTCGAACGGGTGCTTCTCGCGCACCTCGACCTCGACGCCGGGCCGCAGCCCGAGGGTGTCGAGGAAGGCCACCACGTCGGGGTCGGTGGAGCCGGGAAGGGCAACGATCGCCACGTCACCCGGCTCCAGGTCGTAGAGCGGTGGCATCTGCGGGATGTTCTCGACCTCGGGCTCGGGGATGGGGAAGCCGTGCGGGCAGGTCGACGGGCGGTCGAGGGCGACGAAGAGCCGGTCCTCGACCTCCTGGGGCAGCTCGTGCTCGAAGGAGCCGGCCAGCCGATCGGCCTCGTTCCACGCGTAGCCGAGCATGTCGGCGAGGAAGCGCTCGACGATGCGGTGACGGCGGATGGCCGCGACCGCGGCCCGCCGTCCGGTGGCCGTGAGCTCCACTCCCTTGTAGGGCTTGTGGTCCGCGAGGTCGCGGTCGGCCAGGCGTTTGATGGCGGCGGTCGCCGTGCCCGGGCTCACGCCGAGCGCGTCAGCGAGGTCGCCCGTGTGGGCGTCGCCGTCCTTGCTGAGGCGGTAGATCGCTTTGAGCGTCTCGCGCTCTGAGCGCGACAGGGCGAGTTCCATGGTTCCGGTCGCCGGAATCTAATTTTTGACGCGCAAAAATGTCAATTGCGGGGATCGGCCCGCAACGCCGAGGACGGGGGCGCCTTGCCCACGTGGTACGGCACCGACGTCACCACCGTCCCCGGGCGGAAGAGCAGTGCGAGCTTGAGCGCGAGGGCGCTCTGGTTGTGCAGCGCCTGCTGGTACCAGCGGCCGACGACGAACTCGGGGATGACCACGGTGACGGTGTCGTTGTCCCACCGCGCGTCGAGCTCGTCGAGGTACTCCTCGACCGCGTCGACCAACTCTCGGTAGGGCGAGTGCACGATCTCGAGCGCGACGTCGAGCCGGAACTTCTCCCATTCCTCCTGGATGCCCTCGCGGTCGTCGTCCTCGAAGGCGACGTAGACGGCGACGAGATGGTTGGGCCGCAACGACTTGGCGTAGTCGAGGGCCTTCAGCACCCCCTTGTGGACGCGACCCACCAATATGACGACGGTGTGGTTGAGGCGCTCCGGCCGCACTTGTTCCGGCTCGATGGCCAGCTCCCGGCCGACCCGTTGGTAGTGGCGGTGGATCGCGACGAACACGGCGATGACGATCATCACCACGACGATCGACAGCCACGCGCCGCCGAGGAACTTGGTGATGGCGACGATGAGCAGGACGACGAAGGTCGCGATGGCTCCGACGACGTTGATCGCGGCGTTGCGGCGCCAGTGCGGCTCGCGCTCCTTTTGGTGGTGGCGCACCATGCCGAGCTGGCTGAGGGTGAACGAGGTGAACACCCCGACCGCGTAGAGCGGAATCAGCAGGTTGGTCTTGCCGCCGAAGGCGACGAGGAGACCGCCCGCGGCCAACGCGAGGAAGACGATGCCGTTGGAGAACACGAGGCGATCGCCGCGGTTGGCGAACTGCCTCGGGAGGTACCCGTCCCTCGCGATGATCGACGACAGCCGGGGAAAGTCGGCGTAGGCGGTGTTCGCGGCCAGCGTGAGGATGGCGGCGGTCGAGAACTGGAGGATCACGTACAGCGGGCTGCCCTTGCCGAACACCGACCGCCCGAGTTGGGAGAGCACCGTCTCGTCATGGCTCGGGTACGGCTGCAGGTGATGAGCCAGCACGTTGACCCCGAGGAACAGGGTCCCGAGGATGAGGCCCATCCACACCATGGTGGTGGCCGCGTTCCTCTCGACGGGACGGCGGAACGCGGGCACACCGTTGGAGATGGCCTCGACCCCGGTGAGGGCGACGGCGCCAGACGCGAAGCCCTTGAGGATGAGGAACAGCCCGAGCGACCCACCCGTCTGCCTTGCCGCCTCGGCTGCGCCGGCGTCGAAGCGGACGTGGCCGATGTGGCCGAAGTACACGCGCGAGAGGCCCCATCCGACGAGGGCGATCATCACGAAGATGTAGACGTAGGTCGGCACCGCGAAGATCCGCCCCGACTCCTTCACCCCGCGCAGGTTGGCGACGGTGATGAGCGCCACCAGCAGCAGGCAGATCGGCACCCGCTGGTTCTCGAGTCCCCTGAGTGAGGGGATGGAGATGATGGCGGCGACGCCGGCCGATATCGACACCGCGACGGTGAGGATGTAGTCGACCAGCAACGACGCGCCGGCCACGAGCGACGGGAACTCGCCGAGATTCTCCCGGCTCACGATGTAGGAACCGCCACCGCTCGGGTAGGCGAAGATCGTCTGGCGGTACGACGTCACCACGATGGCGAGCAGCACGGCGACGGCGATGCCGATGGGCACCAGCACGCGCAGCCCCAGTGCGAGGCTCGACGCGCCGACCGCGGTGACGAAGAGGATCTCCTCCGTCGCGTAGGCGGTCGACGAGATGGCGTCCGAGGAGAAGACCGCGAGTGCGATGACCTTGGGGATGCGCTGGTGCTCCTGCTCGGCCGTCGCCAGTGGCCGGCCGACCAGGATCCGCTTCACCATCGTGAGCACCGGCGCAGAGTACCCACGCGCGGGGACACGGCTCCGAACCAGGCGGGGTCAGGTGTCGTACAGACGCGGAGTTGTGTTCGGCAGATCCAGCCACTTTCATGGTCGACCGTGCACGTCATCGTGGTCGGCTGCGGGCGGGTGGGCTCAGAGCTCGCCGTCAACCTGGAGGAGGGCGGCCACTCCGTCGCCGTCATCGACAAGAACCGCAACGCCTTCCGCCGCCTCCCCGAGCGCTGGAGCGGCCGGGCCGTGCTCGGGTTCGGGTTCGACCGCGACCACCTCGAGCAGGCCGGGGTGCGGGAGGCCAACGCCCTCGCGGCGGTGACGAGCGGCGACAACACCAACATCCTCACGGCCCGGATCGCGCGCGAGACGTTCCAGATCCCCCATGTGGTCGCGCGCATCTACGACCCGAGGCGGGCGGTCATCTACCAGAAGCTCGGCATCCCGACGGTGGCCACCGTGACGTGGACCACCGACCAGGTGATGCGTCGTCTCTTCCCCGAGGAGTCCCACACGGACTGGAACGACCCCGGTGGAAAGCTGAGTCTGATCGAACACGACATCCCTCCCGTCTGGGCCGGGCGCAAGCTCTCCGAGATCGACGAGGGCGAGCGCTTCCGCGTCATCGCCGTCACACGGGGCGGCAATGCCCAGATGCCCCGGCCCGATCTGGTCGGGCAGGAGGGCGACGTGCTGCATGTGCTGACGCGCCAGGACTGTCTGTCCGACCTCGACGCGAAGCTCACCGGCGGCGGAGAGGGCCATTGAGATGAAGGTCGCCATCGCTGGTGCCGGCAACGTCGGGACGTTCATCGCCGCCGACCTCAAGGAGGCGGGCCACGAGGTGCTGCTCATCGAGCAGGACCCCGACCTGGTCATGCGCCAACGGGCCGCCCTCGACGTCACCTGGTTCATCGGCGACGCGTGCGAGTTCAACAACCTGAGCGAGGCCGGCCTCGCCAGCGTCGACGTCGTCGTGGCTGCCACGGGCGACGACGAGGACAACCTCGTCATCTCGCTGCTGGCCAAGCAGGAGTTCGCGGTTCCGCGCGTCGTCGCCCGGGTGAACCACCCGAAGAACGAGTGGCTCTTCAACGAGGCATGGGGCGTCGACGTGTCGGTTTCGACGCCGCACCTCCTCACCGCCCTCGTCGAGGAGGCCGTGTCGGTCGGTTCGCTCGTGCGGCTGCTGCAGTTCGAGGGCGGCGAGGCCCGTCTGGTCGAGGTCACCCTGGCCGAGAACTCGCCCGCGGCCGACATCGCCATCGCCGAACTCGCCGTCCCCCGCGACGCCACCGTCGTCGCGGTCATCCGGGAAGGCCACGTGATCGTGCCCCGGGGCGACACCGTGGTGCAGGGCGGCGACGAGGTGCTCGTGCTCGTCACCCCGGACAGCGAGGACGCCGTGCGCGGCATCCTCATCGGCGCGAAACCGACCTGACGGTCGGCTTTCGCCGACAGCCGTGGGGGCGGCCTTCGGCCGCGATCTCGGCCGTCAGCGGTTGCGCTTCGCTCTGCCCCCGACTGCGTCGGCGCTAGAGCAGCTCGTACGCCGGGTTGGTGATGAGCAGGCGGCCGCCCTTGCCCTTGGGTGCGCCCCGCCCGTTCACCATGATCTTCTTGCCGGCGGCGACGCCGGCGATGCGACGCCGGCCCGTCCACATGACCATGAGGTTGCCGGTGCCGTCGGACACGGTGGCCTCGAGCCAGGGCACACCGTCAGGACGGGGGACGATGCGCAGGCTGGTGATCTCGCCGACCACCTTGACCACCTCGCGGGGCGCGGCGTCGACGATGCGCACGGTGCCTTCGACCCGGCTGCAGTAGGCCCGCAGCTTCTCGGAATCGAGCTCGGCCACCGACGCGGTGAGCTTGCGGAACCGCTCCTTGATCGCCATCTACGCCTCTGCCTTCATCAATCTTCTCCGAGCCGCCCGCAGTAGAGCGTCATCGTCACCGAGGTCCCGCCGTTGCCGGAGTCGAACCGCACCTCGTCCACCAGTGTACGGATCAACGGGATCCCCAGACCACGCTCGAAGTTCAACCGTTCGGGGTCGGTGACCGGCGGGTGCTCGGGGAGGCTGGTGGGGTCGAAGCCCTCACCCCGGTCGTCGATGCTGACCTCGAAGCGGTCGTCGCCGTCCTGACACCGCACGCGGACGCGCTCTTCGACATCGAGGGCGCCGTGGGCCTCGATGGCGTTGGTGCAAGCCTCGGAGACCGCCAACTTCAGGTCGTCGACCCGCTCGTCGGCCAGCACCCGCCTTCCTGACGCCAGCGACGAGACGACGAGGCGGACCAGTGCGATGTACTCCGGTCGGGCCGGTATCTCGAGCTCGACCGCAGTGGTCATCCGGTTAGTTGCTGCCGCCCACGGCGGCGTCCACCGTGTCGTGGATCGAGAAGACCTTGGTGAGGCCGGTGATCTCGAAGACCTTCAGGATGCGGTGCTGCGTGCACACGAGGGTCAGGTCGCCGTCGTGGCTGCGGAGGCGCTTGAGGCCGCCCACGAGCACGCCGAGACCGGTGGAGTCGAGGAAGTCGACCCCCTCGAGATCCACGACGATCTGGTGCTTGCCCTGGCTCACCAGCTCCACGAGTCGTTCGCGCAGCCGGGGCGCGGTGTAGACGTCGACCTCCCCCCGGACGGCGAGGATCGCATACCCGTTGCGCTCCGTGACGTCCAGACCAAGCTCCATCGTGTGCCTTCCTTTGTTCGGAACCTGGCGGTCAACGTACCCCGCACGCCTACCGTCGGCACATGTCGGTTGCTGATCCCCACCCCCACACCGACCTGGAGCAGGTCGTGGGTCAGCTGGCGGCAGCCGCGCAACTGGTGCACCTCGAGCACATCCCCGCCCGTCCCGCCCGCACCGCCGATCTGGCCCGGCCCCTCCCGCCCGAGGTGGCGGCGCGGCTCCCGTTCGGCGGGCTGTGGGCCCATCAGGCCGCCGCCATCGACCTGGCCCGCGCCGGACGGTCGGTTGCGGTCGTGACCGGCACCGCCTCGGGCAAGTCGCTCTGCTACCAGCTTCCGGTGGCCGAGGCCGTGGCCGGCGACGCGCCCGCCACCGCGTTGATGATCTTCCCGACCAAGGCGCTGGCGCAGGACCAGCTGCGCTCGATCACCGCGCTCGAGGTCCCCGGGCTCGTCGCCGCGACCTACGACGGCGACACCCCGGCGGAGGACCGGGCGTGGGTGCGGCGGCACGCCAACGTGCTGCTGACCAACCCCGACATGCTCCACATCGGGATCCTGCCGAACCACGCCCGCTGGGCCACCTTCCTGCTGCGGCTCCGCTACGTGGTGATCGACGAGCTGCACACCCTGCGGGGCATCTTCGGCACCCACGTCGCCCACGTGGTGCGCCGCCTCCGCCGACTGTGCGCCCACTACGGGTCCGATCCGACCTTCGTGTTCGCCTCCGCCACCATCGGCGAGCCCGGACGCCTGGCCACCGCGGTGTGCGGCCTCCCCGTCGACGAGGTGATCGACGACGGCTCGCCGCGCGGCGAGCGCCTCTTCGCCCTGTGGAACCCGCCCATGAAGGACGAGGACGCCGGGAAGCGGGCCTCTGGCACCACCGAGACGGCCCGCCTGCTCGCAGCCCTCGTCCGCACCGACCACCGGGGCATCGCCTTCAGCCGCAGCCGCAAGGGGGCGGAGCTGGTGGCGGCGCAGGCCAAGCGGGCGCTGCCCGAGGAGCTGCGTTCGACCGTCCGTCCGTACCGGGGCGGCTTCCTGGCCAAGGAACGGCGGGAGATCGAGGCCGACCTGTTCGAGGGTCGCCTGCGAGGCGTGGCGGCGACCACCGCCCTCGAGCTCGGGGTGGACGTCGGCGGCCTCGACGCCTGCATCCTCAACGGCTTCCCCGGCACCATCGCGTCGATGTGGCAGCAGGCGGGCCGGGCCGGCCGGGCTCAGCAACGTTCGCTCGCCGTGCTCGTCGCCGGCGAGGACGCCCTCGACCAGTGGTTCATGGCCCATCCCGCCGAGGTGTTCAGCCGGCCCCCCGAGCCCGCGGTCGTGAACCCCGCCAACCCTTTCGTCCTCGACGACCATCTCGCGTGCGCGGCCTACGAGCTGCCCTTGACCGACGCCGATGCGACCTGGTGGGGCGACGATCTCGACGACGGCGTGCGCCGGCTCGTCCTCGCCGACCGACTGGTGCTGCGCGGCGGTCGAGCCGTGCACGTTGGAGCGGCACCCGCCTTCAAGGTGGGGCTGCGCACGGGGTCGCACCACGAGTACGGCATCGTCGACGCCGCGGGCACGCTCATCGGCACCGTCGAGGAGAGCCGCGCCTTCGAGATCGTCCACCCGGGAGCGGTGTACCTGCACCAGGGCCAGCACTACGTCGTCGACCGGCTCGACACCGCCGACCGCACCGCTTGGGTGCGGGCGGTCGACCCGAGCGAGATCACCCAGGCCCGATCCGACACCGACGTGCGCATCCTGGGCGAGGACGCGGCGGTCGACGTCGGCCGCGCCCGTCTGCATCTCGGGCCCGTGGAGATCACCGAGCAGGTGACGGGCTACCGGCGCAAGCGCCTGTTCACCGGCGAGGTGCTCGGCGACGAGGCGCTCGACCTGCCGCCGACCACGCTGGTGACGCGCGCGTTCTGGTACACGATCCCGCTGCGCGTCCTCGTCGGCGCCGATCTGGGCCCTGCCCAGGTACCCGGCACCCTGCACGCGGCCGAGCACGCGGCCATCGGGATGCTGCCCCTCTTCACCATCTGCGACCGGTGGGACGTCGGCGGGGTGTCCACCCCGTGGCTGCCGGAGACGGGCGCGCCGACGATCGTGATCTACGACGGCTACCCCGGTGGCGCGGGCATCGCCGAGCTGGGCTTCGACGCGGCCGGCACCCATCTCGAGGCGACCCTTGACGCCATCGAGGCGTGCCCCTGCCAGGCCGGGTGCCCGTCGTGCGTCCAGTCGCCCAAGTGCGGCAACCTCAACGACCCGCTGGACAAGGCGGGTGCGGCTGCGTTGCTGCGGGCCCTGCTGGGGATCAGGCGGGGTCGGGCTCGGGCGGATCGGCCGGAGCCACCGCCGGGAGCGGCTCGCGGTTGACCTCGTCGCGCAGCCAGAGGACGTGCATCAGCAACACGGTGACGAGCAGGCCGGCGGCGAGGAAGACGAGCGAGTTGTTGCGGTCCTCGCCGTTCGACGACGCCAGTCGCTGACCGCCGAGGGCCTCGATGGAGTCGCCGTTGCCGGAGGACGCCTTGGGCGACGCGCTCCCGTCAGCCTGGAACGGAAGCGTCTCGTTGAAGCCGGGGTCCGGCGCGGGCGTCTGGCGCGAGGCCGGGAGCTTGCCGCCGCCGTTGGGCAACAGCGCCGTGAACCCCGACAGGTCGACCTTGCCGTGGCTTGCGAGGTTCGGCTTGGTCGATCCGGTCGCGGACGCCGCGGTGGTGTTGGTGGTGCCCCCCGCGCCGCTGCCGCCGCTCGACCCTGTCGGCGTGGTGGTGCTCGTCGAGGGTGGCGGGGGTGACGTCGTGACCTTGCCCGCGGTGGTGGCCGGGGCCGAGACGATGGGCTGGCTGCCGTCGGCATTCGGACGAGCCGCGTACACCTGGTACTGGTAGGTGCCAGCCGGTAGCGAGCCGATCTCGTCGGTGTAGGAGGTGGCGGTCAGCGACTTGCGAGGCACGAAGTCGCTGCCCTCCTTGCGGTACACGCCGTAGCCGATGATGTCCGGCTCCCCGTTGGCTGTCCAGGAGATGGTGACGGTGCGCTTGGCCTGGTCGACAGTGGCCTTGACTCCCGTCGGCGTGGCGGGCGGCGCCTCCACCTTGAAGGTGTTTACGTCGCTGTTGAACTCCTGACCGTTGAAGTCGACGGGGGTCTCGGTGCCGCTCGCGTCGGCCTTCACCGTGTAGGTGCCGTTCCAGGTGAGTTGTGGTGACCAGGGGAAGGAGAGCGACGAGCTGTTGTTGCCGCCGAAGCTCTGGGGAGCGGGCACGGGATGGCCGTCGGCGCTGGCGATGGTGACGGTGACGCCGTCGATGCGGCCGCCGTTCATGCTGGCCTGGCCGTTGATGGCGACCGTGCTGGTGGTCACTGTCGCGCCGTCGGCCGGCGTGGAGATGGTGACGGCGGGCCGCTGGTTGGCCAGTGCGGGGCCGGGCAGCATGCCGACCAGCACCAGCGCGACGACGAACGCCGCGCCCAGCCCCCCGAGTGCCCGCCTCGTCATGCCGCGACCGAGCCGCCTCGGGCGTAGGCGGCCTTGACGACGAGGCGCTGGGCGGCCGAGCCCTTCGGGTGACAGGTGGTGAGGGTGAGGGAGCGCTTGGTGGGGTCGTTGGCCACCACGGCGAGGTTGTCGGGCTTCACGGTGAAGGGTGCCTTGCTCACTTCGTAGGTGCAGGAGCCCACGGGGGTCTCGAGGATGATGGTGTCGCCGGACTTCATGCGATCCAGGTTGGCGAACGGCTTGCCGTAGGTCGTGCGGTGGCCTGCGATGGCGACGTTGCCGTCCTCACAGGGCAGCGGCGTGGTCGGGTAGTGACCGGCACCCGCCCGCAACGCGCTCGCCGACACGCCCTCCACCACGACCACATCGACGTCGAGGCTGGGAATCTTGATACGGGTCAAGCTGTCGCCGATCTTGAAGCTGCGGTTGCGGTACGCCTCTTTGAGCTCGGGGCTGGCGAGCTGGCGGTCGAGCCGGCTCTGCACCCTGCTCTGGTAGAGGTTGGTGTAGAGGGGGTAGCCGAGGAGCCCCACCGCGAGGACCAGCAGGCCGACCGAGAGGGCGGAGAGCCCTCGCCGGGCCCACTGGTGCGAGCGGAGGAATCGAATCAGGGCGTCCACGGATGCATCACCTCTCGTCGACCGATGTGGTGGTCCAAGGGTAACGAAGGCCCCGAGGCTTGCAGCCTCGGGGCCTTCCGCGGATTGCTCCGTCTAGCCCTTGGCCGAGCGGACGCTGGCCCGGCGCCCGATGAGGGCGATGGCCAGGATGCCCAGACCGGCGACCGGGATCCAGGGAGTGCCACCGGTGCGGGGCAGGGCGGTGACGCCGAGCACCTGCGGGGGACTGGTCTCTGCCGGCGCACCGGCGACCTCGGCCTCGGAGTGTGCGAGGCGCACGGCCAGGCCACCGTCGAAGGCGGTCGGGCTCGTCGCACCCAGGCCCTGCAGCAGCTCGACCGAGACGCCGTCGGCGAGAGCCTTCACGCCGCCATCGGGCAGCGAGAGGGTCTTGCCGTCAGCGACGGTGATGGTGCTCTGCAGGGGAGTGCCGGCCAGGATGGTCTGGGTCTGACCCGGCGCCAGCGAGATGTGCGTCAGCGGGCCAAGCCCGAGACCCGGTGCCAGGTCGATGGTGACGAGTGCGGCGTCGAACGACGGGACAGCCTTGCCGGCGACACGGTCGTAGCTCGCGGTCGCCTTGGAGGAGCCCACCGTGATCGTGGCGAGCGGGGTGTTCCCGAGGGTCGAGGTCAGCGGCAGGATCTTGATGGTGGCGCCCTCCGCCGTGCCGACCGAGGTCAGCGCACCGGCGGTCGTGGTCACCGCACTGGTGGCCTTGCCGAGGTCGACCTCGAGTGTCTTGACCGTCAGGATCTCCTTCAGGAGCCCCTCGACCGTGTCCACCGTCTTGTCCACGCTGATGCCGGTGGCATCGGCGATCGGCCCGGTGAGCGGCGCCAACGCCGCCTGCAGCGGGTCGGTGAGCTGGTTGATCGGCACGTCGGCCAGCACGTTGGGCAGGCCGAGCAGCTCGAGCAGCGCGCCGGCGTCGAGATCGAGACCGGTGACGTAGCCGTTGCTCGCCGTGCTCTTGAGACCGTCGAGCACGTTGGCGATCGACGTGGAGCACGCGACCGAGAGGTTCAGCACGCCAGCCACCGGATCAGGCAGCTGCGGCAGACCGCAGGTCTCGCCATCCTTGGCCGTGCCCGACGCCGTCGTGGCGCTCGTCGCACCCACCAGCGAAGGCAGGACCTGGCCGGCGGCCTTGGCCACCGGATCGAGGGCGGAGTTCACCGTGCCCGTGGCGTCCCCGAAGGACAGCTTGGTGCCCAGCAGCGAGATGTCGAGTGCCCGCCCCGCACTGGTGCCGACGAGGCGCTCGGGCGTGTCGGCCGAAGCCGGTGCAACCCCCACGAGCGCTCCGACCACGGTGGCGACAACGGCGATGGCCGCCAGTCGTCGAATGAATCGCATGTTCCGTCCTCTCTCTCCCCGGATCCCTTGCGGGATGCAGCCGAGGATGCCAGATCTAGCTCTAACGGGCTAGTTACGTTCCGTGGTGATAACGCAGAAGTTCCCCAGGAATGACGCCATTCCTGCTGGCAAGTGGTCGCTGACAGTGAAAATTTCGCGCAGACCGTTAGCGTTCCGTGCGCATCGCGGCTTTTGCCCGCAGGGTCAGGTCGGGTATGAGCGCGCCGACGAGCGGGAGGTCGGTGGGGCATCGGTACGTCACGACGGCGACTGACTGGTCCGACCGGGTCACCTGGACCGTGACCCGCCGGGGCTCGAGGGCGGACCCGGCGAGGGCGGCGGCACGGCCCGCACCCGGGCTCGAGTCCACCGCCACGGCCCGGGCCGCCTCCCGGGCCGCGTGCACGGTGAGCACCTGGTCGCGCACGACGAGGCCTACCTGCACCACGGCGAGCAGGAGCAGGGCCACGAGCGGGAGGGCGAGGGCCAGCTCGACGGCGGCCTGCCCGCGGTCCTCGGCTCGCATCAGTTGGTGTGGCCGAGCAGCTTCTCCATGACGGTGTCGAGGAGCTTGCCGACCTTGTCGGTCTTGGTGGCCCAGCTGACGACCAGGAGGGCGACGGCCGCTGCGCCGAGCAGGACCAGGGCGTACTCGGCCGACGCCTGGCCCCGTTGGTCGCGCAGGGCACGGGCTGCGAGGCGACCGATGGCGAGGTCGACGGCGATGGCGATGGACAGGACGGGCGTGACGAGCATGAGAGCTCCTCCTCGGTGACGACGACTCAGAGGCGCAGCGAGCGGACGGCGCTGGCGATGAGGGGGGCCACGGTGAGCAGGCCGAAGGCGGGGAGGATGCAGGTGACGAGGGGGAACAGCAGCTTGACGGGCACGCGACGGGCGGCCGCCTCGGCCCGCCGACGGGTGTCGGAGCGCACCTCGCCGGCAAGACGTTCGAGGGCAGGGCCGATGGGCGCGCCGTAGCGCTCGGACGCGACCAACGCGCCGATCAGCGGCCGGACGGACTCACCGGCCCGGGTGGGCACGTCGTCGAGGGCGTCCGCGAGTCGCCGCCCGTGCTCGGCCTCGTCGACCACGCGCTGCAGGACCGGCGCGAGCGGCCCGTCGGCCCGGGCAGCCACTGCGGCGACCGCGTGGCGCACGCTGAGCCCGGCCCCGGTGGCCAGCACGAGCAGGTCGACGACCTCGGGAACGCCGGCGGCGATGGCGGCCCGGCGTTGGCGCGCCTCACGCCCGGCGCGCACGCCGGGAAGGGCCCACGCTGCCGCCGCAGCGGGGACTGCGGCGACCGGGCGCACCGGAAGCACGACCATGGCAGCCAGCACCGCCAGACCGACGCGGCGGCACAGGGCCGGCGAGGCCGCGTCACGCCCGAGGGCCCGCAGCACGACGACGCCGAGGCGGTCGCCGACGCGTGGCGCCTGCGGCTCGGGCCGCGACAGCCGCCGGCTCGGCACCGGGCGCAGGCGCATCAGCACGGTGGCGGCGAGGACCGCCCACGACCACGGAAGGGCGGCCGCGATCACGGCGTGATCCGGGTGAGGCGCGCCATCCAGAGGGCACCCACGGCATCGAGCAGGAGCCCCGCAGTCAGCACTGCGAGGCCCGCACCGCTCCGGAAGAGAAAGGCGCCGACGCGCTGATCGGTGGTCGACGCCAGGCCACAGAACCCGATCGGGGCCAGCGCGATCACAGCCGCCGAGGCGCGAGCTTGACTGGCGAGCGAACGGGCCTCGGCCGCGATCGCCAGTCGTTGCCGCAGGGTGGCGGCCACGCCGTCGATTGCACGCGCCTGCGCGCCACCGGTCTCGGCGCCGAGGCACAGTGCGGCGACCGCCAGCCGCACACCGGGCAGGGGACGACGGCGGCCCCAGCGTTCAAGGGCGTCCACCACACCCACGGCCTCGGCGGCCCGGGCCGAGCGTGCGAGGTCGACGGCGAGCACACCGGGTGCCGACGCGGCCGCTTCGGCGACCGCGCCGCGCAGGCCCGCCCCCGACCGCAGCGATCGTGCCACTGCCTCGAGCGCGAGCGGCAGCGCTGCCTCGACACGCGCGTCGCGTCGCCCCCGATTGGCGCGCCACGCGAGGAACGGCGCAACCCCGACCGTCACGAGCAACAGGACGGCGAGGCCGGCACCGGCGCAGAGGAGACCAAGCGCCGGGAGCACCGCGGCGGCGGCGATCCACGCGTGCCACACGATGTCGTGGTGCACGCCGAGGTCGAGCTCGTCCAGCGCCGCGCGCACGCGGTGGGGCGCGGGCAGGACGACCCGCTCGGTCCCCGGCGGCCGATACGCCACGAGGCCGCGCCTGGCATGGGCCAGCGCGACGGCCCGACGGCCGCGGTGCACCACGAACAGGGTCGCGGCGACGAGACCCGCGCTGAGCAACCCCGCGGTGGTCACGCGTCGAGCCACGCGCGATCGGGATCGATCCCTGGCGTCCGCCTGGGTCGGCTCGGCAACGCGGTGAGGCCGGCTCGCCCCGCCAGCAACCGAGTGGCGACGGGTCGGCCCGCCACGCGGTCCCCGTCGACCTCGGCCACCGCCGCGACGCGACGCACGCCGTCAGCCGAGCGCTCGACCTGGACGACGAGATCGAGGGCGGCCGCCATCTGGTCGCGCACCGCGTCGAGCGGGAGGCCGACCTCGCCCATGAGCACCATGGTCTCGAGCCGGCGCAGGGCGTCGAGCGCGCTGTTGGCGTGGCACGTCGAGAGCGACCCTTCGTGTCCTGTGTTCATGGCCTGCAACATGTCGAGGGCCTCAGCGCCGCGGACCTCGCCCACCACGATGCGGTCCGGGCGCATGCGCAAGGCGTTGCGCACCAGGTCGCGGATGCGCACCGCGCCGACACCCTCGGCATTCGGCGGCCGGGCCTCGAGGCGCACCACATGGTCTTGCGCGAGTCGCAGCTCAGCCGCGTCCTCGACGGTGATGACTCGCTCCGCGGCTCCGATCTCGGACGCCAGCGCGTTGAGCAGGGTGGTCTTGCCGGCGCCGGTGCCGCCGGAGACCACGATGTTGAGCCGGCTGCGCACCGCCCAGCGCAGGAAGGAGGCGACGCCTGGGGTGCAGAAGGCGTCGAGGGGGACCGCGGCGGCCGCGAAGCGGCGCACGGTGAGGCACGGACCGTCGATGGCGAGGGGCGGGATGACCGCGTTCACGCGTGAGCCGTCAGGCAGCCGAGCGTCCACCAACGGCGAGGCGCGGTCGATGCGGAGGCCCAGGGGGGCCACGATTTTCTCGATGACGTGCTCGATGGCGGCCTCGTCGATGCGAATGTCGACGCGCTCGAGGCGGCCATCACGTTCGACCCAGACGCGGTCGGCGCCGTTGACCATCACCTCGCTGATGCCCGGGTCCGCCATGAGCGGGTCGAGAACGCCCAGCCCACCGACTTCCGCCATCACCTCTGCGACGACGGCGCGCAATGACGCCGCGCTCAACAGCGGCCCGGCCTCCCGCGCGAGCTCGGCCACGCGACGGGCGTCGACCCGGCCGCGTTGGTCGTCAGCCAGCAGGCGCTCGTGCACCTCGCGCGCGATGCCGCCGTTCATGCCGCGGCGCGCAGCGCTCGGTGCAGAGGCCGAGGCACGCGCGTGCCGAGCAGACCAGCGTCGACGCTGCGCGCGACGGCGGGATCCCACGGGATCTGGGCCCGCACGGGTACGCCGAGCACGTCCTCGACGTCGCGGCGGCCGAGCGACCTTCCCGGCTCCTCGATGAGGACCACGCCTGACGGCCGCAGGGGCGCGGCAACCGCACGCCGCAACGCGATGTAGCAAGGGCGCAGCACGAGCAACGAGAGGCCCGCGCCCGCCGCGATCGCCAGACCCGCGGAGCCCGAAGGCGGCCCGCAGTCGACGACGACCAGCCGGGAGTCGACGGCCAATGCGGCGAGGACGCGCTCGCCCGCGTCGACCCCGAGTGGTACCCGGCCCAGCGGCAGCAGACGGAGCCCGCCGCGACACCGGAGCTCGAGGCGACCCAACGCGTCCGGCGGCGCCCCGCCGTTGGTGGCCGCCCAATCGGCCAGACCGAGGCCGTCGGGGTCGGGAAGGCCGAGCACGGCCGGGCAGTCCCCGCCGAGGTCGGCGAGGAGCACGTCGCGGCCGGATGTCTCGGCCAGGACACTTGCGAGCGCGGCAGCCACCACGGTGGTACCGCTGCCACCTTTCGTGGACCAGCAGGCAATCAGCACAGAACCCCTCCCCGGGCGCGATGAACACGGCGGCGGGGGAAGGGCTCACCGGCGACAGTAGGACCGGTTGCGGTGGGGCGCAAGGGTTTGTCGGGCCCAGTCCGTGGAGAGAGCTGTCTCGTGAGCCTGCTGGTGCTGCTCCTCATCCCCGGGACCTTCGTGCTGCTGCTCGGGCTCCTCCTGCTCTCTGCATGGGTCGAGGAACGGGTGCTCTCACCACAGTCGATGATCCTCCAGGTGGCGCGTACGCGAGCATCCACGCCGGAGTACGCCGAGGCGTTCGTCGCCCGCGAGTTCGACCGCCTGCTGCGCCAGGCCCAGCGTTAGTCCCGGGTTCTCTTACGCTGGCCGCCGTGGAGGCGGCGTTCTTCGACCTGGACAAGACCGTCATCGCGAAGGCGTCGATGGTGGCCTTCGGGCGACCGTTCCTCGCCGAGGGCTTGATCTCGCGCCGGACGGTCCTGCGCGGGCTCTACGGCCAACTCGTCTACATGCACCTCGGCGCGAGCGAGGAGAAGCTCGTGCGCATGCGCGAGTCGGTGTTGGCGCTGACCCGCGGGTGGGACCAAGCGCGCGTGCGCGCCATTGTGCGCGAGACGCTGGAGCAAGTCGTCGAACCGATCATCTACGCGGAGGCGATGGAGCTCATCGACGAGCACAAGGCCGCGGGCCGGCGCGTGTTCATCGTGTCGGCGTCACCCGAGGAGATCGTGCTTCCGTTGGCCGACTTCCTGGGCGTCGACGAAGCCATCGCCAGTCGGGCGAGCGTGGATGCGGAGGGGCGCTACACGGGTGAGATGGAGCGCTACGCCTATGGGCCGTTCAAGGCCGAGGTGATGCGCGAGATCGCGGCAGCCGAGGGGATCGACCTGGCCGCGTCGTACGCGTACTCCGACTCCTACACCGACGCACCGATGTTGGAAGTGGTGGGCCACCCGGTTGCCGTCAACCCCGACCGCGTGTTGCTGCGGTTGGCACGTGAGCGCGACTGGGAGGTCCGCACGTTCGTCCGCCCCGTCCGTTTGCGAGATCGCATGCCCGTGCCCGGACGCAACGAGGCGCTGGCAGGCGTCGGGGCCCTCGCCATCGGGGCGGGCCTGGCAGTGTGGTGGCGGCTGATACGACGTCCGCCTCCCCCGCCGTCGAACTGGTCGAGAGTTACTCGACCCGCAGCTTCCTTGCGGCGGCGACTCCCAGGAGGATGAGCACGGTCAGCAGCAGCAGCTTCTTCATGTCGCGAGCCTAACGACGATCCGTGACGATGGCGCCCGCGAGTCGGTCGACCACGTTGGCGAGCGGGCTGTCCCTGTCCTACGGGGAGCAGGGCACCAGCTCGTCTGCCTCGTCCACGCTGGTGTTGCTACCCGGCCCCACCGACTCCTGGCGGTCGTTTGCGCCGCTTCTCGCCCAATTGCCCGCGTCGGTCCACGTCTTCGCAGTCTCGCCGCGGGGCCACGGCGACTCGGACAAGCCCGAGGCGGGCTACGCGGTCGAGGACATGGCGGAGGACGTCGGGGCGTTCCTCGACGCGGTCGGGATCTCGCGGGTTGTGGTGGCCGGACACTCCGGCGCGGGGCTGGTGGCGCGCCGGTTCGCCCTCGACCACCCTGCGCGGGTCGCGGGGCTGGTGCTCCTCGCGGCGCCGACGACGCTGCGGGGGCACGACGGGCTCCAGGCCTTCGCATCGTCGATCCTCAGCGGCCTGGCTGATCCGATCGATCCCGCGCTCGCCCGATCGCTGGTCGCCGACACCAGCGGTCCGCAGCTCCCGGCCTCGTTCGCCGACGACATGGTGGAGGAGATCCTGAAGGCGCCGGCTCGGGTCTGGCACCAGACGTTCGGCGGTGTGTTGTCGTACGACGACGTCGAGGAGTTGGACCGAATCGAGGCGCCGACGCTGCTGGTATGGGGCGACGCTGACGATGTCGTCAGCCGCGAGATGCAGGACGCTCTCGTGTCGCGGCTGGCCGCGGCCGAGTTGGTCGTGTACGCGGGGCTCGGGCACTCGCCGCATTGGGAGGACCCCGTTCGCGTGGCCTCGGACGTCGCTGCGTTCGTCGAGCGGGTCGGCGCGCTACCGGGATAGGTTCCCGGCCGGAGGTGTCCGGCGACCTGGTGGCGCCCCCCGCCTTCAAAGCGGGTGGTCGTGGCGATCCCACGGCGGCGGGTTCGATTCCCGTCCACCTCCGCTATGGCAATCCATGAGGTGCGCGGTGTGGTGGCGTCCGGCAAGGGCGCGCCCGTGTCCATCGAGACAGTGCTGGTGCCGGACCCTGGCCCGGGCGAGGCCCTGGTGCGAGTGCAGGCATGCGGCGTGTGCCACACCGACCTGCACTACCGCGAGGGTTCCATCAACGACGACTTCCCCTTCCTGCTCGGCCACGAAGCGGCGGGGGTCGTCGAGGCGGTTGGCGGTGGTGTGAGCAACGTCGAGCCGGGCGACTACGTCGTGCTGGCGTGGCGCGCGCCGTGCGGGAGATGCCGGTCGTGCGCCCGCGGGCGTCCGTGGTACTGCTTCGACTCGTCGAACGCGTCGCAGCCGATGACGCTGGCTTCCACCGGCGCCCCGTTGTCCCCGGCGCTGGGGATCGGCGCCTTCGCCGAGCTGACGCTGGTGGCGGCCGGGCAGGCGGTACGGGTGAACCCCGGCGCTCGTCCCGAGGCGGCTGGGCTCATCGGCTGCGGTGTGATGGCGGGCTTCGGCGCGGCGACGAACACCGGCGGGGTCTCGCGCGGCGACACGGTCGCCGTCATCGGGTGTGGCGGGGTGGGCGACGCGGCCATCGCGGGCTCGGTGTTGGCGGGAGCGCGCGTAGTGATCGCGGTCGACGTCGATGCTCGCAAGCTCGAGTGGGCGCGCGGGTTCGGCGCGACGCATGTGGTGGACGCGTCGTCCGTCGACGTCGTGGAGGCGGTCCGAGCACTCACCGACGGCAACGGCGCCGACGTCGTCATCGAGGCGGTGGGCCGGCCCGAGACGTACCGGCAGGCGTTCTTCGCCCGCGACCTGGCGGGCACGCTCGTGCAGGTGGGCGTGCCGGACCCGTCCATGACCGTCGAGCTCCCGATGATCGAGTTGTTCGGGCGGGGCGGCGCGCTCAAGTCGTCCTGGTACGGCGACTGCCTCCCGTCCCGTGACTTCCCCATGCTCATCGACCTGTACCTGGGCGGCCGTCTCGACCTCGACGCCTTCGTGTCGGAGACCATCGCCCTCGACGACGTCGAGTCCGCCTTCACCAAGATGCAACGGGGCGAGGTACTGCGTTCAGTCGTCGTGCTCTGACGCTCACCCCTACTGCACGTCTCGAGGAACTGGGGTACGGAACTGGTACCCGAGTTCCTCGAGACTCAGGCCGCGCGCGCCTCGACGATGGTTTCGATGACCAATTGCGGATCGTGACGCAGTTCCTCGTACACGAACCGGTAGGGGCGGTAGCCGTGATTCAGGGCCTCGCGGTCGCGACGACGGTCATTGGACATCTGGTCGACTCTGGTGTGCCACCTTCGTCCGTCGGCCTCGAGGATGATGCGTTGGTCGTCATAGATGGCGTCACAACGGCTCGGAAGTGCTGAGCGCCACGGCAAATGCGCTTGGAGGCGGGGCTTGGGAAGGCCGGCGTTGCGAAGGATCTTCAGCAGCATCCGCTCCAAGACGCTCTCAGGCGGGACGTAGCCAGGACCGCGCTCGGCCAGGATGCGACCGAGCTTCTTCATCCCGTGCTTGCCGGGCCGCCGGAGCTCCTCGTACAGCGCGATGAGCTCCTCGAGCCGGCACTGACGGGTGATGTGGGCGTCCTCGACAGCGACTGCGAGCCGTTCCCTTCCTGCTACGGCGGCGAGATCGAAAAGGGTCCTCACGGGCGTCGTGACCGGCAGCCCATCTCGGAGGTGTACGTGCTCCGGCTTGAGGTCTGTGCTTTGGCGCATGTCGGCCAGCCCGTGCCAGTGGTGATCACCGTGCCGCGTCGTCAGCACGATGCGACCACGCGGGAAGTTGGTCATCCCGTGAATGGCTGCTGCCGTCTCGTGACTCACGGCGACATGTCGGTCGGGACCGGTGGCGAGGTACGCCCGCCACACCTCCCTCCACCACGACTCCGGCCAACTAGGCAGCGCGTAGACCCCATCACCCTCGAGGGTCCAACCGCCGGAGGCGAGGCGGGTGTGGACCATCCGCTTCGTGAGACCCAGTCTGTACAGCTGAGCACTGGAGACCAACCCCTGCTGGCGACTCGCCAGCTCTGACACCGCAGCGTCGAACACGCCGCACCTCCACGTTCGCAGGAACTCCGGAGGAACTCGGGTACCGATTCGGTACCCCACTTCCTCGAGACGTGGGGGAGGTGTGGGGAGGTGGGAGCTGACCTAGACGGTCAGGAGGTCTCTGGCGCCGGTGTCGGAGCTGGGATGACGCAGCTTGGACATGGCACGAGCTTCGATCTGGCGGATGCGCTCGCGGGTGAGGTTGAAGTGCTCGCCGACCTCTTCGAGGGTGCGGGGCTCGCCGCGGTCGAGGCCGAAGCGCAGGCGGAGGATCTCGCGCTCGCGCTCGTCGAGGGGACCGAGCAGCCGGGCGATCTCATCGGGCAGCAGCGACGTGGCCGCCACCTCGAACGGGGACTCGGCCGAGCGGTCTTCCACCACGTCGCCGAGCTCGGCGTCGCCGTCCTCGCGCAGGGGTTCGGACAGCGACAGCGGCTCGGCCGCGAAGCGCAGCGCCTCGGTGACCTTGTCCTCCGGCATCTCGACCTCTGCTGACAGCTCGGAGAGCGTGGCAGGCCGGCCGTACTTCAGCTCGAGCCGGGCACGCGCCTTCTGCAGACGGGCGAGGGTGTCCCCCGCGTGGACCGGGAGCCGGATGGTGCGGCCCGTGTTGGCGATGCCGCGCGTGATGGCCTGACGGATCCACCACGTGGCGTAGGTCGAGAACTTGAACCCCTTGCGCCAGTCGAACTTCTCGACGGCGTGCATGAGGCCGAGGTTGCCTTCCTGGATCAAGTCGAGCAGCGGAAGGCCGGACGCCTGGTACTTCTTCGCGATCGACACGACCAGGCGCAGGTTGGACTGCACGAAGGTGCGCTGGGCGTCGTTGCCGCCCTGGACGAGCTTGCGCAGCTCTCGCTTGCGGGCCGCGCTGATCTGGGCCCCTTCGGCCTCCATCTCGGCACGGGCTTCGTTGCCGTGCTCGATGGCCTGGGCGAGCCGGACCTCGTCGTCCTTGGTGAGCAGTGGGTACTGCCCGATGTCAGTGAGGTAAAGACGGACGAGATCTTCCTCGTCGCGCTCCACTCGCTCCTTCGGCACGAATTACGAACCCTTCTCGGCTGAATTCCAGGCTTGGAGAGAACCCTCTCCGTTGCAACGGCCATTCCCAGGGGGTGCGGGAGTGAGCGTTTTCACCTTACGGCGGGTGTCAAGGCTAGATCTGGCAGATCCTGGGATAAGACGGCGAATGTCCATAGCTTGTTTCGACGGACCGTGGACCCGACCCTGCCCGATCGGTCACGGGTAGCGTCACTTGAGTGGAAGTGTCGGAAACGCCATCGGACGACGTCGAGCTCACCGTGGTCACGATGGCCCTCGATGCCGCCGACCCCGAACGCCTGCTCGCGGTCCTGTCCAAGTACGTCGTCCTGAGCCGGATGCAGCCGGGTTGCCGGAACATCGATCTGTGCGGCTCGGTCACGACTGATCGAAGGTACCTGATCATCCAGAAGTGGGATTCACCAGCCGCGCAACGCGCCCATTTCGACTCCCCGGAGATGATCGAGATGGCCGAGGCGTGCCGGGGCATCCTCGTCGGACCGCCGCAGATCGAGCTATTCCAGGGCGTCTCGGCCCACGACCTGGCCTGAGCCCGCCGGGGCTCAGCTCCAGTACCGCTTGCCGTTGCCGCGCAGGACGCGGCCGAAGGTCAGCTCGGGGAAGTGGGAGGCCACAGCGACGTCGTCGGTGCCCTCGAGCTCGCGGAAGAGCGTCTCGCGCGTGCGCACGGCCAGGGCGGGATCGACGTCGCTGATCGCCGACCACTCGGGCTCCTGCAGCTGGACGGGGCAGGCGATGGCGTCGCCCAACAGCACGGCGCGCTCGTCGCCGGACGACAGCACCAGGCAGTAGTGCCCGAGGGTGTGGCCGGGAGCGGCCCGTGCGGTGATACCTGGCGCGATCGTCTCACCATCGGACTCGATCGGTCGGAGGCAGCCGGCTGCTGCCAGCAGCTCGAACTCGTCCTTCACCATGTCGCCGGACTTCCCGTTGACCACGAAGTGTTCCCAGTCCGGTGCGCCGAAGCGCACCGTGGCCCGGGGGAAGAACCGCTGCTCGTCGCGGACCAGCCAGCCGGTGTGATCGAGGTGCAGATGGGTGCAGACCACCATGTCGATCTCGTCACGCGAGACGCCGGCCGCCTCCAACTCCGACGGCAGCTTGCCGCCCTGGAAGACGGGATTGTCGAACGGGCCGATCCCGGCGTCGACGAGCACCGTCATGTCGCCGTTGCGCACCACGAAGCAGCCGATCTGGCACTCGATCGTGCCGTCTGGACCGAACAGCCCCTCGTGCCCGCTGTAGTCGGCGTTGACGAAGTATTGGGGCGGCATCTTGCAGGTCCCATCCGAGACGGGGATGACCTCGAGCTCCCCGATCCGCATGAGGACCTACGCGACCGGCTCGCGCGCGGCCGCCGTCTCCGCGCAGGCGGCCTCGATGTCGGCCCACGTGAGCGAGTCGGCGTCCCACAAGCGGGCGAACGCGGTGTCTGCCGCGTCCGAGAAGCCGT
>JBEEFP010000055.1:0-160131 GCA_041166085.1 Actinomycetota bacterium
ACGTTGCTCAAGGCCATCAGCGGCATCAACGACCCGATCGGCGGCTCGATCTTCTTCGACGGGCGCGACATCACCCACGCCGACGCCAACCAGACCGCCCGCTTCGGCATCGCGCAGGTCCCCGGCGGACGCGGCGTGTTCCCGACGCTGACCGTCGGCGAGAACCTCCGCGTCGGCGGATGGATCTACCGCAACGACACCGCCTACCTGAAGGAGGCGACGGCGCGGGTCCTCGAGTACTTCCCGATCCTCGAGACACGGTGGGACACGCCTGCCGGAAGCCTCTCGGGCGGCGAGCAGCAGATGCTGAGCCTGGCCCAGGCGTTCATCGCCAAGCCCCGCCTGCTCCTGATCGACGAGCTCTCGCTCGGTCTCGCGCCGACGATCGTCGAGCAGCTGCTCGGCATCGTGCGCCGCATCCAGGCGTCGGGCACCGCGATCATCCTCGTCGAGCAGTCGATCAACGTCGCGCTCACCGTGGCGGACCGTGCCTACTTCATGGAGAAGGGCGAGGTCAGGTTCGAGGGCTCCACGGCCGAGCTGCTCGAACGCGACGACATCGTCCGCTCCGTGTTCCTCGAGGGCGCGGCCCGGACGACCGGTCGGTCGTCGCCGGCGGAGGCCGACGCCGACGCTCGCCGCGGATCCGACCAGGGCGCGGCAATCGTGCTCGACGTCCGGGGCGTCCGGAGGTCCTTCGGCGGCATCCGCGCCGTCGACCACGCCAGCCTGTCGCTCCACGAGGGCGAGATCCTCGGGCTGATCGGTCCGAACGGCGCAGGCAAGACGACGATCTTCGACCTCATCTCGGGCTTCCTGACACCGGACGACGGACGCATCCTCCTCGGCGACGTCGACGTGACACGGATGTCGCCGGACCAGCGGGCATGGCTACGCCTCGGGCGGTCCTTCCAGGACGCCCGTCTGTTCCCGTCCCTGACCGTGGCCGAGAACATCGCGCTCGGGTTCGAGCGACACCTCCCCGTGCGCGATCACCTCGCATCGATGCTCGGGCTCCCCGGCGTCGTCGAGCTCGAGCGGGACGTGGCGTGGTCCGTCGACGACCTGATCGAGCTGGTCGGGCTGGGAGCGTTCCGCGACAAGTTCGTCCGTGAGCTCTCGACGGGCAGCCGTCGCATCGTCGACCTCGCGATCTGCCTAGCGCACGACCCGAGCGTGCTGTTGCTCGACGAGCCGTCGTCGGGCATCGCGCAACGCGAGACAGAGGCGCTCGGTCCCCTGATACGGCGGATCCAGTCCGAGACGGGTTGCGCACTCCTCGTCATCGAGCACGACATGCCGCTCATCACCTCGATCTCGGATCGCATCATCGCGTTGGAGCTGGGCCATCCCATCGCCGAGGGGACGCCCGATCAGGTGATCCGCGATCCACGCGTCGTGGCGTCCTATCTCGGCGGTGACGTCGCGACGATCAACCGCTCCGGAGCGAGGGCGGGGACGGAGGACGTCCCGAAGCGCCGTCCCCCGTCGAGCGCCCGTCGCCGCAAGCCGCTGGTGGCCACACGCGAGCGGAGGAAGGACCGATGAGGGCCCGCCGGCCCCGCACGACGGCCTGGCTGGTCGGCGTCATGTCGCTTGCCTCGTCACTCCTGCTCGTCGGTGGGACCGGGTCGGCGGACGCCACCGACCTCCCGGCAACGCTCACGGCCGCCGGCTGGTGGTGGCAGGCCCAGGCCGGGCTCCCGGCCCCGCTACCTCCGCCACCCAACGTGCAGAAGGGCCAGCTCTACGTCCAGGGCGCATCATCCGACGGTCGCGGCGCAGCATTCTCGGCCGTGCGCTACACGCTCGCACCGGGACGGACCGTGCAGTCGCTCACGTTGCGGACGGCCAACGACCCGGGCGCTCCGGTGGTGCTCGTCGCCTGCCGGACGGGTTCGGCGTGGGTGCCCGCCGAAGCAGGGACGTGGTCGGCCGCGCCGAAGGTCGACACCGCGGCGTGTGTCAACGGGCAGAAGGCGGCCGACGGCGCGAGCTGGCTGTTCCCGGTCGGGACGCTGCAGGTCGACGACGTGCTCGACGTCGCGGTCGTCCCCGGCCTCGATCCGACCACCAACACGCAGGCGCCGTTCGCCGTCAGCTTCGAGGCTCCGACCAACGAGGCGGTGACCACCATCGACGTGGCGCCGCCAACCGTCCCTTCGCCCCCGACACTGTCGGCGATCCCCGACGCCTCCCCGAGCTCGTTCCAGACGTTGCTGCCCGTCGCCACCGGTCTTCCGGCGGACAAGGTCGGGCAGACGGCGACCGCCCCGACCAGGGAGGTCGCGACACGACCCCAGCTCGACCCGACGCCGATCACGCCCGCTGCGTCCACGCGCGACAAGCGGCTCGGCTACCTGTTGTTCGTGCTCGTCGCGGCCGTCGGTCTATACGCGTGGCGACGGGACGTGCTCATGGCGTCGGGCGACGGCGGCGAGCTCCGCGGGCTCGGTCGATTCACGCGCACCCGCGACAAGCAACCGCACGGCCTGACCTAGGCACATCCCGCACATACGCGGTGCGGGGCTCGGCGATGGGAGACTTCCGGCATGGAGCCGACGGCGGGAGCTCCCCTGCTGGAAACGAAGTTCCACGCTCCCCGACGACGCCGGGGCGTGGTCCACCGTCACCGCCTGAACAGCCGCCTCCGGAGCGGGGACTGGCCGTCTCTCACGCTCGTGTCCGCCCCCGCAGGGTTCGGGAAGACCACGCTGCTGACCGAGTGGTTCGGCAGCTCGACGGAGCAGGAGTCCTCCACCGCGTGGCTGTCGCTCGATGGGCGCGACAACGACCCGGCGCTGTTCTGGTCCTACGTCGTCGCCGCCCTGCAAACCGTTGCCCCACAGGTCGGCGCGACGTCGTTGAGCCTCCTCCGCTCCGCGCCTTCGGCGATGGAGCCGGTCGTCGCCACGCTGTTGAACGACCTGGACGCCGTCACCGACGACGTGGCGCTCGTCCTCGACGACTACCACGTCATCGAGTCGCCTGATCTGCACCAGGCGATGGCGTACATGGTCGAGCACCTGCCGCCCCACGTCCGCCTGGTGCTCGCGAGCCGCGCCGACCCGCCTCTACCGCTGGCACGCCTGCGGGCTCGCGGCGAGCTCCTCGAGATCCGAGCCGCCGATCTGCGCTTCACGACAGACGAAGCGGCTACCTACCTCCACGACGCCATGGGCCTCGCGTTGACGAGGGCCGACGTCGGCGCGCTCGAAGCGCGAACCGAGGGTTGGATCGCTGCGCTGCAACTCGCCGCACTCTCGATGCAGGGACGCGACGACATTCCCGATTTCATCGCCGGCTTCGCCGGAGACGACCGCTTCGTCGTCGACTATCTCGTGGGCGAAGTGTTGGAGCGTCAGTCCGAGGAGGTCCGGAGCTTCCTGCTGCAGACCGCCGTGCTCGATCGACTGAGCGGGCCGCTCTGCGACGCCGTCACGGGAGGGAACGACGGCAAGGCCATGCTCGAGCGGCTCGACCGGGCCAATCTCTTCCTCGTCCCACTCGACGACCGTCGCGCCTGGTACCGCTACCACCACCTCTTCGCGGACGTCCTCCGCGCCCGGCAGCTCGACGAGGAGCCCGGACACGTCCACGAGCTCCACCGGAGGGCGGGCGCCTGGTACGAAGCACACGGCGATCGTGCCGAGGCGATAAGCCACGCCTTGGCTGGCGCCGACTTCGCCAAGGCTGCAGAGCTGGTCGAGCTGGCGGGGCCGGCCATGCGCCAGGCCAGGCAGGAAGCGACCTTGCGTCGTTGGCTGGAGGCGCTGCCCGACGAGCTCTTTCCGGACAGACCCGTCCTCACCGTCGGGTTGATCGGCGCGCGCATGGCGACGGGCGACGTCAACGGTGTCGAGCCCCTTCTGCGGAGCGTCGAGCAGTGGATCGATGCGCCACGACCGACGGCGATCGTCTTCGACGAGGCCGAGCTCGCCCGCCTTCCGGCCCAGGTGTCCGTGTACCGCGCCGGGCTGGCCCTCCTGGCGGGGGACATCGCGGGAACCATCGCGCATGCTGATCGGGCGCTCGACCTGATGGAGAGCACGGATCATCTCGGCCGGGGCGCGGCAGCCGCGCTCACGGGCCTCGCCCACTGGGCCGTCGGCGAGCTCGAGCCGGCGCGGAGCCGATACGCCGCGGCCGTCACCAGCTTTGTCGCCGCTGGGTTCATCCCCGACGTGCTCGGCGTCTCGCTCGGGCTGGCCGACATCCAGCTGGCGCAAGGTCGGCTCGGGGACGCGATGCGGACGTTCGAATCGGCGCTCGACCACACCGACGGCCAGCCGCTGCGCGGCACGGCCGACATGCACATCGGCCTGAGCGAAGTCCTGCTCGAGCGCAACGAGCTCGATGATGCCATCCGCCATCTCGAGGCGAGCGGTGCCCTCGGCGAACACGCGGGCCTACCTCAGCACGCGTATCGCTGGCGCGTCGCGACCGCCCGGATCCGGCTGGCTCAGGGCGACGGTGCCGGAGCACTGGAGCTCCTCCACGACGCCGCACGCGTCTACAACACGGACTTCTCACCCGCGGTGCGGCCCATTCCAGCCCTCGTAGCGCGCGTGCACCTCGCGCTGGGAGACGTCGCCGCCGCCCTGCGTTGGGCGGCCGACCGCGGCGTCACCGCCGATGACCAGCTCGACTACGTGCAGGAGTTCGAGCACATCACCCTTGCACGTGGGCTGCTCGCCGACGGCTCGCTCGACGACGCGTTGCAGCTCCTGGATCGCTTGCTGGCAGCCGCCGAAGCGGGGCAACGCGAGGGGAGCGTCATCGAGGTGCTCATCCTCGAGTCGCTCGCCCATCAGGCGGGCGGCGACGTTCCCGCCGCGTTGGCCGCCCTCGAACAGGCGCTGGTGCGGGCCGAGCCCGAGGGATGGGTGCGCGTCTTCGTCGACGAGGGCCCACCGATGGCGGCGCTGCTGCGAACGGTCTCGTCCCCCCTCGCGCCACGGATCCTCGCCGCGTTCGGCGGCGGCCCCAGTCCGACCCCCGCTCGCTCCGGGCTGGTCGACGAGTTGAGCAGCCGGGAACGGGACGTGCTCCGGCTGCTCCGCAGTGACCTCAGCGGCCCGGACATCGCCCGCGAGCTCACGGTGTCGTTGAACACCATGCGAACACACACGAAGAGCATCTACGCCAAGCTCGGGGTCAGCAGCCGCCGCGAAGCGGTCAGGCGCGCAGCCGAGCTCGGCCTCTAGACGGGAAATCACCCCGACAATCACCACATGTGGTGATCCGCGCTCACCAGGTCCGTTCGTACGGTCCACGTGTGACCAGTGCCCAGCAGTACGAGATCCGCATCAAGGGACATCTCGCACCCCGCTGGGCGGCGTGGTTCGACGGCATGAACCTCACCAATGAGGACGACGGCACCACCGTCATCCGCGGGGCCGTCGTCGACCAGGCCGCGCTGCACGGCGTGCTCCAGAAGCTGCGCGACGTCGGCGTCTCCCTGGTCTCGCTCACCCAACTCCCAGAAGAGGACCTGACATGACAACGACCACGGCACCCACCAAGGTCCCCATGGACCCCATGAGGAAGACGGCGCTCATCGCCGGCGTCGCCTACCTGCTCACCTTCATCGGCTCGATCCCTGCGCTGGCGCTCTACCACGACATCCTCAAGGACCCGAACCACATCCTCGTTGGCGGGAGCGATACCGGAGTGCTGTTGGGCGCCGTCGGCGAGATCATTTGCGCCCTGACCGGCATCGTCACCGCCGTCGCGCTGTACCCGGTGGCCAAGCGCTACAGCGAGCGGGCCGCCATGGGCTTCGTGGCGTCCCGGACCCTCGAGGCCGCCATGATCCTCGTCGGCGTGCTGAGCGTGCTCTCGCTCGTCACGCTCCACGACGCCGGCGCATCCGCCGCCAACGCTGGCGCAACGGTCACCACCGGTCGCGCCCTGGTGGCCGTCCACGACTGGACGTTCCTGCTCGGCCCGGGCGTGTTGCCGGCCATCAACGCCTTCTGCATCGGCACCGTCATGTACCGGTCGGGTCTCGTGCCCCGCATCCTCCCGAGGATCGGCCTCATCGGCGCTCCCCTCCTGCTCGCGTCCTCGACGGCCACGCTGTTCGGTGTCTTCGACCAGGTCTCGGGTCCCGCGACGCTCTTCGCGCTGCCCATCGCAGCGTGGGAGCTCGGCTTCGGTTGCTACATGACCTTCAAGGGCTTCAAGCCGACCGTCACCACCAACGCAGTCGCCGACCCGTCAGCAGTCCACCCCGTCGCCGCCTGAGCGCCACGTCCGCCGCACTCTCGAGGAAATGGGGTACCGATCCGGTACCCCATTTCCTCGAGACGCGTCGTGGCGGCCGCTACTTGATGTGGACGCCGCTGATGGCCCGCGCGATCACCAGCCGCTGGATCTCGGACGTGCCTTCGAAGATCGTGTAGATCTTCGAGTCGCGGTGCCAACGCTCGACGGGGTGGTCCTTGACGTAGCCGGCACCGCCGAGGATCTGAATCGCCTCCTCGGTGACGCGCACCGCGGTCTCACCCGCGAAGAGCTTCGACATCGAGCCCTCGCCCGCCTCGAAGCGCTTGCCCACCTTGCCCATCCAAGCGGCGCGCCAGACGAGCAGGCGGGACGCGTCGATCGCCATCTTCATGTCGGCCAGCTTGAACGCGATGGCCTGGTTCTCGATGATCGCCCGACCGAACTGCTTGCGCTCCTTGGCGTAATCGAGGGCGTACTCGTACGCGGCGCGTGCGATGCCGACGGCCTGGGCGCCGACCGCGGGGCGGGAGGCCTCGAAGGTAGCCATGGCCGCCTGTGAGGACGTGCGCTTGCCTTCGCGCGCACGGGCCAGACGCTCGTCCAGCTTCTCCTTGCCGCCGAGCAGCCAGCTGCCGGGGACACGGCAGTCGTCGAGGATGACCTCGGCGGTGTGCGAGGCGCGGATGCCCATCTTCGAGAACTTCTGCCCCTGGCTGATGCCGGGGTGGCCCTTGGGGACGACGAAGGCGGCTTGGCCGCGCGAGCCGAGCTCGCTGTCGACGGCGAGCACGAGCACGTGCACGTCGGCGATGCCGCCGTTGGTGATCCACGTCTTGGTGCCGTTGAGGACCCACTCGTCGGTGGCCTCGTCGTAGACGGCCTTGGCCCGCAGCGAGCTCACGTCCGAACCCGCGTCCGGCTCCGAGACGCCGAAGGCGGCCATCTTGATGTCGTCGGGCGTGCCGAAGCACTGCGGCAGCCACTCGCCGATCTGCTCGGGTGTGCCGTTGCCCATGAGGCCGACCACGCCGAGGGTCGTGCCGAAGATGGCGAGACCGATGCCGGCGTCGCCCCAGAACATCTCCTCCATGACCATCGGCAGGCTGAGGCCCGTCGGGTCCCCGAAGGCGTTGGCGAGGAAGTCGAGCGAGTAGAGCCCGATCTTGGCCGCCTCCTCGATGATGGGCCACGGCGTCTCTTCACGCTCGTCCCACTCGGCGGCCGCCGGCCGCATCACGGTCTCGGCGAAGTCGTGGACCCATTTCTGGATCTGGAGCTGGTCCTCGTTCAGTTCGAGGGAGAAATCAGGCATGCGGCACCTCGGCGAAGTCGCTTTGTTACTCCAGAGTAACAAAGCCTGAACAACGGTCGCACGCCTAGGTTTCCCCGCATGCGCGCCGTGGCCTTCACCGCTGACGGGACCCTCGAGGTCCTCGACAAGCCCGAGCCCACCCCCGGTCCTCACGACGTGGTCGTGGCCGTCGAGCGGTGCGGGATCTGCGGCAGCGACCTCCATCTCAAGGCCGCCGGCCTCCTGCCGCCCGGCGCGGTCATGGGCCACGAGTTCGGCGGACGGGTGGTCGCCGTGGGCGACGCGGTGGACGACATCGACGAAGGACAGCGGGTCGCCGTCCTGCCCGCCGACCGCGACCGGACGTGCGCGGCGTGCGAGGCAGGCAAGGACCATCTCTGCGGCCTGCAGTTCGGCACCGGGATCGGTCTCGGCATGCACGACGGCGGCTACGCCGAGCTGGTGCGAGCGCCCGCCCGTTCGTGCTTCGTCCTCCCCGAAGGCATGACCTCGGAGCAGGCCGCGCTGGTCGAGCCGTTCGCGGTCGCGCTGCACGCCGTGCGCCGGTCGCGCGCTGCGGGCGGACGGGGAGCGCAGACGGTCGGCATCATCGGCGCCGGGCCCATCGGGCTCTTCACTCTTGCCGCGTTGCGACGTGAGGGCGTCACTGACATCGCCGTCGCCGAACGCAACGAGGGTCGGGCCGCCATTGCCGATCGCATGGGCGCGACGACCGTCGTCAGTGACGCGGCCAAGCTCGGCGCGGCATTGGGCGAGCCGCCCGAGGTCGTGTTCGACTGCGCGGGCGTCACGGCCACGCCGCCCCTCGCGCTGGAGATCGCCCGCATGGGCGGCCAGGTCGTGCTCGTCGGCGTCGTGAACCCGGGCGACATGCTGGCCATGCCCGGACTGCTGTGGGTGGTGAAGGAGGTCGACGTGGTGCCGAGCATCGCCTACACCATCGACGAGTTCGCCGAGTCGGTCGACGCGGTGGCGGCGCGAGCCGTCGACCCCGACATCGTGGTGTCGGACGTGCGTCCGCTCGAAGCGGCCGAGCAGTCCTTCCACGACCTCGTTCAGCCGGACGGACCGGTCAAAGTGCTGCTCTCGCCGTCGGCCTGAGCGGCCAGCACCAGCAGGGCGACGACGACGAAGGCGGCGCCCGCCGCGTAGGGCGCGCCGGTCGCGATGTGCTGGAACGCCACGCCGCCGGCCACCGGGCCGATCACGCGCGCCAAGCCGCCCGCCATCTGCTGCACGCCGAGGCCGTGGCCGTAGCGGCGCTCGCCGACCCGTCCCGCGACCATCGATGCCAGCGTCGGCGTGATGAGCCCCTGTCCGATCGTCAGCAGCAACAGCGCCGGCACCAGCAGCGACCACGAGTGCACGCGCGTCAACAGGGCCAGTCCCGCCGCGTTGGCGAACAAGCCGACCTGCACCGCGCCGCGCTCGCCCAGCCGGCCCACCACCGGTCCGACCACCCGCACCTGCATGATCACGATGGCCACCCCGATGGCTGCGAACACGGAGTACGTCGAGGACTCGCCCAGGCGGAGACGCCCCTCCGCGAAGAGTGCGAACGTCGCCTCGAACGCACTGAACGCCAGCAGCCCGAGGAACGTCACGAGCAACAATCCGCCCGTCCCGCCGGTCTTCGGCTGCTTCTCTTCAGCGAACTCGCCCGGTTTGGTCTGCTCTGACAGACCAGGCCGGGCGAGTTCGCTGGACTCGGGCTTCTTGGTCTCGGGCAGGCGCTTCCACGCGATGACGGCGTTGACGGCCGCGATGGCCGCGGCGATCAGGAACGGGACGTGGGGGCCGCCGAGGACGGCGAGGGCGCCGATGGCCGGTCCGGCCACGAACCCGAGGCCGAACGCGGCGCCGAGCAGGCCGAGGAGCCGGGCCCGCTGCGCGGGCTCGGCGATGTCGGCGACGGCGGCCTGGGCGACTGACACCGACGCGCCGGAGATCCCGTCGACGATGCGGCCCGCGAAGAGCAGCCACAGGGTCCCGGCCAGACCGGTGAGCAGGCTGCCGGCCGCGGTCCCGATGAGCGAGGCGATGAGGACGGGTTTGCGGCCGATGCGATCGGACACCCGTCCCCAGACCGGCGCGAACACGAGCTGTGCGATGGAGAAGGAGGCCACCAGCAGCCCGACGGTCGTGGGGCTGGCGCCGAAGCGCTCCGCGTAGCGGGGCAGGATGGGCACGACGATCCCGAAGCCCACGAGGTCGAGGGCCACACAAGCCCAGATGGCGCTGAACCCCGGAGGCATCGCTGGTGTAGGACAGTGGTGGGAACCTGCGCCGTCAAGTTGGGCCTGGCGGTTGGTAGGGGCAGGAAGCGGGGACGTTCCCACCGAACTCTCACTGTGCGTAAGCGAACACCGCGCTGCGCATTCTCCACAAAGGACGCGAGGGGGACAGAAGAGCGGATGCGGCGACCCAGAACGGTGAGCGCGATCGATGTCGAGCCGGACAACGTCCTGGCTCAGCGCGCAGCCGAGGGGGACAGCCGGGCCTTCGAAGAGCTCTATCGCCGCCACGCCCCCGCGGCCTGGCGGGTCGCCTACGCCGTCGCCGGCAACCCCGACGACGCGGCCGACGCGGTCTCCGACGCGTTCACCCGCGTCTTCCAGGTGCTCCCCGAGGGACGCCCCCAGGCGAGCGAGGCCTTCCGCCCGTACCTGCTGGCGTCGACCCGCAACGCCGCCCTCGACGGGCTGCGCCGCCAGGGTCGGCTGCAGCCGATGGCCACGATCGAGCAGCTCGAGCGCTCGAGCGACAAGGACCTGGCCGCCGACCAGGTGCTCGACAGCGTCGACTCCAACCTCGTCGCGGTCGCGTTCCGCAGCCTGCCCGAGCGGTGGCGGTCGGTGCTCTGGCTCACCGAGGTCGAGGGGATCCCCGCGCGCGAGGCGGCGCCCATGCTCGGCGTGTCCGCCAACGGCCTGGCCCAGCTGGCGGTGCGAGCGCGCGCCGGACTGCGCCAGCGCTTCCTGCAGGCCCACCTGCGCGCGCCGGTCGCCCGGTCATGCCAGTTCCCCGTCGACAAGCTGGGCGCCTACATCGCGGGCGGACTGTCGCCGCGGGAGACGGCCAAGGTCGACCAGCACCTCGCCGGGTGCGCTGACTGTCGCCAGCAGGTCGAAGAGCTCGAGGACCTCGGTTCGCTGTTGCGCCGCGTCGTCCTCCCGGTGCCGCTCGCCCTCGGCGCCGTCAGCCTCAGCAAGTGGAAGCTGGCCACCAAGCTCACGTCGAACGTCAGCCGGGCGCCGGGGCTCGTGCACGCACGCAAACCCATCGCGGCGGTCGCCGCCGTCATGTTCGCGCTCGGGGTGATCGCGGCCACCGTCATCGACCGCCCCTTCGATCGCTCCAACCCGCCGTCGGCCTCGGGACCGCGCAACGGCGCCAACCAGGGCGGCAGCGCCAACGTGCCCCTCGACGACGGCAGCGGCGCGCTGAACGCGGATCGGGCCAACGCCACTCGCTCGACTTCAGGGTTCGCGACGGGCGACTCCGTCGTCTCAGGACCCGGGCGCACCGGCGCCGGCGCGGGTGCGGGCGGACAGCGCGGCAACGGAGGGGGCAACGGCACGGGGTCGAACCCGTCGCAGCCGCAGCCGCAGCCTCCGGGCGACGGCAGCGGACCCGGCAACCCGCCGGCCGCCGACGTCCTGGGCCTGCAGGTGGTTGCGCCCGGCGTCTCGACCGCGGCCAGCGCCGAGGTGGGCGGGGACTGCACCGGGCTGACCCTGCTCGGCGTGCTCGCCACCGGATGCCAGCCGCCGACCACCGACCAGACGCTCGTCGTGCGCACCAGCGGACTGCTCGGCAACAACGAGATCGGCCTCCCGTAACCGTTCGCTGACGCGACGAAGGCCGGCCACCGGCCGGCCTTCGTCAGCGTTGCGGGTTGGCTACTGGACGGCGCGAACGGTTGCAGCCTGCAGGCCCTTGGGACCCTGCTGCACCTCGAACTCGACCGCCTGACCTTCCTCGAGCGTCTTGTAGCCGCCCATGTCGATCGCCGAGAAATGCACGAAGACGTCTGCTCCGTCGGACTGCGAGATGAACCCGTAGCCCTTCTCAGCGTTGAACCACTTGACCGTACCGGTCGCCACGATGGCGATCCCCCTTGTTGAGATTGCAGTTACCGAGGGACCAGCCACACGTGCGTCTTTGCACTGCCATACCGAAACCCCTCAGGGCGAAACGCTAACAAATCCTCCCGCCGCCGTCACGAGATGTTGTTCTCGGCAAGCAGACGGTCGCCTCGCGACCGTTTGCTTGCCGAGAACCGTCATCGGTGGACCCGCGTGCCTCCCGGCGTGTCCTCGACCACCCAGCCCATGGCCGACAGCTGGTCACGGATCGCGTCGGCACGTGCGAAGTCACGATCCCGCCGCGCCGCATCGCGTTCGCGCGTGAGCCGCTCGGTCTCGGCGTCGATGGCGTCGTCACCAGCGAGCTCGAGACCGAGCACGCGGGCGATCTCCACCGCAGCGGCGCCGATGGCCGGCCCTGCTCCGCTGTTGGCCGACGTGACCAGGGTGAAGAGCGTGGCGACGGCCGTCGGCGTGTCGAGGTCGTCGTCCATCGCCGCGCGGAAGGCGACCAGCGACGCGTCGTCAGGCGCGACGTCGGACGCAGCACCGAGGTTGCGGGCGAAGTCGTCGAGCCGCCGCATCGACGCCTCGGCCTGGGCCATCGTCTCCGGCGTCACCTCCATCGGCGAGCGGTAGTGCGAGCGCAGCACGAGCAGCCTGTAGGCGCGGGGATCGGAGCGAGCCAGCAGATCGGTCAGCGACGCGTAGTTGCCGAGCGACTTCGACATCTTCTCACCCGCGACCTCGACGAATCCGTGGTGCATCCAGTGCTGGGAGAACCGGCGCCCGAGGGCGACGGCCTGGGCCCGCTCGTTCTCGTGGTGGGGGAAGCGCAGGTCCAACCCGCCCGCGTGCAGGTCGAATCCCTCCCCCAGCAGGTCGAGCGACATCACCACGCACTCGGTGTGCCAACCAGGTCGTCCCGGCCCCCACGGCGACTCCCAGGTGGGCTCGCCCGGCTTGGCCTTCTTCCAGAGGACGAAGTCGAGCGGCGACCGCTTCTCCTCGTCGACGTCGACCCTCGCGCCCGCCCGCAGCTGGTCGAGGGGCTGCAGCGCGAGCAGGCCGTAGCCCTCGACCTGGCTCGTGTCGAGGTAGACGCCGTCGCTGATCTCGTACGCCAGCCCGTCGCCCAGGAGCTCCGCCACCAGCTCCACCATGCGCTCGATGTAGGCGCTGGCGTGAGGGTCATGGGTGGGCCGCAGCACCCCGAGACCGTCCATGGCCTCGTTCCAGGCCGCCTCGTACTGCGCGACCACGTCGTCGATGGAGCGGCCCTGCTCGGCGGCCCGGTTGATGATGTTGTCGTCCACGTCGGTGATGTTCGACACGTGGACGACGTCGAGCCCGGTCCATTCCAGGTACCGCCGCAGGGTGTCGTACAGCAGCATCTGACGACCGTGTCCGATGTGAGGGAGGTCGTAGACGGTGGGGCCGCAGACATAGATCGACACCCGCCCCGGGTCGCGGAGCGCGAGCTCGCTGACCTCGCCTTTTGCAGTGTCGAACAGCTGCATCACGCAGGTACGGTAGCGAGACCATGTGCCCGACCGTCCCGGATAAGCCGTCGCTCGAAGGCCTCGAGGCCAAGTGGCGCGCCCAGTGGGACGAAGAAGGCACGTACCGGTTCGACCGCACCAAGAGCCGCGCCGACGTCTACTCCATCGACACGCCGCCTCCGACGGTGAGCGGCCGCCTGCACATCGGTCACGTCTGCTCGTACACCCACACCGACACCATCGCCCGGTACCAGCGCATGCGGGGCAAGGCCGTCTTCTACCCGATGGGGTGGGACGACAACGGCCTGAACGTCGAGCGTCGGGCCCAGATCCACTACGGCGTCTACTGCGACCCGACGCTGCCGTACGACGCGGGCTTCGAGCCGCCGCGACAACCGTTGCCGAAGAACACCAGACCCGTCCCCGTCTCCCGGCCCAACTTCGTCGAGCTGTGCGCCGAGCTCACCGAGGAGCTGGAGAAGGAGTACTTCGAGCTCTGGAACCTGGCCGCGCTCTCCGTCGACTGGACCTACCTCTACCGCACCATCGCGCCGGACGTCACGCGCGTCTCCCAACTCGCGTTCCTGCGCCTGCTGGATCGCGGCGGCGTCTACCGCGTCGAGGCACCGACGCTCTGGGACATCGACTTCCGGTCCGCCATCGCTCAGGCCGAGCTCGAGGACCGCGAGATCCCTGGCGCCTATCACCGGCTCGCCTTCCACCGCGACAACGGCGACGACATCTTCATCGAGACCACCCGTCCCGAGCTCGTTCCCGCGTGCGTCGCCCTGGTCGCCAACCCGGACGACGAGCGCTACAAGCCGCTGTTCGGCACCACCGTCACCACACCGCTGTTCGACGTCGAGGTCCCGATCGTCGCCCACGGGCTCGCCGACCCCGAGAAGGGCAGCGGGATCGCCATGATCTGCACGTTCGGCGACACCACCGACGTCGTCTGGTGGCGCGAGCTCGACCTCCCCGTCCGCAACGTCATGGGGCACGACGGCCGCCTCATACCCATCGCGTGGGGCGAGGACGGCTTCGTCGCACGCGACAACTCGGCGGCCCAGCGTGCGTACGACGAGCTGGCGGGCAAGAACGCCAAGCAGGCGCAGACCCGCATCGTGGAGCTGCTGTCCGAGAGCGGCGAGCTCGTCGGCGCGCCCCGCGCCATCACCCACCCGGTCAAGTTCTGGGAGAACGGCAGCCGGCCCCTCGAGATCGTCACCAACCGCCAGTGGTTCATCCGCTTCCCACCGAAGGACGTGCTCCTCCGACGGGGCGAGGAGCTGCGGTGGCATCCCGAGTTCATGCGCGTCCGCTACCAGAACTGGGTCGAAGGCCTCACCGGTGACTGGAACATCACTCGCCAGCGCTTCTTCGGCGTCCCCTTCCCCATCTGGTACCCGATCAGCGAGGACGGCGAGCCCGACTGGACCGCGCCCATCCGTGCACCGGAGGAGCGTCTCCCTGTCGACCCGTCCACGGATACGCCCGACGATTACACCGAGGATCAGCGGGGCAAGCCGCGCGGTTTCCTCGGGGACCCCGACGTCATGGACACGTGGGCGACCTCGTCGATGAGTCCGGAGTTCGTCTCGGGCTGGGAGCGCGATCCCGACCTGTTCGAGCGCACGTTTCCGATGGACCTGCGCCCGCAGGCCCACGACATCATCCGGACGTGGCTCTTCTACACCGTCGTTCGCGCCGAGCTGGAGTTCCAGTCGCTCCCGTTCCAGCACGTCGCGCTGTCGGGCTTCGTCAACGATCCCGACCGCAAGAAGCTCTCGAAGTCGGCGGGCAACTCCCCGGACGATCCGTTCGCGCTGTTGGAACAGCATGGCGCCGATGCAGTTCGGTACTGGGCCGCCGGCGCACGACCAGGACGCGACGTCGAGCTCGACCGCAACCAGTTCAAGATCGGTCGGCGCCTCGCCATCAAGATTCTCAACGCGTCCAAGTTCGTCCTCGCCCGCCTCGGCCCCGAGGGCGAGATCACCGAGCCCCTCGACACGGCCATGCTCAGCGCGCTGAGCGGGGTCGTCAGCGAGGCCACCGCCGCCTTCGAGGACTACGACTACGCCCGCGCTCTCGAGCGCACCGAGTCCTTCTTCTGGTCGTTCTGCGACGACTACCTCGAGCTGGTCAAGGGCCGTGCCTACGGGGCGCAGGGCGAGCAGGCCGCCGCGTCGGCCAACCGCGCGCTGACCACGGCGCTGTCGACGATGCTCCGGCTCTTCGCCCCCTTCCTGCCCTACGTCACCGCCGAGGTCTGGTCGTGGTGGCAGGACGGCTCGGTTCACCGCGCGAGCTGGCCGACGGCGGAGGAGCTCGCCTCAGCGGGCGCGCCGGCAACCGCCGACCTGCTCGGGATCGCCGTCGCCGTCCTGGGCCAGGTCAGGCGGGCCAAGACCGACGCCAAGCTGTCGATGAAGGCCCCGGTCCAGCGGGTCACGGTCCGAGGCCCCAGCGAGACGTTGGCCGCCATCAGGGCGTCAGAGGGCGATCTGCGGGACGCGGGCGGCATCGAGCAGCTGACGCTCGAGCCTGGGAACGAGCTCGACGTGGACGTCCAATTGGCCTGAACCCTCAGGACGCCCCCTGCTCGGGCCGATAGAGCGGAGGGGAACCAGGGGGGCATCGACGATGACTGACACGGGCTGGCACGGCCGGCCGGGCATGGCGGCGGCGGTCCGCGTGCTCGTCGCGGCCGTACCCCTCGTGGCGGGGATCGCGGCGGCCGTGCTCATGGCGCACGCCATCACCCGCCCGCGGAGCCTGGGCCTGGTCCTGCTCTGGTGGGCGGCCAGCTTCGTCGTGTCGAGCGTGGTGATGCTTCTTGTGGCGTCCCAGGCCCGCCGACTGCTGCCCCTCGCCACCCTGCTCAAGCTGTCCATGGTGTTCCCGGACAAGACGCCGTCGCGCTTCGCCATGGCGCTGCGGGCCGGCACCATCGGCAACCTCAAGACCCGCCTGGCCGCGATTCGCGACGAGGGCGTGGAGAGCGAGGCCGGTGCCGCGGCCGAGACGATCCTCATCCTGTCGGCGGCCATGAACGCGCACGACAAGAACACGCGCGGGCACGCCGAGCGCGTGCGGGCCTTCACCGAACTGCTGGCCGAGGAGCTCGGGCTCGACGCCGATGCACGCGACAAGCTGCGGTGGGCGTCGCTCCTGCACGACGTCGGCAAGGTGATGGTGTCGCCCGACGTCCTCAACAAGGCCGGTCCCCTCGACGACCACGAGTGGGCCATGATCCACCGCCATCCCGACGACGGCGCCCGCATCGCGGCACCGCTCAAGAGTTGGTTGGGTGACTGGTCGCTGGCCATCGAGCAGCACCACGAGAAGTTCGACGGCACCGGGTACCCCCGGCAGCTCCAGGGCGAGCAGATCTCCTACGCGGCGCGCATCGTCGCGGTCGCCGACGCCTTCGAGGTCATGACCGCACCGCGTCCGTACAAGGCCGCCATGTCGGCGACGGCCGCCCGCGAGGAGCTGACCGACGGCGCGGGAACCCATTTCGATCCCGGCGTGGTGCGCGCCTTCGTGGCCCTGAACGTGGGACGTCTCCGCTGGGTCATGGGACCGATCGCGTGGATCACCCAGGTCCCGTTCGTGCGCGCCCTCGGCGGCGCCGGTTCCTCGGCGGCGGCTGCCGCGGGCGGCGTGGCTGCGGTCGCGACCAGCGCCGCCCTCGGCCTCGTCCCTGCGGCACCGCCCGCGCTGCACCACGCGCCGCCCGCGCTGGTGGCGACCGCGCCGCTCCAGGCCGCCTCCGCGCCGGCAGCGGGGGCACCCGTGACGGTCCGGCTCGCGCCGACCACGACGCCCACCACTGCTCCCGTCCGGCGGACCGCCGGAGCAGCAGCCCCGCCAGTGACGACCAGGCCCAACCGCCCCCCGGTGGCCAATGATGACGCCGGCTACCACGCGGGCTCGGGTCCGCCGACGGTGGTGCCGGTGACGGCGAACGACTACGACCCCGACGGTGATGCGCTCACAGTGACCATCGTCCAGCAGCCCGACGGCAAGCCCAACGTGTCGGCGTCCGGCGCGACGGTGAAGTTCGTGCCGAACAGCGCGCCGATCGGTCCGTACACCTTCGTGTACCGGGCGTGCGATCCATCGGGCTCGTGTGACGACGCGACGGTGACGGTCGATCTCTCGGCGTGAGCGGCAGGGCAGACTGCCCGCATGTCTCCGAAGTTCCAGTTCCTCTGCTTCCTGGGCGCCGCGGTCAGCTTCGCCTTGGCCGCTCTCGGCGGCACGCGCAAGGGGTCGGCCACCCAGCCCGTCGTCCTCGTTCCCATCGGCCTGCTCCTGTGGCTGCTCCCGACCTTGTGGAACGCCTGGCAGGCCGCGTTCTGACGCCGGGCTCGGCGCGGGTCTGGAAGCGCCACCCACCCGGAACAGGCTCTGTCCGCGGCGAGGTCCGATCCCGTACCATGGCCGGAACACCAACACCGGACCGGGGGGTCGGGGACGATGTCGAGAGGCGCTGTAGAGCTGCACCAGGACGTCGTCGTCATCCGGGTCACCGGTGACGGCGAGGAGGTCGAGGTCGACGTGTTCGGCGGCGACCCCGCCGTGATCGGCACCGTCTCCTACCGCTTCCCTGACCAGGACGAACGGAAGGCGCAGCTCGCCACGCTCACGTTCTGGGAGCGCGAAAGCACGCGTCTCGTCTACGTGCGACGGGACGGCGAGGTCGCGCTCATGGACGACGAGGCTCGGTTCCAGGACGCGTGGTCCCAGAGCGTCGCCGAGGTGGATTGACGGCTGTCACATTCGCTCGCTTGCAAGCTGCGCTCGCTGAAATGCGATGGGGACCCGAACCCCATCGCCGGCTCCTGCCGACCGCTGATGGGCCCTGACAGTCGCTCAAGGGTGTAACAACTAACCCCCGAGGGGGACATACGCTTCCGTCGTCTGCGCCGGAGAACGGTGCACGAAGGAGGCCCGGTGACCCTGGAACTGTGGTTGGCCCCTGTCCGGAACCTGACGTGGGTGGCGGCTCACTTCGGCCATCGCTGATCGCGTGACCGCATCCAGTAGGTCACTGACCGTCAAGCGGGCCGCCGACCTCGTCGCCGAATGGTGCGCGGGAGGCGGCCCCCACCGCGTCGGGGTGGAGCTCGAATGGGTCACGGTGCGCTCGGGGGACGGCGCTCAGCCCGATCTGGCCGCGCTCGAGGCGATCATGGCCGCCGCGTCGCCCGCCCCCGCCGGCAGCCGCCTCACGCTGGAGCCCGGCGGCCAGCTCGAGGTGAGCGCGCCACCCGGCGACGACCTCGCGGCCGGCATCGCGTCGGCGACCGTCGACGCCGCCGCGCTCGAGGCTGCTGCCGGTGGAGCGGGCGTGACGCTCCTGGCCCGGGGCTCTGTCCCCGATCAGCGCCGGCGCCTGCTCGACATGCCCCGCTACCGGGCCATGGAGGCGTGGTACGACACCCGCGATCCCGCGGGACGTTGGATGATGCGCAACACCGCGGCGCTGCAGGTGAACCTGGACACCGGGCCACCCGACCGGTGGCGCGCCGCGGTGGCGGCCGGGCCCGCGCTCGTCGCCGCTTTCGCCAACTCGCCGGCGCCGGGTTGGAAGTCCCAGCGCATGTCGTGGTGGATGGCGATGGATCCGCAGTACGCGCTGACGTGGTCCGACTGGCCCACGTTGGTGCTGGCCGCTCCGGTGATGCTGATCCGCGTCGACGACGACGACTTCCGCGCCCAGACGCGTCCTCGGTCGTTCGCGGAGTGGATCGAAGCGGGTGATCCTCTCGGGTTCCCCACCGAGGACGACCTGCTCTACCACATCACCACGCTGTTCCCTCCGGTGCGATGCAGGGGCTGGCTCGAGCTGCGCATGCTCGACGCGCTGCCGTCGCCGTGGTGGGAGGTCGCGACGGCAGTGGCGGCCTCCATCCTCGCCGACCCCGCCGTCGCCCTCTACAGCTGCGCAGGCGCGGAGACGCTGTGGTTGGAGGCGGCGCGCGACGGGCTGGCCAACCCCTTCCTCGCACGCGCCGCCACCCGGTGCTTCGCGGCGGCCATCGAGGCGCTGGACGGCGACATCGGCGCGGCCGTCGTGGAGTACCACGACCGCTTCGTGTCGCGCGGCCGCTGCCCGGCCGACGACCTGGGGACGCGGACATGGCGCTGAGGGAGGACGTCGCCACCGAGCTCGATGCGGTGCGAGCGCGAACCCTCGACCTCGTCGACCTCACGGAGGAGGAGCAGCGCCGCCAGTACTCGCCTCTCATGTCGCCGCTCGTCTGGGACCTGGCCCATGTGGGCAACTACGAGGAGCTGTGGCTGGCACGCGAGGTGGGCGGGCGACCGGCCATCGACTCCACGCTCGACCCGTTGTACGACGCCTTCCGCCATCCTCGGCCCGACCGACCCGCCCTTCCGCTGCTCGGTCCTGCCGAGGCACGGTCCTACCTCGCTGAGGTGCGAGGCCGGGTGCTCGACGTCCTCGAGACGGTCGACCTCGACAACGGGATGCCGTTGCTCGACGGCGCATTCGCCTTCGGCATGGTGATCCAGCACGAGCACCAGCACGACGAGACGATGCTGGCCACTCGGCAGCTGATGCTCGACGGCGGCCGCCCGCCGAGCGGCGTGACCGCGCCGCCGCGGATCGAGGCACCGTACGACGGGCCGTCGGAGGTGCTGATCCCTGGCGCGACGTTCAGCATGGGCAGCGACCTCGAGGTGTGGGCCTACGACAACGAGCGCCCGGCCCACGAGGTGACCGTCGCCCCGTTCCACCTCGACGCCGTCCCGGTGACGTGCGGGGCCTACGCCACGTTCGTCGCCGACGGTGGCTACGACCAACGGCGGTGGTGGTCGGACGCGGGTTGGGCCTGGCGGGTCGAGGCCGGGCTGGGCCACCCCGAGTTCTGGGAACGGGACGGCGACGGTTGGACGGTGCTGCGCTTCGGGCTGCGCACGCCGTTGGCGCCCGACGAGCCGGTCGCCCACGTGTGCTGGTACGAAGCCGACGCCTATGCCCGCTGGGCCGGCAAGCGCCTCCCGACCGAGGCGGAATGGGAGCTCGCCGCGTCATGGGGACCGGACGGCCGCAAGTGCCGCTGGCCCTGGGGCGACGCGCGGCCCGACGGGACGCGCGCGAACCTCGGGTCTCGGCACGACCGACCCGCGCCCGTCGGCTCCTACCCGGCCGGCGCCAACCACTTGGGTGTGCACCAGCTCATCGGCGACGTGTGGGAATGGACGTCGTCCGACTTCACGCCGTATCCCGGGTTCCGCTCGTTCCCGTACCGCGAGTACTCCGAGGTGTTCTTCGGTCCCGAGTTCAAGGTGCTGCGCGGCGGCTCGTGGGCAACGTCGCCCTTGGCCGTGCGGTCGACGTTCCGCAACTGGGACTATCCCATCCGCCGGCAGATCTTCGCCGGCTTCCGTTGTGCGCGGGACGTGGACTGAACCGTGTGCCGCCTGCTGGCCTATCTCGGCCGACCAGTGTCGCTGCAGTCGCTGCTCTACGACCCGCCTCACTCGTTGCACGAGCAGTCGTGGGCGCCCCGCACGCAGCAGTCTGGCGTGGTCAACGCCGACGGAGTCGGCGTGGGCTGGTACGACCTCGATCGGCGACGGGAGCCCGCGCGGTACCGCCGCGCCCAGCCCATGTGGGCCGACCACTCGCTGGCGAGCCTGGCCGGCGTGGTCGAGTCCGGCGCCGTGCTCGCCGCAGTGCGGGGAGCGACTGCGCCGTCCCCGAGCGAGGAGTCGAGCACGCCACCGTTCACGGACGGTCCCTGGCTGTTCGCCCACAACGGCCGCGTCGAGGGGTTCCGAACCGGAGCAGGGACGCGCCTGCGGCGCGGCGTCACCGAGCGGCGCGACTCGGGGATCCTCGGCACGAGTGACAGCGAGGTGCTGTTCGCCCTCTTCCTCGACCGCGTCGACAAGGGCATGACAGCGACGGACGCGCTGGCCTCGGTCGTCGACGCGGTCGACGCCGAGGAGGGCGGCGCCTTGACAATGGTCGTCACCGATGGCCACCGACTGGCCGCCGTCGCGGCCGGTGACTCGCTGGCCGTGCTCGCGACCGACGACGCCGTCGTCATCGCGTCCGAGCCGTATGACGGCGATGCGCGCTGGGACACAGTCCCGGACGGGTCACTTGTCGCCGCAGCAGCCGGCGACGTGACCTGCATCGCTCTCGACCGAAAGGAACCTGCGTGACGACGCCCACCGTGGACGTCCATCTCCAGCCCGACGACCTGGCCGCGGCCCTGCGCACCGACGTGCTCGACGGGCTCACGTCGACGCCGAAGGAGCTGCCGCCCAAGTACTTCTACGACGACCGCGGCAGCCGCCTTTTCGACGAGATCACCCGCCTACCCGAGTACTACCCGACCAGGCGGGAGCGCGAGATCCTCGACCGCTGCGCGGGCCGCATCATGGAGGCCAGCGGCTGCGACACCATGATCGAGCTCGGCTCGGGCACGTCGGAGAAGACGCGCCTGCTGCTCGACGCCGGTGTGGAGGCGGGCTCACTGCGCCGCTTCGTTCCGTTCGACGTGAGCGAGACGACGCTGCGCGACGCGGCGGCCGAGATCGCCTGCGAATACCCGGCGCTGGACGTCCACGGGGTGGTCGGTGACTTCGACCACCACCTCGGCCTGCTACCGGGGGGAGGACGGCGGCTCGTCGCCTTTCTCGGCGGCACCATCGGCAACCTGACACCGTCGGAACGCAAGCGCTTCCTCGCCGAGCTGGTGTCGGGCTTCGAGCCCGGCGACGGCCTCCTTCTCGGCACCGACCTGGTGAAGGACGTGGGCCGGCTGGAAGCGGCCTACGACGACGGTGCCGGCGTCACCGCCGAGTTCAACCGCAACGTGCTCCTCGTCGTCAACGACGCGCTGGGCGCCGACTTCGACCCGGCCCGCTTCCAGCACGTGGCGTTCTTCGACCTCGACAACGAGTGGATCGAGATGCGCCTGCGGTCGCGCTCGACGCACGTGGTCCGTGTTCCTGGATGCGACGACCTGCGTGTGGCGTTCGAGGCGGGCGAGGAGATGCGCACCGAGATCAGCGCCAAGTTCCGCCGTCCCGGTGTCGAGTCCGAGCTCAACGCCGTCGGTCTCGAGCTCACCGAGTGGTGGACCGACAGCGCCGGCGACTTCGCCCTGTCCCTGTCCGTCATGCGCTGATCGCTGCCAAAGGCTCCCGGGGCGCCGGTAGCCTCGCGGTATGGGAGAACAGGCGGCGGTGCGGCCTGCCCGCATGACCAAGGAGGCGCGTCGGGAGCACTTCCTGGACGTAGCCGCCGAGCTCGTGGCCGACCGGGGCATCGAGGCCGTCACCATGGAGGGCGTGGCCGCGGCGGCCGGCGTGAGCAAGGGCCTCGGCTACGCCTACTTCGACAACCGCGGCGAGTTGCTGGTCGCGCTGTTCAAGCGCGAGGTCGCGGTGTACCGCCAGAGGACCCGCGACCGCATGGCGGCCGCCACGGACTTCGAGGCACGCCTTCGGGTCGGGGTCGCGGGGTGGTTCGACATGGTGGCCGAGCGCGGGCAACTGCTCGGCACCCTCCTGCAGGCCAGCCAGGTGCAGGCCGCGCTGCAGCCTCACCGCAGTCGCTACTACCGCGACCTCGAGGAGCTGTACGGCCGTATGGCGGCGGACGCGCTCGGCATCCCCAAGGAGAAGGCGGTCATCGCCAGCGCCGTGCTCATCGCCGGTCTGTCCGGTGTCGTCGACCGGTGGGTGGAGTGCAAGGAGCCGCGCGAGCTGCTGGAGGAGACCTTCGTCCAGGCCGCGTTGGGCGCCTTCCGCAACCTGGCCTGAGCCGGCCGAGCTCGGCGGCGTTCTCGAGGCAATGACTTACGGAAACCGTAAGTCATTGCCTCGAGAACCGCAGGACCGGGGCCGGGGACGCGGAGGGGATGTCGGGCAGGGTCACGCTGAGGCCGCCCGCCGCCGTCGCGCTCCATGGCAGCGAGTCCTCGAAGCCGAGCAGGCGGACGTCGGTGGGCGTGGGCACGTCGGTGAGCTCGACGACGGGTGTGGAGGGCGCGCCGAGCAGCACCGCGTACAGGGCGCCGTCGGCGCCGCGCGTGAAGCGCACTCCGACGCCGTCACCGGTGACGCCGTCAGGGCGGTCCCACGGCCGGGACCCGTAGATGGCGGCACCGTTGGTGCGCAGCCACCACCCGGCCGCCAGCAGGCGCTCGGCCTGCACCCACGGGACGGCGCCGTCGGACGCGGGACCGACGTTGAGGAGCAGGTTGCCACCGCGCGCGACCACGTCCACCAGTTGGTGCACGATCTCGGTGGCAGTCATGTAGGACGACTCGGGCTCGAAGCGGTTGTAGCCGAAGGACGTCCCCAGGCCGCGCGTCGATTCCCATTTGCGACCGCCCGGTGGTGCGGAGGTCGAGTACTCGGGCGTGATGAAGTCGCAGTGCACGTCGCCGCTCGTCTGGCGCATGAAGTCGAATCGGTTGTTCACCACGCCGTCGGGAACCACGGACCAGTAGTCGGCGAACAGCCGGGGTAGGTCGGCCGCAGCCGGGTAGCCGATGTCGTTCCACAGCACGCACGGTTGGTAGCGGTCCACGAGCTCGCGCCAATGAGCGTCCGCGTACGCGAGGTACTCGTCGGACTGCGGGATGGCGGCGATCATCGAGCGGAAGTCGGGGATCGGGAGCCCGCCGAACGTCCAGTCGAGTCCACCCGAGTAGTAGGTGCCGAAGCGCATCCCCCGGTCGCGCACTGCGGTGGCCAGCTCGCCCGCCACGTCGCGCGACGACTGCCACTCGTCGCCGTGGAACGGGTTGGGCGTGGCGCTGGGCCACAACAAGACGCCGTCGTGATGCTTGGTCACGAAGACCACGTAGCTCGCGCCGGCCAGTGCGAAGAGCTCGGCCCACGGATCGGCCGACCAGCCGCTCAGGTTGGCGATGAACTGGCGCACGAACGCGTCGTAGCCCACATCCGCGTGGTGCTGACGATGGTGCTCCCACACTGGGCTGCCCTCGATGGAGAGCGAGTTCTGGTACCACTCGACGTAGGGCGAGAGACGAAATGCGTCCTCGGGCGGCAGGTCGAAGGGCGACGGCCCGACCGGCGCGAAGGCGGGAACCGTCGCCGCGGTCCAGTGCACGAAGATCCCGAACTTGGCGTCGTCGAACCACTGCGGGAGGGGTCGGTCCACGACGCCGGAACCTAGCGGTGCGCCATCGTCACAGCCGGTCCAGCCCGCGAGCAGCGCCCGCCTCCCACCACGCCAGCTCGCGACGATCGCCGAGCGCCTTCTCCCAACCGAACTGCACGAGCGCGCCGAGCAGCGCGAGGTCGACGGCCGCGTCCCACCACCCGGCCGTGTCGACCCCGAGACGCTCGAGCGCGGCGCGGTAGGCGGCGATGGCGTCGTCCTTGGGGTGCGGCAGGCGGGCCGCGTTGAGCGCCAGGTACCACGTGAGCTCGCTCGTCACGCAGCCCCGGCCGGGCATGGCCCAGTCGAGCAGGATGGTCCGGCCGTCCGGGTGGCTGCCGAGGTTGCCCATCTTCCAGTCCCCGTGCAGGAGCGTCTGGGGTTGACGACCCAGCGCGTCGACGACTGGCCACGGCTCGTCCCGGAGCGCTCGGACGGGCGTGGCGAGGGGCGACGTCTCGAAGAAGCATTGCCATCCGCGCACGGCGATCTCCGGGACGGGTGGCGGATCGGGACGCGCCAGCTCAGCGTCCAGGTTGTACCTGTTGAAGTACAGGTACCGGTGGGCGCGGGGCATGAGCGTGCCGTCGTCGTCCCATCCCCAGAACTGGGCATGTAGGGCGGCCATGTGGTCCATGAACCGCAGGTGCTGCTCGAGGGGCACGGGAGCGCCGCCTTCCGGCACCAGCCAGCGGCCCACGTCGCGCATCAGCAGCGCTGCGCCCCAACCGTTGCGCCCGAGGCCGGCGGCCATGCCGACGACGGCGTGGTCGATGCAGTCGGGGACGCGGTCGAGGACGCCGTTGCGCCAGACCGCGAGGGGAAGGCAACCGAGGTCGCCGCAGATGCGTTGGAGCCAGTCGTCATCGACGTGCAGGTACTTCACGATGTGGGGCTGTCCCCTGATGACGACGCGCTCGAGGGACGCACCCGACTTCGAGTCCGCCATCTGCAAAGCGGTCCGCTCCGTGGCGCCCGCCAGCAGCTCCTCGAGCGAGGCCGCGACCTGCCGCATGGCGTGATCGCGCCTCAGCGGTAGATGTCGCCGCCGGTCTCGACGAACTCGACCGCCTTTTCCTTGAGGCCGAGCTCGATGGCCGCGTCGTCGCTGACGCCATGGTTGGCGGCGTACTCGCGGATGTCCTGGGTGATGCGCATCGAGCAGAACTTGGGACCGCACATGGAGCAGAAGTGGGCCGTCTTGGCCGGCTCAGCCGGCAGGGTCGCGTCGTGGTACGCCCGGGCCGTGTCTGGGTCGAGCGAGAGCTCGAACTGGTCCTGCCACCGGAACTCGAAGCGTGCCTTCGAGAGGGCGTCGTCCCAGTCCTGCGCGTGCGGGTGGCCCTTGGCCAGGTCGGCGGCGTGCGCGGCGATCTTGTAGGCGATCACGCCCTGCTTGACGTCGTCGCGGTCCGGCAGACCGAGGTGCTCCTTGGGTGTGACGTAACAGAGCATGGCCGTGCCGTACCAACCGATCTGGGCCGCGCCGATGGCCGAGGTGATGTGGTCGTAGCCCGGCGCCACGTCCGTCGTAAGCGGGCCGAGTGTGTAGAAGGGCGCCTCGTGGCACCAGTCCAGCTGCAGGTCGACGTTCTCCTTGATCTTGTGCATCGGGACGTGGCCCGGGCCCTCGATCATCACCTGCACGTCATGGCGCCAGGCGATCTCTGTCAGCTCGCCGAGCGTCCTGAGCTCGGCGAGCTGCGCCTCGTCGTTGGCATCGGCGATGCAGCCGGGCCGCAGGCCGTCGCCGAGGGAGAAGCTCACGTCATACGCGCTGAGGATCTCGCAGAGCTCTTCGAAGTGCGTGTACAGGAAGCTCTCCGTGTGATGGGCCAGGCACCACGCGGCCATGATCGACCCGCCCCGGCTCACGATGCCGGTGAGGCGCTTTGCCGTCAGCGGGACGTAGGGCAGCCGGACGCCCGCGTGCACGGTCATGTAGTCGACGCCCTGCTCGCACTGCTCGACGATCGTGTCGCGGTACATCTCCCACGTGAGCTCCGCTGCGTCGCCGTCGACCTTCTCAAGGGCCTGGTAGATCGGGACCGTGCCGATGGGCACGGGCGAGTTGCGGATGATCCACTCGCGCGTGGTGTGGATGTCGGCACCGGTGGACAGGTCCATCACCGTGTCGGCGCCCCAGCGCGTGGCCCACGTCATCTTGTCGACCTCCTCGGCGATCGACGACGTGACGGCCGAGTTGCCGATGTTGGCGTTGACCTTCACCAGGAAGTTGCGGCCGATGGCCATGGGCTCGGCCTCGGGGTGGTTGACGTTGGCAGGGATGATGGCCCGCCCGCGCGCCACCTCGTCGCGCACGAACGTTGGATCCAAGGCCTCTCGCCGCGCCACGAACTCCATCTCGGGCGTGACGTCGCCGCGACGGGCGTAGTGCATCTGCGTGACCCGGCGCCCGGCCGCGGCGCGCAGCGGCGGTCGGCGTTTCCCCGTGAACTGCTCGCCTCGCTCGCCGCGACGGACAGCGGCACGACCGTCGTCGCGCAGCCCGGCCGTCCGGCCCTCGTACTCCTCGACGTCGCCGCGAGCGGCGATCCAGTCCGCCCGCAAGGGCGGCAGGCCGACGGCGGGCTCGCTGCCCGGCCCGCTGGTGTCGTAGAGGCGCACGGACTCACCGTTGGTGAGCCGCACCTCCGTGAAGGGGACGCGAATCTCGTGGCCTGCTCCGCCCGGCAGCTCCACCAACACCTTCTGACGACTGGGACGCTCCATCCGAACCACTCCCTCCGCCGGCATTACCCGGATCAGGTCAACGGTCGGCCCCGGTTTCCAGAGGCCCTCTCAGCCCGGTCCGTCCGAGCTCCCGTGCGGCTCAGTCTTTCACGTGGATCGTCCTGCCCACGCCGGCCACGGCCGAGTCCCGACGCCGCCCGCCTCACTCGGCGGCGGCCTCCCCGCGGACCCACGGGTCTTGGAGGGCGCACAGGACGGAGCGGAGCTGGGCGCTGATCGAGCACAGCTGCTCGGGTCCGATGGGCTCGATGAAGTAGCGCCGGACGCCCTCCACGTGCGCCGGCGCGGCTTCCGAGAGCACCGCCCTCCCGTGGTCGGTGAGGGTGACCATGGTGCTGCGGGCATCGGTCGGGCACTTGTGCCGTTGGACCATCCCCTGCTCCTCCAACCGCTGGATGCGAACGGTCAGGCGGGGTCGCGACACGAGCGAGTGCTCGGCCAGGTCGCTCATGCGCAGGCCGGGATCCGGGGCCTCCGAGAGGTGGACGAGGATGCCGTAATCCGCCAGCTCGAGCCCGGACCGCTCCACCAGCTCCTGGTCGAGGCGATCGAGCAGCTTGGCGGACGTGCGTATGAACGACCGCCAGAACAGCTGCTCTTCCTCGGTCAACCACTTGGTCTTCGCCATCGCCCTTGCAAGAACCGTAGACCGGTCGGGAATAGTTCCGTCCGGAACCAAGTTGTTACTTCCGATCGGAAAGAAATCCGTCCGGAGCAACCAAGGAGCCCCCCATGGCAGACACCAGCACCACCACGAGCCTCGTCCGGAGCGTCGGCGGAGCGCCCGCGCCCCAGCCGGGGACCTATGCCATCGACAAGTCCCACACCACCGTGGAGTTCGTCGCCCGCCATCTCATGATCAGCAAGGTGCGCGGCCGCTTCACCGACTACGACGGCACCGTCGTCATCGGCGAAGGGCCCGAGGACACCTCCGTCGAGGTGAGCGTCGACCTCAGCAGCGTCGACACCAACGACCCCAAGCGCGACGAGCACCTGCGCAGCGCCGACTTCTTCGAGATCGACAAGCACCCCCGCATGTCGTTCAAGAGCACGAAGGTCACCCAGGACGGCGACGGTTGGAAGCTGATCGGCGACCTGACCATTCGCGAGATCACCCGTCCTCTCACCCTGAACGTCGAGTTCGAGGGTGCCGAGACCACGCCGTGGAACACCGCGGCCTTCGGGTTCTCGGCCACCGGCGAGATCGACCGTGAGGAGTGGGGCGTCAGCTGGAACGCCGCTCTCGAGACCGGCGGCGTCGTCGTCGGCAAGAAGGTCAAGATCGAGCTGAACGTGGAGCTCGCAGCCGCCTCCTAGTTGCTCAGGAGAGACGGAAACACGACAGAGCCCGGGAACCATCATGGTCCCCGGGCTCTGTCGTCCGTGTATGGGCGCCGTCACCCGGGGGAGGGTGGGCGACGCCGCCTGTGCGCTTGCCACTGCGGACCGTACCGGTGCTCTGTTTCCAGTGGGTCAACCGGCGGCGAATGATTGGTTTCGGTTCGCGAACCCTGCGGTGTTCAACAACCGGAAACGGTGGGGAAACACCGCGCTGGTACGCATGAACCGTGGGGGACTTGTTCGACACCTACGACGTGGACCGGGCGTGGGACGAGATGTTCGACGACGAATGCCGTCCACGGCCGGCGTACCGCGCCCTGCACGAAGTGCTCGGCACGCTCTCACCGGGCGACTTCGCCGCTCGCTGCGCGACGCGCGACCGCAGCTTCCGCGACCAGGGCATCACCTTCTCGCTCTCAGGTGAAGAACGGCCCTTCCCCCTCGACCTGGTCCCCAGGGTCATCGCTGCCGACGAGTGGGCCGTCATCGAGGCCGGTGCAGTGCAGCGGGTCCGCGCCCTCGAGGCGTTCCTCGCCGATGTGTACGGACCGATGCAAGCTGTCGCCGACGGGATCATCCCGCGACGCCTCGTCGTCACCTCCTCCAACTTCCTGCGCGAGGCGGCCGGGATCGAACCGGCCAACGGCGTGCGCATCCACGTGGCCGGCATCGACGTCGTGCGGGACGACGAGGGCCGGTACCGCGTGCTGGAGGACAACCTGCGCTCACCGTCGGGGATCTCCTACGTGGTCGAGAACCGGCGGGCCATGACCCACGTCTTCCCCGAGCTCTTCGTGAGTCACCGCGTCCGGCCCGTCGCCGCCTACCCGGCCCGCCTGCTCGAAGCGCTGCGCGCCGCCGCACCCGCGGGCCGGCCCGACCCGACCGTCGTCGTCCTCACCCCGGGAGTGCACAACTCGGCCTACTTCGAGCACTCGTTCCTGGCGCGTGAGATGGGCGTGGCGCTCGTCGAGGGACGCGACCTGATGTGCCGCGACGGCGTCCTCGTGATGCGCTCGACCGACGGCGAGCGCCGGGTGGACGTCGTGTACCGGCGAATCGACGACGAGTTCCTCGACCCGCTCCACTTCCGGCCCGGCTCGCTGCTCGGCTGTCCAGGCATCGTCAACGCGGCTCGGGACGGCAAGGTCACCATCGCCAACGGCGTCGGGAACGGCGTGGCCGACGACAAGGCCGTCTATCCCTACGTCCCGGCCTTCATCCGCTATTACCTCGGCGAGGAGCCCATCCTCGCCAACGTCGACACCTTCAACCTCGAAGATCCCGACGAGCTGGCCTTCGTGCTCGACCGGATGGACGAGCTCGTGCTCAAGCCCGTCGACGGCTCAGGCGGCTACGGGCTCGTGATCGGTCCCCACGCGACCGACGAGGTGCTGGCGTCGCTCGGCGCGCGGGTGGCGGCCGACCCCCGGGCCTGGATCGCCCAGCGCGTCGTCAAGCTCTCGACCGCGCCCACACTGATCGACGACCACTGTGCGCCCCGCCACGTCGACCTGCGACCGTTCGTCGTCAACGACGGCGACCGCCCGTGGGTCGTACCCGGCGGGCTGACGAGGGTCGCGCTGCCCGAGGGCAGCCTGGTCGTGAACTCGAGCCAGGGCGGCGGCTCCAAGGACACGTGGGTCATCGCTTCGGATGGCGGCGAGCGCCCGCCGGCCGCGGAAGCGCCTCGTGCACCCGCTCCCGTGCACGGACTGCCGCCCGAGGTCGCGCCGGCCGATTCGGGAGCGCAGGAGCAGTGAACGGAGGCCAGCGGTGCTGAGCCGCATCGCCGAGTCGCTGTACTGGCTCGGGCGCTACATCGAGCGAGCCGAAGGGACGGCCCGCATCCTCGACGTGCACTATCACCTGCTGCTCGAGGACCGTTGGGTCGACGAGGCCTCGGCCTGCGTCGCCCTGCTGCACATCATGGGTGTGGGCGATCGCGCCGAGCCGGGCTCCACCAACGCAACCGTGACGCGTCTGCTCGCCTACGACCCCGACTACAGCGGGTCCATCGTGTCGTCGATCCGATCGGGCTGGCGCAACGCGCGAGGAGCGCGCGAGGCCATCTCGTCGGAGATGTGGGAGTGCCTGAACGCGACCTACCTCAACCTCGGCCGTCAGACCGGAATGGCAGGCGGGGAGACGACGCACAGCTTCTTCGGATGGGTGAAGGAACGCTCGGCCATGCTGTCGGGACTGGCCGAGTCCACCATGAGCCACGACCACGGCTGGCGCTTCCTCGTCCTCGGTCGCAGCCTCGAGCGGGTGGACATGACGGCCCGCATGCTGTCGGCGCGTTACGGCGACACCTGGGGATCGAGCGGATGGGTCACGACCCTGCGGTGCTGCTCCGGCTACGAGGCCTATCTGCGCACGTATCAGCGGGCCGTCGACGCGTCGCTCGCGGCCGAGTTCCTCCTGCTCGATCGGCTGTTCCCGCGCTCGATCTTCCGAGCCTTGTGCACGGCAGAGGAGAGCCTCGAGGTGCTCGACCCGTCGGCCGGACGCACCGGCATCGAAGACGAGGCCCGGCGCGCCATCGGCCGAGCCCGCACGACCCTCGAGTTCCACCCGTCGACCGAACTGGTGCGGGATCTGCCCGGACATCTGGCCGCCATCCAAGCCCAATGCGCCCGGGCGGGTACGAGCGTCGCCGATCGCTACTTCGGACACACGGCCGCCGTGCGGTGGTCGGCGTGAGCTGGCGGTTGGAGATCGACCACACCACGCGGTTCCGCTACAGCGGACCGGTCGCCGCTTCCTACAACGAGGCCCGGCTCAGCCCGCAGACGACGCCCGGCCAGTTCAGCATCGACGCCCGGCTGGAGCTCGACCTTCCCGCCCACGTGACCCGGTACTGGGACTACTGGGGAACGCTCGTGCACGCGTTCGAAGTGCAGGTTCCCCACACCGAGCTCATGGTGCGGGCCCGCTCGGTGGTCGAGACGGCCGTGGGCCTCGTCCCGGACGGGCCCGGCTACGCGGACACGACGTGGGAAGCACTCGATGACGCGGCGGTGAGCGACATGTGGTGTGAGTTCCTCATGCCGTCGCGCTACGTGCCAGCCGATGCGGTGCTGGCGAAGGCCGGTACGACGATTCGGGCCGACGCCTCGTCACCTGACCAGGCGGTCGACGTCGCCGCCCAATGGGTCCGGGACCGCCTGAGCTACGAGCCGGGCGCGACCACGGTGTCGACCTCCGCGGTCGAGGCCCTCGCCCGAGGCAAGGGCGTGTGCCAGGACTTCGTGCACCTCGCTCTCGGCGTGCTCCGTGCCGCGTCGATCCCTGCGCGCTACGTCTCGGGTTACCTGCACCCGCACGCCGACGCCCCCCTTGGCGGCACGGCGCGGGGTGAGAGCCACGCGTGGCTGGAGGCGTTCGTCGGCGAGTGGAGGCCGGTCGACCCGACCAACGGCTCCCCCGTTGCCGCCCGCCACGTGAGCGTCGCCCGCGGGCGCGACTACGGCGATGTGTCGCCCCTGAAGGGCATCTACGCGGGCGGGCCCGCGGCCGAGTCGGCGGTCACGGTGGACCTCACCCGCCTGGCGTAGCCCGCCGTCAGGCCGGGGCGTCGACGAGCAGGTGGCGCGTCTCCTTCGGCAGTGAGGCGTAGAGGTCGGCCACCAGGTCGTCGCGCACCGTCTTGCACGACGGGTCGTCCCAGCGGTTGTGCCACTGGTGCGGGTCGTCGGTGACGTTGTAGAGCTCGCCCTCGGTCCCGTGGTACTCGATGGGGCCCTTCTGCAGGATCTTCTCCCCCATCGTCCGCTCGAGGCCGTTGGGCTCGCCCGCCGTCGATTTCTCGTACGCGGTGCAGAGCCAGCCATCGCGGTAGATCGTCCGCATGTGCATGCCGTAACCCGGGAACTGGCTGTCCCACTCGCACAGCACGCGCTCGCGCCCGGGCTCCCCGTCCGTCGTCGGCAGCGCGGAGCCTTGCATCCACGGCGCCGGTTCGATGCCGGCGATGCGGCAGAACGTCGGCGCGAAGTCGACCTGGCCGACAGGGTCGGTGACGACGGCCGCGTCGGTCTGGGCATTGGGCGCGGGCCGCCACACCAGCGGGAGCCGCATGAGCGAGTCGGTGTGGAACGGACCCTTGTAGATCAGGCCGTAGTCGCCCTGCAGCTCGCCGTGGTCGGTGCTGAAGATCACGTCGGTGTCGTCGAACCAACCGCGACGCGTCACTTCCGCCAACACCCGGCCGCACGCCTCGTCGACCAGCTCGTTCATGACGTGGACCTTGGCGTTGATCTCGCGGATGTTGTCCTCGGTGAGGCTCCCCGGGGAGAAGAACATGGGCCCACCCTCCATGTTGCTCCACGTCCCCTCGAACCAGGCCAGCCAGTGCGCGGGCTTCTCGGCCAGCACCTTGCGGATCGCGTCCTCCGAGCCGGGATGGCCGGCGGGAAGGTCGAGGTCCTGCCACGGGACGCGGTGCAGCTCGGAGGCGGGCGGGTCCCACGGGTGGTGCGGGTCGGGGAAGCTCATCCAGCAGAACCAGGGCTCGTCGTCGCCGATCGTGTCGAGCCAGGTGGTGACGAGATCGGCGATCCAGTCGGTGTGGTACCAGTCCCGCGGGATGGGGTTGTTCTTGGTCTCGGGCGCGCCGGTGTCACCGCCCGGCGTGGCGCCGAGGAGGCCGGCGAAGCTCTCGAGGTGCTCGGGGTGCTCGTCGGCCAGCCAGCGCCCGTAGTGACCGAGCCTGATCTTGCCGACGGTGGCCGCGTGCAGGGCCTGGATGGAACGCTCGAAGCCGCGCCATGGGCCGATGTCGCCGCGAGCGGCGCGTGCGTTCTCCTCGAACTTGTTGTGCGGATCGAAGCCCGGCTCGAAGTGGGCCTTGCCCAGCAACGCAGTGCGGTAGCCGGCTTCCTCCGCGAGGTAGGCGGCGACCGACGGCGCGTCGGTCGGCAGTGCCACGCCGTTGGCGACGACCCCGTGGGTGCGCACGTACTGGCCGGTGAGCATGGTCGAGCGGGCAGGCATGCAGACGGTGTTCTGGTTGTACGCGCGCTCGTAGCGGATGCCGTCGGCCGCCAGGCCGTCGACCACCGGCGTCCGCGCGATGGTGCCCCCGTTGCAACCGAGGCTGTCGTAGCGCTGTTGGTCGGTGGTGATGAAGAGGATGTTGCGCTTACGGGCCATCGGTGCGGTCCCTCGGCTCGCAGGCGATGAGCACGGTGCGTTCGAGTCCTTGTTCGCGGTGCTCGTGGGCCTCCATGTACTTGGGCTGCGTCACCATCTCCACGAAGGCCTGCTTGCTCGGATAGGAGACCAGGGCGATGGCATCCCACGCGTCGGTGTCCTCGCCGATGACCACGTGCTCGGCCCGCCCCATCCACAGCACCCTGCCGCCCCGTTCCTCGACCATGGTGACGGCCGCGTCGCCGTAGCGGCCATAGGACTCCGAGCCCCCGTCCGGCTTGAACTTGAGGAGGTTCAGCATCACCACCTCACCCGGACGCTGGTCCTGGGCAAGAGCGAGGAACTGCTCGGTGGTCGGCGTGATGGCCATGACGGCTCCTTCAATCGGGCAGCAGGCGGTGGAGCATGTAGGCGACGGCCTGGCTCGCCTTCTGGCGGCTCAGGCCCTGATGGGTGCGCAGGCGATCCCACGCCTCGAAGCTGGCGGCCGCGTCGGCCGCGTCGAGCACGACGCCGTCGGCGAGGTCGAACTGGACCGCCAACTGGTGACGGAGAACCCGGTCGGCCCGGGCCAGGCCGGCGGCGATGGCCGGCGACGTCGTCGCCTGGCGGGTGCCGGATCGGCGGATCGGTGCGATGGCCTCGAACAGCTTGGCCCGGTGCGCGACGGCGGCCGCGATGCGCTCGTCACGCGTCCCGTCGACGCTCGGGGCCTCCCGCAAGGGCGCGATGCGCTCGGTCTGCCGCGCGACTGCGGCTGCGTACAGCGACTCCACGTCCTCGAACAGTCGGAAGATGGACCGGATCGAGACACCCGACCGGTCGGCGACCTGCTGGGCCGTGGGCTGCGGGATTCCCTCCGCGAGGAGGTCGAGCAGCGCGTCGGCCGCTGTCTCCAGGTTGCGCTGCCGCCGCAGGCTCCGTCCGTCCACCACAGTGGCCGTCACTGCGTCGAGGCTAAAGAATTGTCACATCGTGTGTCAATAGTTTCAGCGGCGGCGGGTGATGCCGGAGGCATAGGTGCCGAGCAGCCGCGTGAAGGTGGCGTGGGAGCTGACGGCGGAAAGGGCCTCGACCATCTGCGGGTCGGAGGACGGCGCCTCCACGTCGGCGTAGAAGACGTACTCCCACGGCCGGCCGGCCCGGGGGCGGGACTCGAGCTTGGTGAGGCTGAGGTGGCGGTCGGCGAACGCGCCCATGCAGCGGTACAGCGACCCGGCGACGTGCCCGACGCCGAACACGAGCGACGACTTGTCCGGCTCGGCCAGCGGCTCGGGGCTGCGGGACAGGGCACCGAAGCGCGTGGAGTTGTCGGGATAGGTCTGGATGTGCTCGGCGAGGATGTCGAGCTGGTAGAGCTCGGCGGCCCGGCGCGACGCGATGGCGCCGACCTTGTCGAGCTGGTTGTCGACGATGGACTTGGCCGACCCAGCCGTGTCGTACTCGGCCCGCACCGTGACCTCCATGGCGGCCAGGAACTCTTCGCACTGGGCGACCGCCTGCGGATGGGAGATGACCTCGACCAGGTCGTCGAGATGGGTGCCGGGCAGTGCGAGCAGGCAGTGGTTGACCTCGACCACCGTCTCGCCCACCAGATGGAGGCCGTGCTTCAGGAACAAGTCGTAGGTCTCGTTGATGCTGCCGGCCTGGCTGTTGTCCATCGGCACCAAGCCGAAGTCGACGCGGCCCACCTCGACCGCCTCGAAGACCTTGCGGATCGACGACAGGGGCACGTGCTCCGACTCGGGGAAGAGGTTCATGACCCCTTGCTCGGAGTACGCCCCTGGCTCTCCTTGATACGCGACCGTCCTGCCTCCCACGCCCCAAAGCGTACCGGTCGAGGTCAGATGGACCCGAGACCAATTCCCGCCGCCGCCGCCAACCCGCACACGACGACGGTGGACAGCACGACGCGAACGGCCGCGGCGTGCCGGCCCTGCTCCAGCAAGCGCACCGCCTCGAACGTGAACGTGGAGAAGGTGGTGTAGGCGCCACAGAAGCCAGTGCCCACCACCAGCGTCGCGGTGCGGGACACGTCGTGATGCAGCGCCAGCCCCGTCACCACGCCAAGCACGAAGGAGCCGGTGGCGTTGACGACGAACGTGCCGAGCGGCGACGACGTCCGAGCCCGCCGCTGGATGGCGCCGTCGACCAGATACCGGGTCGGCGCGCCGACGGCACCCGCGAGGACGAAGGCGGCCCAGCCCCACGCGCTCACGCCAACCGCCGCCCGACGCGCAGCCCCGCGGCGACGGCGGCCAGGCCCGCGCCGACGCTGCCGACCACGTAGGCCGACGCCACGGCCGCGTGGCCGTGCTGCAGCAATCGGTCGACCTCGACCGCGAACGTCGAGTACGTCGTGTACGCGCCGAGCAGGCCGGTGCCGAGGAGTGCCCGCAGGCGTCCGCCGTCCCGCCCGTGCGCGATCAGCCACGCGACGAGCACGCCGAGGGCCAGGCTGCCCGAGACGTTGACCCAGAAGGTCGCCCACGGGAACGTGTCCGCACGCGTGCCGATCAGCTGGGTGAGCCCGTAGCGGGCAGGCGCGCCGACGGCGCCACCAAGGGCGATGGCGGCCAGCACGCCGGCGCGGTGGCGACCCGGGGCGGGGACGAGGTCCGGGTCGATCGGCTCCTGTCCGCTCACCGAGGCGAGGCTATGGGGGCTCCCCTGTCGTTTCCGTGGGTCCCGACGCTCACATCGGGTTGCCGGGAGCCGCCCAACCCCGCTCACAAGAAGGCGCTGCGCTGTCGAACGTCCCGTCGCGCGCTCCCGTTGGGTTGGTGCACCCGCGTGCCTGCGAACACGCCAAAGTGCACCAACCCACGGTTCCCTCGCGTTTCATGCAGAGAACGGGGGGTGGAAACCTGACAATTCGCCCGCGATCACCCCCCGTTCTCTGCGCCAAACGGCGGATGGGGCCGAGGCGGCCGGCCGGGATGCGGCCCATTCGTTGTGTGCCGGTTTTGGCCGAGCTGGTGCGACTCGCACTGCTCGTGCGACGCGGAGACAGCAGGAGAGCGGCTCTTGGGCGCTCATACCCCCCTGGGGTATCATCTGATCCATGCCCGGATACAGCGATGACAAGGCCGCCGTGCTCACGCGCCTGCGGCGCGTGGAGGGCCAGGTGCGGGGCCTCCAGCAGATGGTCGAGGACGACCGGTACTGCATCGATGTGCTCACCCAGGTCTCGGCCGCGACCAAGGCCCTCCAGGCCGTGGCCCTCGAGCTGCTCGAGGACCACCTCTCGCATTGCGTCCGTGACGCGGTGGCGATCGGCGGCCCCGACGCCGACGCCAAGGTGGCGGAGGCGACCGCGGCCGTCGCCAGGCTGGTGCGGTCGTGACCATCGACGTCCTCAACAGCCTGCGCGAGGCCTTCTTCATGTTCTGGCACACGCTGTGGCCGCTCGCCCTCGGCTTCACGCTCTCAGGCGCGGTGCAAGCCTTCGTGTCGCACGAGCGCATGCAGCAGGCCATGGGCGACCACCGCGGGCCGGCGGTGCTGCGGGCCACCGGCTTCGGGATGATCTCCTCGTCGTGCTCCTACGCGGCCACCGCCATGGCCAAGTCGCTGTTCCAGAAGGGCGCCGACTTCACGACCGCGATGATCTTCATGTTCGCCTCGACCAATCTCGTCATCGAGCTCGGCGTGGTGCTGGTCATCCTCATGGGTTGGCAGTTCGCGGCGGCCGAGTTCGTGGGCGGACCGATCATGATCGTGCTGCTCGCGCTGACCGGCGGCGTCGTGATCCCCCGCCACCTCGCGGCGCGCGCCCGCCGGCGTCTGCAGGACGGCGACATGGGCGGGCACGACCACCACGCGATGGTCGGCGTCAGCGACGAGCGCCAGGCCGAGCTCGAGGCCGAGCCGTGGGGGCGGAAGCTGCGGTCGCGTGCGGCGTGGGCCGACGCGGCCAGCTACGCCATCGCCGATCTCAAGATGCTGCGCAAGGAGCTGGTAATCGGCTATCTCGTCGCCGGCTTCCTCACGGTCAACGTGACGACGACCATCTGGAACGACGTGTTCTTCACCGGCCACGGGTTCTGGACGTCCCTCGAGAACGTGATCGTCGGACCGTTCATCGCGGTGGTGAGCTTCGTGTGCTCGGTGGGCAACGTGCCCCTCGCCGCCGCCCTGTGGCACGGGGGCATCAGCTTCGGCGGCGTGGTGGCCTTCATCTTCGCCGACCTCATCACCTTCCCGCTGCTCCTCATCTACCGGAAGTACTACGGCACCGGGCTGACGCTGCGGCTCCTCGTCTGGTTCTGGGCCGTCATGGGCGTGGCCGGCCTCGCCGTCGAGGGACTGTTCGCGGTCACGGGCCTCGTCCCCGGCGATCGCCACGCGCACGAGCACATGGGCTACGCCATCCAGCTCAACTACACGACGGTCCTCAACGTCGTCGCTCTGGCCGGGTTCGCCTACCTCTATTGGCTGTACCGCAACCGCGACCGGCTCGGCGGCGGCAAGGGCTACGCCTTCGACCCCGTGTGCGGCATGCAGGTACGGACGGCGGACGCGCCGGCCCGGGTGACGGTGGACGGCGAGACGTCGTTCTTCTGCTGCGACGGTTGCAAGGAACGCTTTCTACAGAAAGTCGATAGACAAAGTCGGGATTAATGCTACGGTGTCCGTGTGGCAGCGGCGACGGCGGCACCCCTCACCCCTCTGACCGACGACGAGGCGGCGTGGGCCGCGTCGGTCGGGCGGGCACTGGCGCGGCGGACGTCGCTCTGGCGTGCCCTCGCCCATCACGACGACGCGGAGCGCCGGCCCGTCCGGCTGCTGGCCACCCCGCGCTACGACGCGTGGGTGATCGGCTGGGCCCCGGGCCAGGTGGTCGACCTGCACGACCATGGCGATGCCGCCGGCGCGGTCGTCGTCACCGAGGGGCTCCTGCGCGAGCTCCGGCTGACCAGTGACGGATCGCGGGTGACGACCGACGTGGGTCCCGCTGCTGAGCTCCTGCTCCCCGTCGGCACCGTGCACGCGGTGTGGAACCCTGGCCCGTCCCTCACGACCAGCATCCACGTCTACACGCCTGCGCTCAGCCGCATGGGTCGCTACGACCTCTCCACCGGGCGCCGGATCGGCACCGAGCTCATCGCGCCGGACGAGCCCGCACTACCGTCCGCCGTCAGTGCCCTCCTCCTCCACCCCGCGGGCTGAGCCGCCCAGCCTCGACCAGCTGCTCGAGGCGGCACGGGCGACCCTCCCGCCGCGGCCTGGGCCCGACGAGCTCGACGCGGCCGTGGCCCAGGGCGCGCTGGTGGTCGACATCCGGCCGATCCACCAGCGCGAACACGATGGCGAGCTGCCGGGTGCCCTCGTCATCGACCGCAACGTGCTCGAGTGGCGGCTCGACCCCCGCAGCCCCCACCGGATCCCCGAGGTGCGCGATCACGACCAGGCCATCGTGATCGTGTGCAACGAGGGCTACGCCTCCAGCCTGGCCGCCGCCACCCTGCAGCAGCTCGGGCTCACGCGCGCCACCGATCTGGACGGTGGCTACCAAGGCTGGCGAAACCGGGGCATATAGCCCGTTGACCAGGGCTTACCACGCTGGGTGACGAAGTCCTACGCTGTGACCATTGCCACAATGGCGCGGACGGACGGGCATCGAGCGGTTGTAAGGTCCGCCCGCCCGGCCACGTGAACGACAGACAGGGGAGGCCGGCTCGAATGCGAGCGCGCAGGAACACAATCCAGCGATCGGTGGCGGCACTTGCCGCGCTCATGGGCGCGCTGCTCCTGACCACCGCCAGCGCGTCGTCGGAATCCACCGGGTTCCAGAACGGCACGGCCGCAGCCCAGGCCCAGGCCATCAAGGTCAACCCCACCGCGGCCGCCCTCTCCATCGGCGTCACCCTCGGCACCTCGCTCGCCGGCTACACGAACGAAGTCGCCAAGGCGGAATCTCGCGGCATCGACCTCGGCATCATCGGCACGACGCTCGCGGGCGCGGGCTGCGACGGCTCGGCGCCCTCGTTCCCCGCCGACCAGCAGCCCCAGCCGCTGTCGGTCGACTCGCGCGACCCCGACGCGGCGGCCGGCAAGAGCGGCCCCGAGACCATCAGCGGCAACCCGGTTCCCGTCTTCACCAAGATCGCCAAGGCCACCCCGCAGCCGCTGGGTGAGGCGAGCGCGCTCGTCGCGTCGGTCGGTCAAGCGGGCGCCCTCGTCGTGAGCGGCGCCCAGTCGAGCGCCAAGACCGAGGTGGTCGACGGCAAGACCCGGCTGGCCACCGCGTCCGCCGACATCAAGTCCATCGACATCGGCGGCGTCGTCAAGCTCTCCGGCCTGCACTGGGAAGTGACGAACAAGACGGGCGCCGAGAAGGCGTCGACGGGGAGCTTCGGTCTCGGGAGCCTGTCGATCGCCGGCGTCCCCGTGCCCCTCGGCAGCAACGACCCGTCGGCGGCCTTCGCCGCCGCCAACCAGGCCCTCAACGCCCTCGGCATCGAGCTGCGGCCGCCCACGGTGCACTCGACCGACGGCAACGTGAGCATCGATCCCCTCGCCATCGCTGTCGTGCCCAACGCCACCCGTGACGGCATCTCGGGCCAGCTCCTCGGCGCGGCCCTGCCCGTCCGGCAGGCCGTCACCGACGCCCTGCTGCAGCAGAGCTGCAAGAACGGCACCTACATCACCATCGCCGACATCGCCGTCGGCTCCATCACCGGCGCAGGCTCGTTCTCGCTCGAGCTGGGCGGGGCCCAGGCCAGCACCGGCGAGCTCACGCTGAGCAACTTCCTGCAGCAGCCGCCCGCCCTCGGCGTGTCGGACGCCAACCTGTCCGACGTGCTGTCGGCCGGCGCGGTGGCGGACGTGCCCGGCAGCCTCGGCACGCCGGGCACACCTGGCACGCCGGGTCAGCCCGGGCAGCCCGTCACGCATCAGGCTGCGCCGATCGCCGCCACCTCGGCGGCCAAGAACAGCAAGCTGGCCGTCGTGGCAGGGGCGACCCTGCTCCTGCTGGCAGCCGTCGCAGAGCTCGACCGCCGAAAGATGCGTCGAGCACAGACACACCTCACTCCCTCGGAGGCCTGACCTTGGCGACCACCCCCGGCTCTACCCCGCGCGGCGCGTTCAGCGTCTGGCAGCGTCTGCTCCGGGGGTACGGACCCCTCGCGGTCCTGGCGCTCCTGCTGCTGGTGATGGCCCTGCTCGTGCCGTCGAAGGCGCCCAACAGCGCCAACGTGCTCGGCGCCGGTGCGGCGGTGGCGCCCGACGACACGTCGGGCACGATCGCCGGCACCGAGGGCCAGGCCGGCACCGAGGGGCAGGCGGGCACCGCGGGCAGCGCCACGGCAGCGGCAGGAGCCAAGGGCAAGCTGCCGGCCAAGGCGGTCGGGTGCGCGGGAGCGCAGGTGCCTGGTGATCCCTACTCGCCGCCGTGCATCCAGTTCACCGGTGACAACGGTGGCGAGACGAGCAAGGGCGTCAACCCCACGGAGATCCACGTCGCCTACCGCGTGCTGAACGAGAAGGGGTTCCAGCAGACGCTGGCCGCCCTCGCCGGCGCCTCGCTGCAGGACACGCCCGACGACGTCAAGCGCACGGTGTCGGCCCTCGCCGACTACTTCAACAAGCGCTACCAGTTCTACGGGCGCAAGATCGTCATCGACTTCTACAACGGCCAGGGATCGAACACCACCGAGCTGCTGGGCGGCGGCCAGGAGAAGGCCGAGGCCGACGCGGACACGGTGAAGTCCAAGGGATCGTTCGCCGACCTGTCCGCCACCAGCGAGCCCTACGCCGACGCCCTGGCACGGCGCGGCATCATGGGCTTCGGCGACCCGTACCTGTCGCAGCCGTGGCACGACCAGCACCGCCCGTACATCTGGAGCATCGCCACGGACGGCACCCTGGTCGCCAACGAGGCGGCCGAGTACGCAGGCAAGCGCCTGTGCGGCAAGCCGGCCAAGTACGCGGGCGGCGACCTGGCCGGCAAGACCCGCAACATCGCCACCTTCGCACCGGAGAACTCCTGGTATCAGGAGTCGGTGCAGATCGCCCGGACGACCCTCGAGAAGTACAACTGCAAGCCGGGCATCAACCAGGCGTACCAGCTCGACCTCGGCACCATGTCGAACCAGTCCGCCAACATCATCCCGAAGATGAAGGCGGCGGGCGTCACCACCATCCTGTGCGGTTGCGACCCGATCATGCCGGTGTTCCTCACCGGCGAGATGAACCGTGAGAACTACTACCCCGAGTTCGTCATCGTGGGCACCGCGCTCACGGACACCGACATCGTCGGGCAGCTGTGGAACCAGAACGAGGCCAAGCACGCCTTCGGGGTGAGCTCGCTCCAAGCGCCCGTCCCGGCGACGCAGACCATCGCCTACGAGGCGTACAAGACGGTGCGGCAGGACGAGCCCGCGTTCTCCGTCGACCTCATCTACTACCAGATGCAGATGATGGCGATCGGCCTGCAGATGGCCGGTCCGACCCTCAGTCCGCAGACCTTCGAGAAGGGCATGTTCGCCTACCCGCCCAAGCTCGGTCCTGCCGGGTACTGGGTGTTCGGCCAGCACGACTACACCGCGGCCAACGACGTGCGCGAGATCTACTGGGACCCGGCCGCCACCTCCACCTACAACGGGAAGAAGGGCGCCTTCAAGGAGCCCAACCCCGGGGTCCGCTGGAAGCAGGGCGAGATCCCGACAGGCGACCCGACGATTCCAGTGCCGGCGCCCTGACATGGTTCGCTCGCTCACGCTCCCTCACTGTCGGCCTGCTCGTGCCTCGCGACGGCCGACCGGCGGCCCAATGCGGTTGTTCGACAGACGGTGGGGTGCCGCCGCTCCTGCCGGACCTGCGAAGCGCGTTGACAAGGTGGTCCCATCGTGACGGCCGTCCTGGAGCGGTTCGGCACGGTGGACAAGCGAGTCCGCATCGCGGCGATGGTCGTCGGCGCGACGGTGCTCTACCTGATCCTGCTGGCCCTGCCCGGCGTCGGTGACTGGCTGCACAAGAAGGCGCCGTTCGGCATCGTGGTGATCGGCGTCATCACCGGCACCGTCACGTCGCTGCTGGCCATCGGCATCATCCTGATCTATCGGTCGAACCGGTTCATCAACTTCGCCTACGGCTCCATGGGCAGCCTGGTCGGAGCGATGGCGGTGGGCATGTACCTGCAGCACCACTGGTCGTACTGGGTGATCATGCCCCTCGGCGTGCTCGGCGGCATCGTGGTCGGCGCCCTCACGGAATTCCTCGTCATCCGCCGCTTCCAGAACAGCTCGCGGCTCATCCTGACCGTGGCCAGCATCGGCCTCGCGCAGCTGCTGGGCGGCTTCGAGCTCATCGGCACCAAGGCCATCCATTTCGTCGGCCTCACCGGTGCTTTCCCGGTGCCCATCAGCTTCAAGCAGAAGGTCGACGTGGCGACGCTCGGCGGCGACCAGCTCGTGATCATGCTGTCGGTGCCGGTCATCGTCGCCGCGCTGGCGTGGTTCCTGCTCAAGACCGACGCGGGCGTGGCCGTGCGGGCGGCCGCCGAGAACTCCGACCGGGCCCTCCTCGCGGGCATCCCCATCAAGCGGCTCTCGACGATCGTCTGGATGATCGCCGGCGGCCTGGCGACGCTCACCTATCTGCTCAAGGCACCGTTCACCGGCGTGGCGCCCGGCGTGGCGGCCAACGGCCCCACGGTGCTGCTGCCGGGCCTGGCGGCCGCCGTCGTGGCGCGCATGGAGTCCCTGCCCATCGCGTTCGCAGCCGGCATCGGTCTCGGCATCATGGAGCAGGTCGTGCGGTGGAACACCAGCGGCACGCCGTCGTTCCAGAACGTCGTGTTCCTCGTGGTCATCATCGGCGCCCTCCTGCTGCAGCGGGGCACGCTGAGCCGGGCCAAGGCCGGGATCGTGTCGTCGTGGTCGGCCACCGGTGTGGTCAAGCCCGTGCCGCGCGAGCTGCGCCACCTCCCCGAGGTCAAGTACCTCAAGGCGGCCGTCCTCACGGCCATCGGTCTCGCCTTCGTCGTCGTCCCCGCAGCCTGGAGCAACAGCGCCAAGCTCACCGCCGCCTTCGCCATCGTGTGGGCCATGGTGGGCGTCTCGCTCGTCGCCTTGACTGGTTGGGGCGGTCACATCAGCCTCGGCCAGTTCGGGATCGCGGGTGTGGGCGCGGTGGTCGCGGGCAACCTCGTGACCCGGTCGCACGCCGACCTGTTCGTATCCCTCATCGCCGCCGGTGCCGCCGGCGCCCTCATCGCCCTCGCCGTCGGGCTCCCCGCGCTGCGCATCCAGGGGCTGTTCCTCGCAGTCACGACCATGGCGTTCGCCATCGCCCTCGACAGCTATGTCTTCAACCCCAACCGCTTCTCGTGGCTGCTCCCCAAGGACGTCGTGCGGCCCTTCCTGTGGGACCGCTTCGACCTCGAGTCCAACTACGCCATGTACGTGTTGTGTCTCGGGTTCCTCGGCTTGTCCATCCTCGCCGCTATCAGTGTGCGCAAGGCGAGAGCGGGACGGGTGGTGATCGCCACGCGCGACAACCAGCGGGCGGCCGACGCCGCCGCGGTGCCCACCACCAACGTGAAGCTGGCCGCCTTCATCATCTCGGGCGTGATCGCCGGAGTCGCGGGCGGGCTGCACGTGATGCTGCTGCACCGTCTCGGGCTGCACACCTACGACCCCATCGACAGCCTCACGGTGTTCTCCACGTCGGTCATCGGCGGACTCGGCTCCATCAGCGGCGCCATCACCGGCGTGCTCGTGTTCCGCTACCTCGAGACGATCACCGCCCTCGGCGATCTGCGTCTGGCCATCACGGGCGCGGGCCTGCTCGTCGTCCTCTACGCCCTGCCGGGCGGCTTCGGTCAGGTGATCATGGCCGCACGCGACCGGTACCTGCGGTGGGTCGCCAAGCGACGCGACATCCTCGTCCCGAGTCTGGTGGCCGACCGCCGCACCGACCCCACCCTGGTGGAGGGCGACCACGCGCCGCAGGAGGCGTCGCTGCTGGAGAACGCCCTCAGCGACGAGCCGGAGGACGAGCCGGTGGGAGCGGGACGATGAGCGCCACCGACACCGCCCAGCTGCCCCGCACGTCGCTGCTGTCCTGCCGCGGCATCGACATGGCCTACGGCCCGGTGCAGATCCTCTTCGACGTCGACTTCGACGTGGCGACGGGCGAGATCGTGGCCCTGCTCGGCACCAACGGGGCCGGCAAGTCCACGTTGCTCAAGGGCATCTGCGGTCTGGTGAAGCCCAAGAAGGGCACCGTCACCTTCAACGACGAGGACGTCACCAACCTGTCGGCTGATCTCACCACCAAGAGGGGCATCTCCTTGATGGCGGGCGGCAAGGGCGTGTTCCCGACGCTGAACGTGTCGGAGAACCTGCGCCTGGCCGCGTGGCTCATCCGCAAGGACAACGAGCACTTCGAGAAGGCGAAGCAGGAGGTGTTCGACCTCTTCCCGGTGCTGGAGCGGCGCCAGACGCAGATGGCAGGCGACCTCTCGGGCGGCGAGCAACAGATGCTCTCGCTCGGCGGGGCGCTGATGACCAAGCCCGAGCTGCTCATGATCGACGAGCTGTCGCTCGGCCTCGCTCCCACCATCGTCGGACAGCTCCTCGAAGTGGTGCGGGAGATCCACCGTCGCGGCACCACCATCGTCATCGTGGAGCAGTCCATCAACGTCGCGCTGCAGCTGGCCGAGCGGGCCGTCTTCATGGAGAAGGGCGAGGTGCGCTTCGAGGGCGCCACCGCGGAGTTGCTCGACCGACCGGACATCCTGCGCTCGGTGTTCATCGCCGGCGCGTCGGCGGCCGACGGCAACGGGCCTGCCACCGTGCCGGCCAAGGCCAAGCGCAGCCGAGCCGCGAGCAACGGCAAGGCCGACAGCAACGGCAGCGGCGAGGTCCTCCTCGAGACGTTCGCTCTGAGCAAGCGCTTCGGTGGCATCACCGCGGTCGACGAGGTCGACCTGCAGCTGCGCGACGGCGAGATCCTCGGTCTCATCGGCCACAACGGCGCTGGGAAGACGACGCTCATGGACTGCGTCTCCGGCTTCCTGCCGATCGACGGCGGTCGCATCGAGATCAACGGCAACGACGTCAGCGAGTGGGCGCCGCACGACCGCGCCGCCGCCGGCCTCGGGCGCTCCTTCCAGGACGCGCTCCTCTACCCCACCCTGACCGTCGCCGAGACCGTGTCCGTCGCCCTCGAGCGCCACCTCGAGTCGAAGGACATGCTGGCCGCCGCGCTGCAGCTCCCTGCGTCCTACGAGTCCGAGCTCGCCGTCGCCGACCGCGCCGAGGAGCTCATCGAGCTGATGGGGCTGGCCGCCTTCCACGAGAAGCTCACAGGCGAGCTGTCCACCGGCACCCGCCGCATCGTCGACCTGGCCTGCGTCATGGCGCAGCAGCCGTCGGTGCTCATGCTGGACGAGCCGTCGGGCGGCGTGGCCCAGCGCGAGACGGAGGCCCTCGGGCCCCTGCTCGTGCGCGTGCGCGACCGCACCGGTTGCTCCATCCTCGTCATCGAGCACGACATGCCACTGCTCAGCTCGGTGTGCGACCGCATGATCGCCCTCGAGCTCGGCGCCGTGATCGCCCAGGGCACGCCCACCGAGGTGCTCGAGCATCCCAAGGTCATCGAGTCCTACCTCGGCACCGACGATTCGGCCATCGCGAGGTCCGGCACGGGGTCGAAGGCCAAGGCGAGACCCAAGCCGAGGAAGCGCCGCACCACCACCGCGTAGCGTCTCGAGGAACTCGGGTACCGGATCGGTACCCGAGTTCCTCGAGAGTGACAACGCCCGCACCCGACTCCGACTCCCGGTCGTTCCTCCGCAGCGAGACGTTCGGCGCGGGCGTGTTGCTGGCGGCGACGGCTGGGGCCCTGGTGTGGGCCAACTGGCCGGGCGCGACGTCGTACCAGCGGGCGTGGGACGGTGAGGTTCACCACTGGCTGAACGACTGGCTGATGGCGGTGTTCTTCCTGCTCATCGGGCTGGAGATCAAGCGTGAGCTCGTGCACGGCGCGCTCCGCGACCGGCGTGCGGCCATGGTGCCGTTGATCGCGGCAGTCGGCGGCATGGTGGTGCCGGCCCTCGTGTTCACCGCGGTCCTCGGGGCCGGCGCAGGGCGACACGCGTGGGGTGTGCCCATGGCCACCGACGTGGCCTTCGTCGTCGGCGTGCTCGCGGTGCTCGGCCGGCGCGCGCCCACCGGTCTGCGCGCGTTCCTGCTCACGTTGGCGGTCGCCGACGACATCGGTGCCATCGTCGTCATCGCCATCTTCTACGCGGGCGGCCTCTTCCACCCGACGCTGGTCGCCGTCGCGCTGGGCCTCGCCTTCCCGACGCGTGCGCGCTGGCTCGAGCGCATCGAGGGGTGGCTGCACCCGTGGAGCAGCTTGGTCGTCGTGCCGCTGTTCGCGCTGGCCAACGCCGGGGTCCGTCTCGACGGCGCTGGGTTCAGCCGTCTCACGTGGGCGGTGGTCGTCGGCCTGGTCGTCGGCAAGACAGCGGGGATCTGGAGCGCGGCCTGGGCCGCCCGGAGGTTCGCAGGCGGCCGGCTCCCAGCAGGCGTCGAGCCCGCTCACCTGTTCGGTGGCGCCGTCCTCGGTGGCATCGGCTTCACCGTGTCGCTGTTCGTGGCCGACCTCGCTCTGCCATCCGCCCAGCTGCACCACGCCAAAATCGGGGTGCTGGCGGGGTCCGCGGCCAGTGCGGTGCTCGGAGCCGCGATCCTGGTGGTGCATGCCCGCCGACCTCGCCCCGCCTGAGGGCCCCACCACCTGCTTCCACCACCACGACCGCGAGACGGGCCGGGCCTGTACGCGGTGCGGGCGCCCGGCCTGCCCCGAGTGCCTGCGCCAGGCCGCGGTCGGGTCACAGTGCTGGGAGTGCATTCGGGCCGCCCGCCCACCGGTGCGTGAGCGGGCCAAACGGTGGAACGCCACGGCCGGTCCCATCGTCACCAAGACGCTCGTCGCCATCAACGTCGTCGTCTTCGTCCTGACGTCGGTCGCCGGCGCCGCCACGAGCCGGGGCCCCGACCTCTCGTCTCGGCTCGCCCTGTTCGGCCCGGCCGTGCAGAACGGCGAGTGGTACCGCCTGGTGACGTCGGGCTTCGTGCACGCCGGCCTGTTGCACCTCGGATTCAACATGCTGCTGCTCTACCGGTTGGGCGAGGTGCTCGAGCCCGCCCTCGGCCGCGTCCGCTTCGTCATCCTGTTCGCCGGGTCGCTGCTGGCGGGGTCGTTCGGCGCGCTCTGGGTCAGTCCCCACGCGATGACGGTGGGCGCGTCGGGTGCGGTGTTCGGGCTGCTCGGCGCGATCGCCGTCGGTATGCGCGAGCGCGGCGCGAGCGTGTGGCAGTCGGGCATCGGCCCCCTGCTGGTCGTGAACCTGCTGTTCACCTTCCTCGTGCCGGGGATCTCCATCGGTGGTCATCTCGGCGGACTCGCCGGCGGCGCGGTGCTCGGCTGGGTGCTGCTGCGGACCCGCCCCGCGGGACGGGTCCGCAGCTAGCTGCTCCCTCAAGCGGTTCGGCTCACCGGCCTGACCTCCTGGGTCCCTCCGAGGGCCTCGGCCAGACGTCGGGCCTGGTCCTCGTTGAAGGTGAGCCGCGCGACCGGCTCATCGTCGTCGAGGGTCCGCAGGTAGAGGTCCCGACGACCGCTGTGGTGGATCACCACCGTGACGCGGGCACCGTCGAGGTCACCCAGATCGTGGTACTCGCGCATGGGCGCGTCGTCCATCTCACTCCTCCCGTTGGAGCCGGCACTCGCCGGCTCGATCAGCGCGCGGGGGCAGGGAGGAGCGGCGGTGCGCGCGACGGCGCAGTGGCGGAGGCGGGCCGGAAGCGCGTCGAGCCGGGAGTGCGACGGACCGGGCGACGCGCCAGCGCCGGCGCGACGCCTATGGCGGCCAGCGCCGCCAGCAACAGGGGAAGACGCTCCCGCGCCTGCCTGGCCACGCCAAGCGGTGCCAGTGCCGGGCCCGTGCGGGCGAGAACGACGCCGGGCTCGGTCCTGGCCGGCGCGTGTGACGGTGACGGAAGGAGCTTGTCGGCGCCTGCCGTCACCGCGACGACGACCAGCACCGCCACGGCGACGGCGCGCAGGCGGCGATGCATGGCGGCCAGGGTAGCGAGCGGCGACGGGCCGAGCACCCGCGGTTGGTGCCATAGTCACGCCATGGTCGAGGCCGACAGCTCGCTCAGTCCCAGCGTCGAGTCCTTCGGTGCGACCGGCGTGGTCGCGCACTTCCGGGGACCCTTCGCCGACGGCCCGCCACCGGACGCGCTGCGCATCGACGCCCCCCCCCTCGACCGCTTCGGCGCCGGCGAGCTGGCCCGCATGCTCACCATCGGCGTGGTCGTCATCACGCTGGTGCTGCGCGCCATCGCGGTCAGGGTGGTGCGGCGGAAGGGCCGGACCTGGGCCAGCGCCGCGTCGAACGGTCTGGTGGACGCCTTCGAAGTGCTCGGCCCCACCTTCGTGAAGCTGGGCCAGATGATCGCGTCGTCGCCGGGGGTGTTCCCCGCCCCGCTGGCCGACGCCTGCCTGCGCTGTCTCGACGAGGTGCCGCCCTTCGCGCCGGACGCAGTGCGCCGTCAGGTCGAGGAGGACCTGGGCCGCTCACCGTCCCAGCTGTTCGCCACCTTCGACGACCGCCCGTTGTCGGCCGCGTCGATCGCCCAGGTGCACGCGTGCACCCTCCCCGACGGGCGTAGCGCGGTCGTCAAGCTGCAGCGTCCCAACATCGCGGCGCGCATGAACACCGACCTCCGCATCATGCGCGCCTTCGCACTTCTTCTCGCCAAGACGAAGGTCGGCCAGCAGCTCAACCCCGCGGCCGTCATCGAGGATCTGCACCAGGTCACCAACGAGGAGCTCAACTTCGTCCTCGAGGCGCACCGTCAGACCCGGTTCCGCGACCACATCGGCGCCTTCGGTGACAACAAGTGGATCACCGCGCCCGAGGTCTACTGGGACTACTGCGGTCCCCACCTCATCTGCATGGAACGCATGTCCGGCACGCCTATGGACGAGTTCGCGGCGCTGCAGGAGCGCGGGGTCGACGGAGAGCTCATCCTTCGGCGGGGCGTGAAGGTCTGGATGGAGGCGGCCATGATCCACGGGCCCTTCCACGGCGACGTGCACGCGGGCAACCTCTGGGTCCTCGACGACGGTCGCGCCGCGTACCTCGACTTCGGGATCATGGGCGAGCTCACCGGCGAGTGGAAGCAGATCCTCAAGGACATGCAGTACACCGCGATGATCGACGGTGACTACACCCGCATCGTGCGCAACTGGAAGAACGTCGGCGTCATGCCGGAGGACATCGGCCCCGACGAGGTCATCGCCGCCCAGGTGAAGCTGGTGATGGACCCGCTCCTCGACCAGTCCATCGGCGAGGTCAGCCTCGGCGAGCTCATGAAGCAGAACATGGACCTGGCCACCCAGTTCGGCGCCACCGCGCCTCGCGAGCTGGTGCTCATCACCAAGCAGCTCCTGTACTTCGAGCGCTACGCCAAGGCGCTGGCCCCCGACTACAACATGGCCCGCGACGTCTACCTGCTGAAGAACATCTTCCCCGAGGCCGCCGCCGCCAAGGCCGCCGAGCTCGGCGTCGCCTTCCCCGACTGACCCCACGCCCCTTCTTCCTCCGACTTTGCGTGAGTTTCCCGCGCATAGTCCGGGAAACTCCCGCAAAGTCGTGCTTCGGGGACGTCAGTTGTGCTCCGGGGCACTCAGGCGTAGTCGGGGCCGCCGGGCTGGAAGAGCTGGAACTCGAGTCCTTGGTCGTCGCGGCAGACCGCGTTGCCGCCGGACGGGTACTCCGTGATCTCGAGAACCTCGCCGCCGAGCTCGCGTACGCGGGTGGCGGCTGCCTGCACGTCGGCCACCCGGAAGTAGAGGGCGATGCCCGGGCGGTCCTTGCCGCCGAGCATGCCTCCCGGCGGCGTCACGTTGGTCACGTGCCGGCCCTCGGGCAGGCTGCCCGGCGCCGGGTCCCAGCCGAACAGCTCTCGGTAGAAGGCGGTGGCCCGCACGACGTCGGGCACCTCGAGGGTGAAGTAGCCGATGTCGCCCTCGCGCTTGCCCGGCTCGTCCCACACGGGTCGGAAGGCCTGGGGTTCGCTGGCGTAGCCCTGTTGCTCGAAGCGGCGGGCCTCCTCGTCGGACGCGACATTCTCGATGTGGGTGGCGACGAACCAGTTGTGGCCGAACGGGTCGCGGATCTTGCCCGACCGATCGCCATAGGGCTGGTCGGCCACCGGGTACAGGACGGTCGCGCCGCGCTCGATCGCCCGAGCGAACGTGGCGTCGGCGTCCTCCACGTAGAGCTGGAGCTGCACCGAGGTCCCGCCCAGCTCCTCGGGGTTCCCGACGTTCTCGAGCTCGTGCGGGTCGGCGAGCATGACGACGGTGTCGCCGATGCGCACGCTGGCGTGGCCGACCCGGCCGTCGGCGCCGACGAGCATCGGCGAGTGCTCGACGGCGCCGAACACATCCATGTACCAGGCGATGGCGGCGCGTGCGTCGCGCACCGCGAGATAGGTGCCCACGCTGTGCATGCCGGGCGGGACGAACGAACGGGTCGCAGTCGTGGTGCTCACGGTTCCTCCTGGTGGTGTCGGGAAGAGCTCGCTCTCCAGCCGGCGACGCAATCCGGCCGCGAACTCGTCGGATGGGCGCAGCGGGACCACGGGCTGACGGAGTGCGTCCATGGGGTCAGTCGTCGCCATCGCCCCTCCTCTCGCCGTAGGCCCGGCGGAACGCCGAGCGGGCCCGCACGAGCAGGGCCTCGGTGGCGTGCACGGTGCGGTTCAGGTGCTGGGCGACCTCGGGAACGGCGAGGGCGTCCACGTAGCGCAGGGTGAGCGCGGCCCGGTGATGGGCGCCCAGCTCGGCGAGGACCGCGCCGGCGCGCGTGGCGTCGAGCTGCTCGTCCCACGGCGGCTCCTCGACGGGCGGCTCGCCCGCCGCCAGCTGCACCTTGCGCTCCTCGCGCGCCGACCGGCGCCAGTGGTCGACGAGCTTGCGGCGGGCGACAGTGACGAGCCAGCCGGTCGAGAGCTCCGCTGTACCCCGCTGCAACGCGGTCACGGCCGCGAGGAAGGTCTCGGCCGTGAGGTCCTCGGCCAGGACCTGGCTCCCGCACCTGGACACGAGGTAGCCGTAGACCTGGGGCAGGGCGCGGTCGTACAGCGCGAGCAGCGCCTTGCCCGCTTCCGGATCGGCTCGCTCCTCGCTGCCCACATCCTCATCATCGTCTGGGCGGCCCGATCTCCGACGGGCCGGAACGAATTTGCGAACCAAGACCTGATCACCGATGGTGGACGTTCGCCCATGGCCCGCCGCTCCGCCGACCCCGCCCCGCATCACGACGAGGAAGGAACCGACGCCTTCGTCGACGGTGACGTCGCCCTGTCGGGCACCGCTCGTGCCGCGCTCCGCCACCGCGACTTCCGCGTCGTGTGGAGCGGCACCCTCGGGTCGAACGTCGGCACCTGGATGCAGAACGTGGTGCTGGCCGCCTTCGGCTACCGCCTCACCCACTCGGCCGCCTACGTCAGCCTCCTGCAGTTCGCCCAGCTCGGCCCGCTGCTGTTCCTCGCCACTCCCGCGGGCGTCATCGCCGACATCGTCGACCGCCGCAGGCTGCTCATCGCCATGCAGTTCCAGCAGCTGGTGTTCTCGCTGCTGCTGGCGTGGCTGGCGCGCGGCGGCCACCCCGATCACACCCTGTTGGTGGTCGTGGTGCTCGTGATCGGCATCGGCAACGCCTTCACGGGTCCCGCCCTCGGCGCGTCGCTACCGATGCTCGTCCCGCGGGAGGACCTGCCGGGCGCCGTGTCGCTGCAGTCCTTCCAGATGAACGCCTCGCGTGTCGTGGGTCCCGCCATCGGCGGCGTCCTCTATCCCCTGTTCGGCGCGGCCGCCGTCTTCGCGGTCAACGCCGTCACGTACCTCTTCGCGGTCGTCGCCATCGCCGCGGTTCGGTTCCCCCCGCCCCAGCGCGACCCGTCCGACGGCAAGGGCCTGGGCCAGCTGCTGTCCGGCTTCCGCATCGCCTTCGGCGACGCCCTCATCCGGCGGGCGCTCGTCGTCATCGCCACCATGTCGTTCTTCTGCCTCACCTTCATCGGGCTCATGCCGGTGCTGGCCGCCGACAACCTCGGCATGGAGGTGCGCAGCCTCTCCTACGGCCTGCTCTACGCCGCGTTCGGGTCGGGGGCTGCGCTCGGAGCCATGTCCATCGGCACGGTCTTCGCCCGGCGCTCCAAGCCGCGCATCGTGCGCTTCGGGCTGCTGGCCTTCGCCGTCCTGCTCACCGCCTTCGGGCTCGTGCGCACACCCGCGCTCGCCTACCCGGTCGCCGTCGCCCTCGGGTTCGCCTACTTCGCGGTGGTCACGTCTCTGTCCACCGTGCTCCAGCAGCACCTCGACAACCGCGTGCGCGGTCGCGTCATGGCCCTCTGGATCATGGGCTTCGGCGGCACCGTGCCCATCGGGACCCTGGCGGCGGGCCCCGTCGCCGACCACACGTCGATCACCGTCGTCGTCCTCATCGGCGCCGCCGTGGCCCTCTTCCTGGCCTGGTACGCCAACCTCACCGCCGCCGGCGCCCCCAGCTGACTCCCGCTGACTCGGGCTGGGCAGGCCCGCCCGGGGACGGGAATAGGTCGCCGGGCTGGTAGGTTACGAAACGAGATCATTTCGTTTCGTATGTGAGGACGACCCGTGGCCACAACCGAGACGCCGACCCGACAGGGCCGGCCCCGCAGCGAAGCGGCCGACGAGGCCATCCAGGAGGCCACCCTCGACCTGCTCGCCAGCGAGGGCTACGCCAACCTCACCATGTCCGGTGTGGCGAACCGTGCCGGCGTGTCGACCGCCACGCTGTACCGGCGCTGGACGTCGAAGGTCGACCTCGTCGTCGCCACGTTCCTGGCGCGCGCGGGCGAACGACCGGATCCGGACAAGGGATCGCTGCGCGACGACATCACGGCCGTCATGCGCGAGGTCGTCGACCGGTTCACCACGACGACCTCGGGTCGCATCATCCGCGGCCTCGTCGACGAGATCGGCCGCAACCCCGAGCTGGCCGAGGCGCTGCGCGTGAACCTCATCCTCCCCCGCCGGGCCGCGCTGGCCGCCATGCTCGACCGGGCCGCCGCTCGGGGCGAGCTGCGACCTGGCCTCGACGCCGACGTCGTCCTCGACCTCGTCTTCGGTCCGCTGTACCACCGCCTGCTCATCACCGGCGAGCCCGTGACCACCCGCGTGATGCGCGAGCTCACCGACCTGGTGCTTCGCGCCATCGCTACTGACACCACACCGACACAGCAACCCAGAAGGAAGCGCTCGTGACCACCACCGCACCCGCGCCCGAAGGCACCGGTGCCACGCCGGCTCCGACGGCAGTGGCCAACTTCAGCCACCGGCAGATCCAGCTGATCTTCCTCGGCCTCATGGCCGGGATGCTGCTGGCGTCCCTCGACCAAACCATCGTCTCGACCGCGCTGCCGACAATTGTCGGCGAGCTCGGGGGCCTCCGACAGATCTCATGGGTCGTGACCGCGTACCTGCTGCTGTCGACGATCTCGGTACCGATCTACGGCAAGCTCTCCGACCTCTACGGTCGACGCCGCATCTTCCAGACCGCCATCGTCATCTTCCTCATCGGCTCGGTGTTCAGCGGTGTGGCCCAGAACATGGGCCAGCTCATCGGCTTCCGGGCCGTGCAGGGCATGGGCGCGGGAGGCCTGATGGCGACGGCGCAGGCGATCATCGGCGACGTCGTCGCGCCTCGCGAGCGGGGCAAGTACCAGGGCTACCTGGGCGCGGTGTTCGCGTTCAGCAGCGTGATCGGACCGCTGCTCGGTGGCTTCTTCGTCGACCACCTCAGCTGGCGGTGGGTCTTCTACATCAACCTTCCCGTGGGCGCGATGGCGCTCGTCGTCACCTCAGCACTGCTCAAGCTCCCGCACCGGCGCATCGAGCACCGCATCGACTACCTCGGCGCGGCGCTCATCATGGGCGCAGCCAGCAGCCTCATCCTCCTCACCGTGTGGGGCGGCGGGCAGTACCCATGGGGGTCGCCGCAGATCCTCGGCCTGGGCGCGGCCGGCGTCGTCCTGCTGACCGCCTTCCTCGCCGTCGAGAACCGCGCGAGCGAGCCCCTCATCCCCCTCCGGCTGTGGCGCAACCCCGTCTTCAGCGTGGCCACCCTGCTCGAGTTCCTCGTGGGGTTCGCCATGTTCGGGGCCATCATCTTCCTGCCCCTCTTCCTGCAGACGGTGGGCGGCGCCTCGGCCACCAACTCGGGCCTGCTGATCCTGCCGCTGATGGCCGGACTCATGGCCTCGTCGATCGGTTCGGGACGCATCATCACCCGCACCGGCCGGTACAAGATCTTTCCCATCGTCGGCACAGCGACGATGTTCGTCGGCGTGTTCCTGCTGTCGACCATGGGCGTCGGGACGACGCGCATCCAGTCGTCGGTCTACGAGTTCATCCTCGGTCTCGGCATGGGCATGATCGTGCAGGTCATGGTCCTCGCCGTGCAGAACGCGGTCGAGCATCGGGACATGGGCACCGCCACCGGCATCGAGACGTTCAGCCGCTCCATGGGCTCGTCGTTCGGCGTCGCGGTGTTCGGAGCCATCCTCAACAACCGCCTCGCGTACCACCTGCCCCGACTGCTGCCGGGAGCGACGGCGGGTGGCATCGACACCAAGACGCTCACAGGCAGCCCGGCCGCCATCCGCGCCCTGCCGCCCACCGTGAAGCACGGCGTGATCGAGGCGCTGGCGCGGTCCATCCACGTGACGTTCCTCTTCTCGCTGCCGCTCATCGCCGTCGCCTTCGCCGTCACCTTCCTGCTCAAGGAGCAGCCGCTGCGGGAGACGGCCCACGTCGGGAACGCGGTCGAGCCTGTGTGAACTGATCCATTGCGGCGCGACATGACCGGCGGTGAGCATGCCGTATCGCGCCGGCATTGTCCTGGGGTTCTGCCACAGTGCGTTGGTGGCATGGGTCCGCTACCTCGGCGTCGGCGTCGCGCTGCTGTTGCTGTCGTGGACGACGCTCGTGCTGCTGGCCCGCCGGTTGCCACCCGGCGTGCTGCGCGACCTCGCCGGGTTCCTGCCCGCGTGCGTGACCACGACGCGCCGGCTTCGGCGGGACCCGCGCGTCCCCCGCCGGGTCAAGTGGGCAGTGCTCTTCGCCGGGCTGTGGGTGCTGTCGCCCATCGACCTCATCCCCGAGTTCCTCCCGGTGATCGGTCCGCTCGACGACGTGGTGGTCGTGGCGCTGGTCCTCCGCTACGCAGCGCGCCGCATCCCGCGTGAAGCCTTGGAGGAGGCGTGGGCGGGCGAGCCGCATGTGCTGGCTCGGCTGCTGGGCGAGTGACTAGATGTTCGTGTCCTCGGGCGGGACGTCCTCCGGATCGGGAAGGCTCGCACCTCCCGGGGCGGCATCGGGCGCGGCCGGCGCGTCGACGTCGATCCCGAGCGTGTAGGAGATCATCGACAGCGATCCCAGGGCGTAGCCGTCGACGAGCGTGCGGCACGCCTGCCCTGCCCCGTCGGCCAGTCCCGCCAGGTAGAGCAAGGGGATGAAGTGGTCGGGCGTCGGGACCGCGTAGGAGAAGTCAACGTGCTCTCCCACGTCGAGGACGCGACCGGGCTCGCTGGTCATGATGCGCCGGACTTCTTCGTCGAACCGCACGGTCGGGTCCGTGCCGCGTCCACCCATCCCGGGATCGATCAGTCGGAGGTTGTGCACCACGTTGCCGCTGGCGATGATCAGCACGCCCTGCTCCCGCAACGGCGCCAGCCGCGCTCCGAGATCGAGGTGATACTCGAGCGGCTGCATGGCGTTGATGGCCAGTTGCAGCACGGGCACGTCGGCCTTGGGGAACATGTGACACAGCACCGACCAGGTGCCGTGGTCGATGCCCCAGCTGTCGAAGTCGAGCCCCACCCACACGGGATCGACGGCCTTGACGACCTCGTTGGCGATCGCCTCGGAGCCCGGAGCCGGGTAGTCCACGTCGAACAGCGCCTGCGGGAAGCCGTAGAAGTCGTGGATCGTGCGAGGCGTCGCCGTGGCCGTCACCGCGGTGGCGTTGATGTACCAGTGGGCGGACACGGTCAGCACCGCGGTCGGCGGGGGCACCGCCTCGCCGAATGCACGCCACGCTTCCGTGTAACGGTTGTGCTCGAGCGCGTTCATGGGGCTGCCGTGGCCGATGAACGCCGCGGGCATGAGATCGGGGCTCACCTCCGTCTCCTACCCGATCGAACGTGCACTACTGCAGCTCCGGGGCGGCCCGGCCCGCGATCAGGGGGAGGTCGAGGTACGTGCGGATGCCGGGCGGCGCGGCGCAGACGTAGGGAATGGCGCTGACGCAGTGCGTCGCTGTCGCGACGATGCCGGGATTGCGTTCGAGGCCGGCCTCGATGGAGACGGGGTGCCATCCGTGGAAGGTGACGAGACTCGTCGGGTCGCCGGTGACCTCGACCTCGAAGCGCTCGCCCTTCGGACCGAAGGTCCACGCCGGGTCGAGGTGCTCCTGGCCCATGAACCAATTGGTGCGCACGGTGATGACGGGCTGGCCGTCGACCGTCGCCTCCCACGTGAACCGCTGCGCGGCAACGAGGCCAGGCTCGATCACACCGATGGGCGAGTCGATGGGCGCGGTGGCGACCGCGACCTCGTGGTTGGCACGGCCCTTCGGGTCGGTGCGGAACCCGAGGGTGTCGGCGACCATGTCGATCGACTGGCGGAAGCCACCGCCCATGAACTGCACCATGGGACTGGTGGCCGCCTCCTCCGGCGTCTTCCCGAACAGCATGATGTCGCGGATGACGTCAGGCGCTCCGTACGTGCGGATGTCGGAGAACTCCTCGGCCCGCACGTGGGTGATGCGCTGCGACAGAGCCGACACCATCAGCGGGAAGCGCTCTGTGATCCCGCCTGGGTGGATGCCGGTGCCGTGCAGCGTGCTGCCGCCCTTCTCGCAGGCGGCCTCGAGCGCGGTCACGTCTCGACGGCCGGGGTAGAACCAGTTGAGCGGCGTCACCACGTTCTTGCCCGACGCAAGCAGACGAGCCACCACCGCGTCGTCCGCCATGATCGGCGAGTAGAGGACGCAGTCGGCCGGCAGCGCCACCAAGGCGTCGACATCGGTCGTGGCGGCCACACCCAGGGGCTCGATGCCCGCCAGGTCGCCGGCGTCCTTGCCGGCCTTGGCTTCGCTCGAGACCCACACCCCGGCCAGCTCGAGCTCGGGGTGGGCGGCGACGCCACCGATGGCGGCTCGGCCCACGCCACCCGTCGCCCACTGGATCACCCGCAGTGCCATGCGTCCCTCCAGTCGTCATTTCGCCGACACAAGCCCGCTCCCCGTACCATCGCACCGATCGCGCAGCCACATGGCTTCAGAACAGCAACGCAGGGAAGGACACCGACCATGACCACCGTCGCAGACCAGCCGACCAGGGGGGCGGGCGACGTCATCGACGAGCTACGCACGTGGCTCGAGGAGAACTGGGATCCCGAGCTCACCGTCGGCGAGTGGTGGGAGCGCCTCGGGCTCGAGGGCTGGGCCGCGCCGACCCTTCCCCCCAACGCGTACGGCAAGGGCGTCCCCCGCAGCGACGCGGTCAAGGTCCTCCAGGAGATCGGGAACTTCGGCGCTCTCGGGCCGCCCGCCGGGCTCGGCCTGCTCCTGGCCGCGCCGACCATCGCCGACTACGGGAGCCAGGAGCAGATCGACCTGTACGTGCGCGACATCGTCACGGGACAGAAGGCCTGGTGCCAGCTCTTCAGCGAGCCTGGCGCCGGGTCCGACCTGGCCGGCCTCACCGCCAAGGCCGTGCAGGACGGCGAGGAGTACGTCGTCAACGGCCAGAAGGTGTGGACGTCGGGCGGACAGATCGCCGACCTCGGGATGCTGCTGGCCCGCACCAACCCCGATGCGCCGAAGCATCAGGGCATCACGTGGTTCGCCATCGACATGCACCAGCCCGGCATCGACATCCGCCCGCTGCGTGAGATGACCGGCCACGCCATGTTCAACGAGGTCTTCATGACGGACGCGCGCGTGCCCGCGTCGGCCGTCATCGGCGACGTCAACAACGGCTGGGCCGTCGCCAACGCCACCCTCATGCACGAGCGGGCCGGACTCGGCGCGGGCGGCGGCGGCGCCGAGGGCTCGGCCCTGCCCGGCACGGTCGCCAAGCAGCTCGGGCGGCGCGCGGGTGACTACGTCTCGGCGCGCGGCGGCGCCAAGCCCAAGCGGGAGAGCGGCCGGCCCCGCCGGTCGAGCGCGCAGTTCCTCATCGACATGGCGAAGGGCAACGGCACGAACACCGACCCGGTCATCCGTCAGGGTCTGGCCAAGCTCCACACGATCGGCGAGATCGGCCGTTACAGCGCCGAGCGGGTGAAGGCGGCCAAGGCAGCCGGCCGGGACCTGCCGGGCATGGCCAACATCGCCAAGCTGTCGATGAGCGACTCGGTCCGCCTGCAGCGCGATCTCGGTCTGCAGATCATCGGCGCCTACGGCACGCTGCACGCGTACGACGACGCCCACAAGAAGATCCTCGACGACGCGACGGGCAACCCGTTCCTCACCGGCATCACCACCACCGCGCTGTACGCGCAGGCGCCGCCCATCTACGGCGGCACCGACCAGATCCAGAAGAACATCATCGGCGAGCGCGTGCTCGGGCTGCCCAAGGAGCCCAACAACGACAAGATCACGCCGTTCTCCGAGCTCCCCAAGAACAGCTAGGTCGGCGCAGGGTGGGCGCCGAGGTCTGGACCGTCGGTGCCGGAGTGCCCGGCTTCGTCGCGCGCCAAGCGGAACGGGCCGAGATGGCCGGCTACGACGGCCTCCTCATGGTCGACTCGCAGAACCTGGCGGGCGACCCCTATGTGGCGCTGGCGATCGCGGCGCGCAGCACCGACCGTTTGCAGCTGGGCACCGGCGTCACCAATCCCGTCACCCGCCACCCGGCCGTCACCGCTGCCGCCATCGCCAGCGTGCAGGGCGAGTCCGGAGGACGGGCCGTCCTCGGCATCGGCCGCGGTGACTCGGCCCTCGCCCACATCGGCCGAGCACCCGCGCCGGTCGCCGAGTTCGAGCACTACCTCACCACGCTGCAGTCCTACCTCCGGGGCGAGGCCGTGCCGTTCGACGCGACCAACACCTCGATCGACACGCTCGGGCTGGCCGGCGCGCCATCCGAGAGCCGCATGCACTGGGTTTCGATGGTCACGCCCAAGGTGCCGGTGGACGTGGCCGCGACCGGGCCGCGCGTTCTTGCACTGGCTGCCCGGCTCGCCGATCGGGTGACGTTCGCTGTCGGCGCCGATCCGGCTCGGGTGGCCTGGGCCCGTGAGCAGGTGCTGGACGCGCGCCGCGCTGCCGGTCTGCCCGAGGACGGACTGTCACTCGGGGCGTACGTCAACGTCGTCGCCCATCCCGAACGTGACGTGGCCCTGCAGGTGGCGTCAGGCGGGCTGGCGTCCTTCGCTCGCTTCTCGGTCATGCACGGCGTCACCACCGGTCCGGTGGACGACGCGTCGCGCGCGGTACTGGACGAGGTGCACGCGGCCTACGACATGACCCATCACACCCGGGCCGGCGCGCCGCAGACCGAGGCGCTGACGCCCGACTTCGCAGCCCGCTTCGCCGTGCTCGGGCCCGCAGACGAGTGCGTCGCCCGGTTGCGGGAACTGGTCGACCTCGGGCTCGACCGGCTGGTGATCATCGGACCGTCCATCAACGCCGACCGAGCCGAGTCCGCCGTCGCCCACCGGACCTTCGCGTCCGAGGTCCTCCCCGCGCTGCGGTGAGTCAGGCGAGCGGCGACCAGGACGCGACGCGCAGGAGGCGGCTCTCCCACCGGTCGCGCACCTCGAGGGCCTCGCGCATCCATGTGCCGGGACCCTGATAGGCGGCCGGCACCTCGCGGTTGAGCAGCGGGAGCAGCATCTCGGGCTTGCCGATGCGCTGCCACAGCACGACCTCGCGCTCGGGACCGGCGCCGAAGGCGGGGACGAGCACCGCGACCAGCTCGAGCAGGCCGCGATCGGCAGCAGCGGCGCGGCGCAGTGTCTCGACGTAGAGCGAGCCGGCCCGTTCGAGGTACGCGTCGAGGTGGCCGGGATGGGGCCAGGCGGTGTCCTCCATGAACAGCGCCAGGCCGGGACCGCGCTCGACGCTCGCCACCGGCACCCCGCCGAGGTCGAGCTCCAGCAACGGCGAGAAGGTCGCCGGCTCGAGGACCTTGGCGATCGCGTCGTGGCGCAGCCCGTCGACATCGCGCGCCCACGTCCGCAGGTCGCCCCGCCGCACCCGGTCCTGCAGTCGGCCCAGCGCGTCGGCCGACGCCACCGCGGTGACGGTGACCATCGTGTAGGCGGGCCCGGTGCCGTGGGCCTGGTGTAGGAACCACAGCAGCCGGGCGTCGTCGCCCTCACCGAGGGCCGACATCCAGCCCTCCCGGTAGCACGCCTCGAACTCCTCGGCGCGGCGGCCCTGGACGTGGTGGACCTCGTGGACGAGCAGCACCCGCTCAGAGTAGGACCTACCGTGGTCGCGTGGTCATGGCAGCCGGGCACGACGTCCCCATCACCCACCCCGAGAAGGTCTTCTTCCCGGAGCGGGGTGAGACCAAGGGCGATCTCGTCGAGCACTACCAGCGTGTCGAGGAACCGCTCATGCGCGCGATGGGCGGACGTCCCGTGCTGATGCAGCGCTTCCCGGAAGGAGCGGCGGGCTCCTCGTTCTTTCAGAAGCGGGTCCCGAAGGACCACCCGGACTGGCTGCAGACCACCATCGTGAGCACGCCCAACGGCACGACGTCACAGGCCCTCGTGGCTGCCGACCTGGCCCATGTGCTGTGGGCCGTCAACATGGGCTGCCTCGGCTTCCACGTGTGGCCCTCGATGGCCGCCGACCCCGAGCACACCGACGAGCTGCGTCTCGACCTCGACCCGACGCCCGGCACCGACTTCACCCACATCCGCGCCGCCGCGCGCGAGGTGCGGGCGCTGCTCGGTGATCTCGGCATCGTCGGCTATCCGAAGACGACCGGCAACCGCGGCCTGCATGTGTACGTGCGACTCGAGCCGCGGTGGAACTCCTACGACGTGCGCTTCGCGGCGGTGGCGGCCGCGCGCGAGCTCGAGCGCCGTCGTCCCGACCTCATCACCGCCGCATGGTGGAAGGAAGAGCGCGGCACGCGCGTCTTCATCGACTTCAACCAGAACGCGCCGCACAAGACCGTGTTCGGCGCCTGGTCGGTGCGCGCCCGCATCGGCGGCCAGGTATCGACACCGGTCGCGTGGGACGAGATCGACGACATCCACCCCGACGACCTGAACCTGGCCACCCTGCCGTCTCGGCTCGAATCGGTCGGCGACCCGTGGCTGGGTATGAACGACGCGCCGCAGTCGCTCGAGCCCTTGCTCGAGATGCACCGCCGCGACCGCGAGAGCGGCCTCATGGACGCACCCTGGCCGCCCGTCTACCCCAAGCAGCCCGACGAGCCGCCGCGGGTCGCGCCCAGCCGCGCCAAGAAGAGCTAGTTGACGCCGCGCTCCTTGCCCTTCCAGTAGGGCGCACGCAGCTCGCGCCGCAGGATCTTGCCGGACGGGTTGCGGGGCAGCTCGGCCACGAATTCCACGGACGTCGGGCACTTGAACCCGGCAAGGCGCTCACGGCTGAAGGTGACGATGTCATCGGCCGACGGGTCGGTGCCTTCGGCCCTCACGACGATGGCCTTCACCGTCTCGCCCCACTTGTCGCTGGGGACGCCGATGGCAGCGACGTCGGCGACGTCGGGGTGGGACATGAGCGCGTTCTCGATCTCGGCCGGGTAGATGTTCTCGCCCCCCGAGATGATCATGTCCTTGACCCGGTCGTGGATGTAGAGGTAGCCGTCGTCGTCGAAGTAGCCGGCGTCACCCGTCTTGAGCCATCCGTCGGGGGTGATGGTCGCCGCCGTCTCGGCCGGCTTCTGCCAGTAGCCCTTCATGTTCTGGCCGGTGCGGGCCCAGATCTCCCCGACCCCGCCAACCGCAGCGTCCTCGCCGGTTTCCGCGGACACGACGCGCAGCTCGACGCCGGTTATGGGCTTCCCCGCGGCGCGCAGACGGTGGGCGTTGGGGCCGTGCGGGTCGTGGTCCTCGGGCATGAGGCAGACGATGGCGCCCGTGGTCTCCGTCATCCCGTAGGCCTGGATGAAGTTGCACCCGAACACCCCGATGGACTTCGACAGCACCTCCACCGAGATGGGTGACGCGCCGTAGACGATGGTTCGCAACGCAGAGAAGTCCATGTCCTGCACGCCCGGGACCATGAGCATGAACTGCAGCACGGCGGGCACCGCGAAGAGGTTGGTGACGCCCTTCTCCGGAATCAGCTGCAACATGGCGACCGGATCGACCTCGCGCATCAGGATCGAATGGCAGCCGACGAAGAGTCCGACGGTCGCATACCCGCTCCCACCGATGTGGAACAGCGGCATGGCGACGAGGTTCACGCTGTTCTCGTCGAAGCCCCAGTCCGGCGCCGCCGTCGGCAGGAGCGCGAACAGGTTGTTGTTGGTGAGCATCACGCCCTTGGGCAGGCCGGTGGTGCCCGACGTGTACAGCTGAAAGGCCACGTCGTCGGGACCGGACTGCACACCGGGGTCCTCGGCCGGTTGTGCGCCGACCCAGCTCTCGTAGTCCTGATGACGGGCGTGGTCGCCCACGACGATGAACTTCTTCACCGTTGCCAGCTCCGACTCGATCTGGTCGAGCACCGGGACGAACTCTGCGCCCACGACGAACACCTTGGCCTGCGAGTCCTGCACGATCTGCGCGACCTCAGGTGGGGCCAGGCGCCAGTTCACCGCCACGTTGACGGCGTTGATCTTGCCGCCGCCCAGCAGCAGCTCGAAGTACTCGACGCTGTTCTTGTCGAGGAACGCCACTCGATCGTCCGGCCCGACGCCCTCGGCCGCGAGGGCCTGGGCGACCTGGCTCGAACGGGCGTCGAGCTCCCCGAAGGTCCAGGTGCGGTCGCCGTAGGTCAAGGCGGGACGGTCGGGACGCTCACGCCCGTGCACCCGCGCCATCTCGGCAATGGTGGTGATCGACATGGCCGGGAGGCTAACCAGGAGGACATGGACCTGCTCGAAGCCCTCCGCACCACCGGCGCCGTCCGTGAGTTCCGACCCGAACCGGTGGCGGACGACGTGCTGTGGCGCATCCTCGACACGGCGCGCTTCTCCCCGAGCGGGGGAAATAGCCAAGGGTGGCGGGTCGTGGTGGTGCAGGACCCGGCCAAGAAGCGCGCCCTTCGCGACCTCTATCTGCCCGGTTGGTACGAGTACTTGGCCATCTCCGCCGCGGGGATGCGCCCGTGGTCACCGGTCAACGACCGCGACGCGGAGGCACGCGCGGCCGCAGGCGCGCCCGAGGTGGCGGCCGCGGCCGCGGCCGGGCCCGGCGGGTTCGCCGAGCACCTCGATGCCGCACCGGTGCTCCTCGCCTTGTTCGTTGACCTGGGCGCCGTCGCCGCGCTCGACCGTGACCTCGATCGCTACGGGTTCGCCGGTGGCGCGTCCGTCTACCCGTTCGCCTGGAACGTGCTGCTGTCCGCGCGCGAGGAGGGTCTCGGGGGCGTCATCACCACCATGTGCGTGCGGGCCGAGCCCGAGGTGAAGGCGCTCCTCGACGCGCCGGAGCACCTGGCGTTGGCCGCCGTCATCGCCCTCGGCCGTCCCGTGCGTCAGCTCCGCCGCCTCAGCCGGCGCCCGGTCGAGGAGTTCGCGACGGTGGACACCGTCGGCGGCCGCCCCTTCCGTACGTCCTGACCGGCCTACGCTCGACAGCCGTGACCCTGCGGGCTCTGCTGTTGGCGGCGCCCGGTGCGGGCAAGGGGACGCAAGGTACGCGGCTGGCCGAGCACTACCACGTGCCCCACCTGGCCACCGGCGACCTGTTACGGAAGCACGTGGCCGACGGCACATCCATCGGCCAGACGGCCCAGGGGTTCATGGATCGCGGCGACCTCGTCCCGGATGCGCTCGTGCTCGAACTGGTCGGGACTGCCATCGCCGGGCCTCCACCCCTCGAGGGCTTCGTGCTCGACGGCTTCCCGCGCACGCTGGAGCAGGCGGAGTCGGCGTTCCGCTGGGGCCAGGACCGAGCTCGTACCTTCCACGCGGTCGTGAGCCTTCGCGTCGGCACCGACGAGCTCGTGCGGCGACTCCTGCATCGGGGCGCGGAGGCGGGGCGGATGGACGACAACGAGGTGACCATCCGCGCCCGCCTCGACGTCTACGAGCGGTTGACCGAGCCGCTGCTCGCCTTCTACCGCGACAGGGGCATTCTCGTCGCCGTCGACGGCACCGGTGCGGTGGACGAGATCTTCGACCGGATCCTCACCGCCATCGCGCCCCACGTCGACTGACCCACAGGCCGACTCTTCCCCCGCGGATCTGGTGCACCTCCGTGCCCAGGAATGCGCCCAAGTGCACCAGGTCCAGGTGGCGGCGTCCGTTCGCGTCCGACGCGGAAAACTGTGCAGAGAAGCGGGGGTGGAAACCTGGCAGATCGGGCAAAACGGGCCCCACTTCTCTGCAATGGTTTGGCGGACGGCCCACGACAGGCCCGCCGAGACCGCAACGCTCGTTGTGTGCGGGGTTGGTCAGCGGACGCGCACGAGTCGCAGCGTGTCGGTTGCCGGCGCCGGGTCGTGGGGATCGCCGGCCAGCACCGCGACCACGTCGTCGCGTTTGGCCATCCCCCGCTCGACCGCCTCCTGCACCGCGAACCACACGATCTCGTCGGTGGTGGCGCGGCGCTCGGCGAGCACCGGCTCGACGCCCCACGACAAAGTGAGCTGGCGCAGCGTCCGCTCGGACGGCGTGGCCGCGAGGATGGGCACCGGCGGACGGAAGCGAGCAATGACGCGGGCGGTCGTGCCGCTGCTGGTGCAGGCGATGATGGCGACGGCGCCCGCGTCGACGGCGGCACTGAAGGCGGCCGCCGAGGTCGCTTCGGTGATGCGCTGCGTCGGCGACGCGTGTTCGAGCCGGACAGGTTGTTCGGACACCAGGCGGGAGCTCCACGCCACATGGTCGAAGTCGCGTTCGGCCCGCGCTGCGATCGTGCTCATGGTGCTCACGGTGACGGCCGGATCGTCGCCGATGGCTGTCTCGGCCGACAGCATCAGGGCCGAGGTCCCGTCGAACACGGCGTTGGCCACGTCACTCACCTCGGCGCGCGTCGGCACCGGCGCGTGCACCATCGACTCGAGCATCTGGGTGGCGGTGATGACCGGTCGGCCGTAGAAGATGCCAGTACGGATGATGCGCTTCTGGTAGTGGGGCACGTCTTCCAGCCGGCAGCGCACGCCCAGGTCGCCGCGGGCGACCATGATCACATCAGACGCCTGCACGATCTCGTCGAGCGCGTCGACCGCCTCCTGGGTCTCGATCTTTGCGATCACGAACGCTCCGGTCCCGCCGCACGCCCGCCGGACGCGGATGATGTCGTCAGCCGCACGCACGAAGGAGACGGCCACCGCGTCGATGCCCGCATCGAGGACGCCCTCGAGCAGGCGCAGGTCGTCGGGGGTCGGCGTGGCGGTGGATATCCGGGACGCAGGCAGGTGCAGCCCGGGACGACCGAGGAGCCGGCCGCCGTTGCGGACGACGGCCACGGCCTTGCCCGCGCTGTCGACCCGCTCGACCACGAGCGAGACGCCGCCGTCACCGAGGGCGACCCGGTCCCCGGGATGCAGCTGGCCGATCACGCCGGCCCCCTCCACCGCGATCGTCGACGAGTCGCTCCCGGTCGCGTCCGCACCTTCGCGCAGCTCCACGGTGGTGCCCTCACCCAGCCATGCGCCGCCGTCCGGGAACGACCGCACGCGCAACTTCGGTCCGGGCAGGTCGACGAAGATGCCGACGGGCCGGTCGAGCTGCGCTTCGGCGGCGCGCACCGCGGCGATGCGACGGCGGGCGTCGGTGACGCTGCCGTGGGCGAGGGAGACGCGGACCACGTCGACCCCGCTCGCCAGCACCGCCGCGAGGACGCGGTCGTCGTCGGTCGCGGGCCCGGCGGTCGCCACGATCTTGGTGCGCCGGTTGGTCATGAGGTCAGCGCCCGCCGAGCCCGAGGCCCTCGGCTGCTCTGCTGAGCGCGGCCAGGTGGCCGTCGACACCTCCGAGCCCCGCTCCCATCGTGTTGACCCCGAGGTGGGTGGCGCCGGCTCGCTCCCACCGGCCCACGTGATCGACGACCTGCTCGACGCCCTTGTCGCCCCACGCCACCCGTCCTTCCATGCCGAGCGACGACGGGTCGCGTCCCACTTCACGCGCCGCCTCGTCCACCACTGCTTTGAGCTCGTCGAGGCGCGGCCCCGGCGGCACCATCGGGAACCAACCGTCGGCCAGCCGGCCGGCGCGGCGCAGCGCGGGCTCGGAGGCGGCGCCGAACCACACCGGGATGGGGCGCTGCACCGGCAGCGGAGCCAGACCCGCGCCGGTGACGACCTCGCTCGCGCCCTTGTGGGTGACGGTCTGCTGCGTCCAGAGCATGCGCATCACCGCGACCTGCTCCTCCATGCGCCGTCCTCGGTCGTGGAAGTTCTTGCCGAGCGCTTCGTACTCCACCGCGTTCCAACCCAACCCGACACCGAGGCGGAACCGGCCGTTGGTCAACAGGTCGACCTCGGCCGCCTGCTTGGCGACGAGCACCGTCTGACGCTGCGGCAGGATGATGATGCCAGTCACCAACTCGAGCGACGTCACGGCCGCGAGGTAGCCGAAGAGCACGAACGGCTCGTGGAAGGTGGTGTGCACGTCGTACGGGCCGGCCCAACCCTCGTGCACGGCGGGGTCGGCGCCCACCACGTGGTCGTACACGAGGATGTGCTCGTACCCGAGCGCCGTCACGCCTTCGGCGTAGGCCCGCACCGCGCCCACGTCGCCGCCCAGCTCGGTCTGCGGGAACACCACGCCGATCTGCATGAGGTCCGGTCTACCCCACCCCAGACCCCTTGCGGACGAGAGCCGCCCGTTGTCGTTCTGTGCAATGACCCGGGGCATAGCCCCGGTCATTGCACACAAGCACCGCGCCGTGCGCGTTCGTCGAGCGGATCAGGGGACGATGGTGCCGAGGGTCGGGCCGTCCGGCTCGTAAGCCCGCTCGGGATCGGCGCGCACCGCCTCGTCGAGCTTGTGGGCGTCGTCGCCGACCAGGATGCGCCACTCACCGGCGCGCACGCCGTCGAGGATCCTCGTCGCGGCGGAAGCGGCGGACATGGGCGCGTTGTCGCGGAACATCTCCCCCATCATCTTGACCATCTGTTGGAGGTCGCCATCCGCGATGCCCTCCGCCGGGATGCCACGCCTCGCCATCATCGTGCGCACGTCGTCCAACTCCTCTGGCGTCATGGCGTCAGGGTCGGAGCCGTGGGCCAGCCGGGTGTTGGTGACGATGTTCGTGCCGATGTGCCCCGGCATGACGACCGCCACCTTGACGTGCGGCGCGTTGACCTTGAAGTCCTCCATCAGCGACTCCGAGAAGCCCTTCACCGCGAACTTGGCCGTGCTGTAGGCCGTGTGGGGCATGCCAGGACCGAGCGAGGCCCAGAAGCCGTTCACACTGCTGGTGTTGACCAGGTAGGCGTCCTCACTGGCGATGAGGGCGGGCACGAACGCGCGGGTGCAGTTGTAGACCCCGCCCCATGTCACGCCGAACGTGCGCTCCCACTCCTCGCGCTTGGAGGTGATGAAGCTGCCGCCGCCCGCGATGCCGGCGTTGTTGAAGAGCAGGTCGATGTGCTCTGTGCCGTGCTGCGCGAGCACCGCATCGCGGAACGCGTTGACTCGGACCTCGTCGCCGACGTCACAGAGGTGGGTGCTGACCCGCACGCCCTCGGGGGCTCCGGCCTGAGCCAGCTCGGCCGTCTCGGCCAGCGCGCCCTCGTTGACGTCGCACGTCGCGACCGAGCATCCATCGGCCGCCAGCTGCACCACGAGCTCGCGGCCCATGCCGCTTCCTCCGCCCGTCACCACTGCCAACCGCCCTGCGAACGAGTCCACGTCTGCCTCCTCAGTCGGCGCGGACCCTAGTGCCCGTCGAGCCGCCGCTGCGGTAGAACGGCGCTGTGCACGGCGATGGGTTCATCACCCTCTCCGACGGGAGCCTGCGCTGGGGCCGCTACGGCGCGGCCGGCGTGCTGGTGCGGTCCGGCGAGTCCGTCTTCGTCGCCCAACGGTCGCCCCACTGCCACCAGGGAGGGACGTGGGCCATCCCCGGCGGCGCGCTCCACAGTGACGAGTCGGCGCTGGAAGGTGCGCTGCGCGAGTTCGCCGAGGAGATCGGTCTGCCCCTCGAGTCCTTCGACGTCGCCACCATCCACGAGGACGATCACGGGGGTTGGTCGTACTGGACGGTGGTGGTGGACGTGCCGGAGCGCTTCGAGGCGCCCGATCGCCTGCACTGGGAGACGTCGGCGACGGCGTGGGTCAGCTGGGCCGAGCTGGACGGCCTCGAGCTCCACCCCGCCTTCCGGTCCACCCTCGAGCGACTGGGTCTCTTGGCGTCGAGCTGACCGGTTCAGCTGCGGTCGAGGATCTCCGCCGCCGCTCGCTCGCCCGAGCGCACCGCCCCGTCGATGGCACCATGGGAGATGGTGGAGGTCTCGGTGCCGGCCCAGTGGATCCGGCCCATCGGCTCGCGCAGCAGGGGCCCGTAGCGCGTGAGCAACCCCGGCGCGAAGTGGGCCATGGAGCAGCCACGCGTCCACTCCTCCTTCCACCACGGCGTCTCGATGAACTCGACCGGTGATGCCGCTCGCGGCCCCAGCCTGGCCGTCAGCGCATCGAGGACGGCCTGGCGGCGCTCCCCCGCATCGAGGGCGTCGACGCGGGACGCGACGTTGCCGAACGCGAACGACGCGATGACGCCCGGCCGTCCGGAGGAGGGCGACGCGTCCAGTGTCACCTCTGACGCCGAGCCGGGCTCCGAGGTCTGTCCGCTGAAGCCGCTGGCCCGCCAGAACGGCTCGTCGTAGACGACGAGGGTCTTGGACTCCGGTCCGGCGATGGACTTGCGGTAGAGGTCGAGTCGGTCGGGAGGCAGCCCGGGGTCGAAGGCGATCTCGGCCACGAGGGCGGGCGGCGCGGTGACCACCGCGTGGCGGGCGTGCACTGCGACGTCGCCGCCCTCGACGACCACTCCGTCCTGGCGCTGAGCGATGGATCGCACCGGCGCGTGCAGCCGAACCGCGTCGCCGAGGTCGTCCGCCACTCGACGGGCGATCGACCCGGCTCCTCCTTCGACCATGTTCTCCTGTGATCCCTTCTCGATCGAGAAGAGCGTGTTGATGCTCCCGTGGGAGTGGACGAGGAACAGCAGGTGCAGCAACGACGTGTCCGCGAGGTCGCCGGTGAAGAGGCCTCGCACCGCCATCTCGAACAGGTCGCGGCCGATGGTCGTGCGGATGCCCGTGCGCTCCAGCCACCACGCCACCGAGCGCGAGTCCCACTCGGCCGCGCGCGCCGCGGTCCACGGTGCATCCAGCGGCACCTTCTTCGCCATGCGGTCGACCTTGAGCTGGGCCAACGCGATGGTGAGCACGGCAAGAGGGCTGATCTTCGGGATCAGTCCCGTGTAGCGCCGTGTGCGCTCGCCGTCGATCAGGAGGTGCGCGCCCTTGACCCATGTCTTGTACGTGGACACGCCGACCTCGCCCGCCAGTCGGAAGACGGCGTCGTGCTGCGGTCCCAGCCACGCCCCACCGCGGTCCACCGGCGTGCCGTCTGCCAGGTGCTGGGTCCAGATGCGGCCGCCAACGCGATCGCGCGCCTCCAGGACCGCCACCGACCTTCCCGCTTGGTGCAACCGCCGCGCCGCCGTGAGCCCCGCGTATCCGGCGCCCACCACGCAGACGTCGACGTCGACCCGCTCCGGCATGCCGGCGACCGTAGTGAGTTCTCCCTCTGCGCGCTCGTGTTGCGTCGGTCAGGCCGGCGGGCTCTCGTCTCCGATGAAGTCGGCGTACGTGCGGACGGCGAGCACCGCCCGTTGGGTCGCTTGGGTGCGGTCGCGCACGAAGCGAGCGGCCGCCCGGACCGCTTCGTGCTCGACGCGGTCCGTCTCGGTGGGATGGTCGAAGCGCCAGCGTCGGGCCCGGCGGGCGATGGCAGGCTTCTCGCCTGGGTCGAGCTCGACACCGGCGGCCTCGAACACACGACAGTCATAGGTCCGGCAGGTGCGGGGCCGGTGCTCGTAGATCGAGCAGGCGCCGTCGACCAGCATCGGGCAGTGGCCGCGCTCGTCATAGCCGAGGACGACATGCCCGGCGGGCAGTCCCGGGGCAGGGAACAACAACCGCCTGGGGATGTGCGCGAGGGCCTGTGACTCCTCGGGCCCGATGTGGACGAACTGTGATGACGTGCAGCACGCGGTGCACCCGTCGCACGGCACGTCCGCCATCGCCTCGCCGTCGAGGGCGCGCTGCATCCCGGCCAGCCAGGTCGAGAAGCGGCCCGCCGGCAACGGTTCGTCCAGCGCCTCGTCGTCGTCTGCCATGGGTCCTCCGCCACGAGGGTAGGACGAGCGGCGCCGTATGGTTGGCGCGGTGAGCACGTCCCCGCCCCATGATCCGCTGGCAGCCCTCAACCAGGTGCTGAGCGAGGTCATCGACGTGGTGCAGGACGTCAAGCAGGCCCACCGGCGCGTGCCCGAGACCCACGCCCTCCACACCGTCCTCGACCGGCTCTTCGCCGATCTCGGCGGGTGGGCCCGACGGCTGGTCGAGCGGGACGAAGCGCTCGGTGTCTCACCGCTCGCGAGCATGTCGAGCGTGGCCGGGCGCAAGCCGCCGGTCCTGTGGCGCGGCGACGCGAGCGACGACGAAGTGCGCGGCCTCGTGCTCGAGCACCTCGACCGGCTGGCGGAGCACGTCACCGCCGCGCTCGCCGAGCAGGACGACGAGCTGTCACGAGGCGCGCTGGCCGAGGTCGAACGGGGGCTGACGACCGACAGAGAAGCGCTCGCCGCGCTCTGAGCCGAGACAGCGCGCCTGTCGCGCAGCGTCAGCGGTAGTCGTCGTAGCTGGCGTCGAGGCCCCGCTCCCGGGCCTCCATGAACCGCCAGACCTCGGGTTGGGAACCGTCGACGTCGGTGAAGCCGTATTCGGCTGCCAGCTGACCGGACGTGACCGACCGCTGGTTCCAGCGCGCCCGGTCAGGATCCACCGCGAGCGACACGACGGCGCGACCCACGAAGCGTGGTGACTCGGACAGGGCGAAGTCCGCAGGCGCGTACGCGTCGAGGGCCTCGCGCCAGTTCGGCTCCGCCACGTCGAAGGCCTCGAGCCCGCCCCGCTCAACGCGGTGTCAGTCCAGCAGCTCGCGTTGCAGCGGTGTCGGGAAGCGGGGGGTGACGCGCACATCGCCGAGCCATGCCTCCAACCGGGCCGCCTCCGCCCCGACCGCGGCGCCGACATCCGAGCCCACGTCCTCGAGCAGTCGGAAGGCGATCTCACCGGTCGCCCGCTGGGACCACCCGCCGATCACTCGTCCGTCGGCCCACACCGTGGGGCCCGCGTTGCCGTTGCGGTCGAACACTGCGGGGCCGTGCTCGCCGAGGTACCACTCCCGCTGCTGCCAACCCATTGTCGTGGCGTCGAGCCCGGGCAGCAGCGCCACCCACGGCCGGCCGAGCGGTCGGACGGGACCGTCGCCGGGGAGCGACACACCCGTCGTCCCGCCCAGGTCGACCTCCTCGGCGTCGAGGGTGGCCAGCGCCTTGCGCACCGCTCCCATCGTCAGGCCGCTCCACCACTTGATGTCGGCGACCGTGCCGGGTCCGAAGGCGAGGAGCCACCGGCGGACCAGCTCCACGCGCGCCTCGTCGGCGCTCCAGCTCGGCACTCCGTCCGGCAGCCACGCTGTGATGGGCGCCCATCGGTACTGACTGCTCGTCCACGACCCCTTGGGCCGCCCCCGCACAATGCGCTGCTCGGTCGAGAGCAGGAACAGCACGCGGGTCGAGACGCCGATCGTCCCCGCCCACTTCTTTCCCTCACCGACGGGGATCTTGTGATCGAGCCCGGGCACGAGGCGGGCCAGCTCGGCGCCCGTGGCCTCACCGCGTTCGACGATCGCCGCGTACGTGGCCCGCTCCAGCCGGCGCAGCACACGGGCGGCGTCGCGCACTCCGCTGCCCTCCAGCAACTGCAGCGTGCGGCGCCGCTCGCCCGGTACGAGCGCGTCGGTGCACGCCGCCTGCACCACCGGCACCAGCTCGACCGGGACGACGAACATCGTCCGTCGCATGCAAAGGGTTCGGACCAGTACCCGGTCGTCGTAGAGGGCGGACTCCACGGCGGCGACGCTGGGTGTGCGCATGCGGGCCGCGGCGGAAAGCACCACCGTCGCCGGATCGCTGCTGTGCAGGCCGACCAAGCTGCTGGTGATGGCGACGACGTCGTCGGTGCGTGCCGAGCCCAGCAGACGATGGCGACGCCCGAGCCGGGCCCGCCGCTCCTCGATGCTGACCCGGCGCACCTCCCCACTGTCGCGCTCTGCTGCGTGGTCGGCGCTCGCGAGGCAGCCGTCAGCGCAGAGTCACGGTTCGCACGTGCGCGGCGACCCGCTCGCGCTGACGTACTGGGCCCATTCGGCGCGAGAAAGGGAACGGCCGGCGAGGGCACACGCGGCCCGTTGCCACTGGCCCGGTCGCAGGTCCCAGATCGTCGTGAGCCCGTCGAAGCCCGGGGTGGCGAGACGGGTTCCGTCGGGACTGAAGGCGGGCCGGCTCCCCAGGAACTGCTCCAGAACGAAGGTGCGGTCGGTGAAGGGCGTGCGCCCCGCAGTGAGCTGGGCGCCGATGGGCGAGCCACTCTGCGCGTCCCACAGGCGCGTGGTGCCGTACCCGACGACGGTGGACGCGAGCATCCTGCCGTCGGGGCTGTAGGCAACCCCTGCGACCGGCCCGGTGTGGCCCTTCAGATCAGCGCCGACCTGGGCCTGGGACGCCGTCGACCACTGACGGACGACGCCCGAAGCAAGCCCGGTGGCCAGGCGGCTGCCGTCAGGCGAGAAGGCGAGGCTGAGGAAGGGGGTGTCGGGGCTGTAGATGACGCGGCCGAGCTGCCGGTGCGTCCGCCCGTCGTAGAGCCGGACCAGGTTGTTGTCGCTCAGGACCGCGAGCTCACGTCCGTCATGCCGCCACGCGACGGCGAGCGGGTACCCGTGCGGCTCGGTGATCGGCGCGCCCACCTGCGTGCCGGTGCCGGGGTTCCACACGACGAGACGGCCGGGATCGTCGCCCGCGAAGTCGGGCGAGGCCTTCACCCTGTCGACTGCGATCGCCAGCTCGCCGGTGGCCGCGTTGAACGCGAGGTCCTCGACCCATGCGTCGCCCACGTCGAGCTCGGGCCCCGCTGCACCGGATGCGACGTCGAAGAGGCGCACCTTTCCGCTCGTCCCACCGACGGCCACGCGTCGCCCCTTCGGGTCGAGGACCGCGGTCAGCACGTCGCCACCGGGCTCCAGCACGCGGAGCACCCGGTTGGTCCGGGCATCTCGCACGACAACCCTGCCGTCCTTCCCCGCGGTCACCAGGAGTCGGCCGTCAGCGGAGTACTGCGCCTGGACGACCGGAGCACTGTGACCCGCGACCGCCGTCCCGATCGCTCGACGGCCGTCGAGTCGCCAGAGGGCTCCGGTGCGGTCGATGCCGACGGTGGCCATCCGGCTCCCGTCGCGACTGAACGTCACGTCGCTGATCGCCGATGCGCTCCCGGCCAAGGGGGGCCCGAGCGGCTCGCCATCCGGCACGCCGAAGAGCTGGGTGCGCCCCTCGTCACTGGCGACAGCGAGCACGCTGCCGTCGGGATCGAACTCCATCGACGTCGGGACGCCGCTCGGGATGGCGAGCTCACGGCCCCGAGTCGCGCCGGTCAGTGGGTCGATGAGCGCCACCCTTCCGCTCCCACCGCCAACCGCGAGCATCGAGCCGTCGGTGTTCATCGCGAGTGCCCTGGCGCCGGAGACATCGGTCGACAGTGGTGACCCGATGGGCCGCCTCTCCGCCACGTTCCACACCACCACGGTGTCATCCGGTCCGGGCAGGGCCAGCAGTCGGCCGTCGCCGCTGACGACGATCACGTTGTCCCCCAGGTACTGCTCGGCCACCTGCAACGGCTGACCCACGGGCGTCCATGTGGACGTGTCCCACACCACCGCGAGGGTCGGGAACGGCTCGACGGGCTCCGGCCCGCCCTGGGTCACGAGTGTCCGCCCGTCGGCGCTGAACCACGCCGACGTGAGCGCGCCCCCGGGGCTGGGGACGACGCGGAGGAGCCGGCGGGCCCGGAGGTCCCACACCTGGAGGTTGCCGACGGGCTGGCCGTCGTCGACCTCGTGCGAGGCCGGTACGACCAGCCAGTGGCCGTCAGGGCTGACGGCCGCGCCCAGCAGGACGTCGTCGTTCGCGTCGAGCACCGCGACCCGTCGACGGGACGCCGCGTCCCACAGCAGCGTGCCGGTGCCATCGGACGTCGGCGTGACGAGCAGCTTGCCATCGGGGGTGAACACCGCGGCGCCGAGCCCCGACTTCACGCCGTAGAGCAACCCCTCCAGGAGCGGGTGGGTCTCGAGGCCACTGAGCAGCGCACTCCTCGTGCCGGTGTCCTGCCGGCGGCGATACGCCTCCGCGGCCACGAGGAGCCCGACGTCGGGCTGACGTTCCACCAGCGCCCTGGACTCCGCCGTGAGCCGTGCCACGTCGGCGCGGTCGCGAGCCGAGCTGGCCCGCCGGCTCTGCACGACGGCCAGCGACGCGCCCGCCAAGGCGATCACCAGTCCGAGGGCGGTGGCACCGAGCAACACCCGCAGGCGGCGGTGCGCTCGGGCCCGGGCCCGCTCGGTTCGCTCGCTGTGCTCGCGACTCGCCTCGACGAAGTCCCGCTCGAGGGCCGACAGATGGGGGGCACGCGCCAGCCAATCGAGGGCGGTCGCCAAGCGCGGACCGCGGTAGAGCTCGGTGGGCTCGCGCCCCGAGGCATCCCACGCCGTGGCCGCGGTCGTGACGTGACGCTGGACCCGGAGGTCGTCCCGCCCCTCGTCGAGCCACGACCGCAGCTGTGGCCACTCGCGGATCAGCGCCTCGTGCGCCACCTCGACGCCGTCGGTGCCGACGGTCACCAGCCGTGCCGCGGCCAGGGTGTCGAGGACGTTCCCGATGGCGGCACCGGGATCGGACGCGGGCGTGAGCTCGTCCAACCGGGCCCGGCGGCTGGTGTCCTCCATCCCCTCGCGAGGCTCGACCAGCCGCAGGAACACCTGGCGGGCCAGGTCGCGGCCGACTGGGTCGAGGGTGGCGACGGCGCGATCGGCCGTCGCCGCGATCGCGCCCCGCACACCGCCCGTCGCCCGGTAGCCGTCCAGCGTCATGAGGCGGTTCTCCCGCCGCTCCCATGTGGCGCGGAGGACATGGGACAGCAGCGGCAGCGCACCGGGCTCACCCGCGACCTCCGCGACCAGGACGTCGACGAGTCCCTCTTCGAGCCGGAGGCCGGCCAATCGCGCCGGTTCCTGGATGGCCCGTCGCAGCTCGGTCTCGTTCATCGGCCCGAGCAGCACCTGATCCGCCGCGACGGCCGAAGCCAGCCCCACATGCGTCGCGCATGCGCCGTAGAAGTCGGCGCGCAGCCCGATGACCACCGGGCCGGGACGGGCGAGCAGGCCGTCGAGGAAGACGGCGCGCGGGTCGTCGTCGCAGAGCGTGAACACCTCTTCGAACTGGTCGACGACGAGCACGCCGTCCCCGGCTGCGGCCAGGACGGCAACCGGATCCCGACCGGGCGTCACGACCTCGACGCCCTCGAGGGTCGTGGCCAGCCCGGCGCGCAACAGCGACGACTTCCCGCTTCCCGAGCTCCCGACCACGGCAACCAGCCGGCCCGGCTGCAGGCGATCGACGAGGTCGGCGACCACCTGCTCGCGTCCGAAGAAGCGGTCGCGGTCGGCGGGTTCGAAGGCGGGCAGTCCTGGATACGGGCACTCGGTCGACTGCGGCGGCGCGTGCACGCCCGGCGCGGCGACGGCGAAGACGGGTTCGAGGGCCTGCGGGCCACGAAGGCGGTGCGGACCCAGGTCGACGAGCGACACCCCCTCGGGGAGGTGGCGGCGCACGAGCTCGCACGTCGTGGTCGAGAGGAATACCTCACCCCCGTCTGCCATCCCCCGCAACCGGGCCGCGACGTTGAGCGTGGGCCCGACGTAGTCGGCTCCGCGCTGCTCGGCCTCACCCGTGTGCAACCCCACCCTTGCCTGCAGGCGCTCGCCGCCCACCGATGCCGCCGAGACGGCCCGAGTGAGATCGATGGCGGCGGCGAGGGCGGCAACCGGCGCGTCGAACACCGAGACCGTCGCGTCACCCTCGCCCATCGACTTGAGGAAGCGACCACCCGCTGCCTGCACCACCGATGCGACGAGCTCGTCGTGGGCCACGAGGGCGCGCGCCATCTCGGCCGGATGGGCGTCCCACTTCGCCGTCGAGTCCTCGATGTCGGTGAGGCAGAACGTCAGCACTCCAGTCGGCAGCGTGGCGCCCCAACCGGCGCGCAGCCGCTCCACGAGCTCGCCCGCCGTCTCGGGTCTGCGCGCGGGGTCGGTGGCCAGGCCGCTGCGGATGACGCCCTCCAGCTCCTCCGCGAGAACGGGGTCGATGCCGTCCCACGCGGGACGAATACCGGTCGGCGGCGCGCCGGTGAGGAGTGCGAACGCGGTGGCCGCGAGCGAGTAGATGTCGCTGCGACGGTCGGGCGGCCCGTTCACGAGCTCCGGGGCCCCGTACCCGCGGGTACCCCCCCGCCGGCGTGGCGCGTTGGGCGCGGACGACAGGCCGAAGTCCACCAGCGTCACCCGACCGCCCTTGGTCAGGATGAGGTTGGCGGGCTTCACGTCGCCGTGGATCACCGGCGGGTCCTGCGTGTGGAGATGCGTCAGTGCGGCGGCCGCGTCGGCCAGCCAGCGCAACACCAGTGACGGAGCGAGACCAGGCCGGCCGCCGGCGTGCAGGAGCCGTGCCAGGTCGGTGCCTTCCACCCAGTCCATCGCGATCACGTAGTCGTCGCCGTCGAAGAAGTCCTCGCGCACCAACGGAAGGTTTCGATGGGGAGGCACCCCGAGCAGGATGCGCGCCTCGGAAAGCAGCTCCCTGCGAACGCTGTCCGAGCTGACCGCGCGGATCTTCAGCGCGACCAGGCGCTCGTGCTGGTGGTCGAGTGCTCTGACGACCCGGCCTTCGCCGCCTTCGCCCTCGACCTCCAGGAGCTCGTACCGCTGTCGCAGCAGTTCAGCCACGTTCCCCCCCGAAGAGACGATAGAGCGCCCGCCCCGTCCCTAGGCTCAGGAACGTGGACGCCGAGCTCGAGGTGTGGACGCTGAGCGGCCGGTCGATCGTCCCGCTCGACGGTGAGCGCCTGACGGTGGGCAAGGACCCGGAGAACGACGTCGCCGTCCCAGGCGACCCCACGGTGAGCCGGCTGCATGCCGTGCTGGAGCGCTTCCCGGCCGGGTGGTGCGTGACCGACGTCGGGTCCTCCAACGGCACCTTCCTGAACGGGGAGCGCATCTGGGCCCAGCAGCGACTGCGGCACGGGGACGAGGTGCGAGTGGGTCGCACCCGCCTTCTGTTCCGCAACTCGGCGGACGTCGGGCACACCGCGACCGAGGGTGAGTCCGAGTCTCCTGCGTTGACCAAGCGAGAGCGTGACGTGCTCGTCGTACTCTGTCGTCCCCTGCTGGCCCGCGACCTGTTCACCGAGCCCGCCTCCATCAAGGAGTTGGCCTCCGAGCTGGTGGTGAGCGAAGCCGCGGTCAAGCAGCACCTCGCCAACCTGTACGACAAGTTCGAGGTGGGTGACGAGCTCACCCACCGCCGCACCCGCCTCGCAAACGAGGCGATTCGCCGTGGCGCCGTCACCATCGGTGACCTGCGCCACGGCGAGACGCCGTAGCTCACTGTGCGCAGACCTGCTGTTCGTAGGCCGCGGCCCGGGCGTAGTTGTCGTGCACGGCCGGGCTGATGCTCTGCAGGGTCTCCCTGTCGGCCCGGGGCCCGTCCAGAAGGATCTTCCGGAAGTCGTAGCCGTACTTGGCCTGCAGCGGGAGCTGCATCTTCTTCCAGAAGGAGTACAGGACGTCGCGATCGGCCTTGATCGCTGACGGCGCCGAGTCGTGCTCCTTCTCGATGACCGCCTGGAACTCCTTACTGGTGGTCAGCTTGCGCACATCGGCGGGCTTGGCGCCGTCGGCGAACACCTTGTTGACCATGTCGTTGTTGGCGGCGATGGCGTCGCAATAGGCGACGACCTTCTTCTCCCCCGAGAAGTCCACGTCCGCCGGCTGGGGCTGACCCGCTGCACACACGTCGCTCTCGTAGCGATGGATGGCAGCCTGCGCCTGCTGGACGTTCTCCGGCGGTTGGTCGGCGATCGCCTTCTCCTGCGCGCTGCCTTCCTTTTCGAGGCGGGCGAACTCGAAGTTGTACTTCTCGAGCACCGGGCCGAGCGTGTTGTTGATGGCCTCGACGCTGAGGTTCCAGTCGTCCTTGATCGCGGCGGGGGCCAGCCCGCTGGCCTTCTCGTTGAACGCGGTGTACTCGCCCCAATACTTCCGGGCAGCGACGGGGTCGTCCTCGTTCACCGGCACGATCTCGTGCACCGACCACTGGCGAGCTGTATCGCAGTAGGCACTCTCGGTCGCTGCGTTCGAGGCCGCGGCGGCCGGCTTGGCTGTAGCTGTCTTCTTGGTTTCGCTACCGCACGCGGCGGTGAGGACGCAGATCCCGATGACCAGGAAGAGCATCCGTTGCATCAACTGCCTGTGTGTTGTTCGCATGCTCCGATCGTGCGGGGCGCGCGGCGGCCGAACCATGGGTGCAGGGGGCACGGCCGCGGAGCCGCCTGGCAAGGCCAACCTCACCATTTGGCAAGGTCGCGTCGCGCCGCGGGAGCGCTCAGACCCGGGCGAGCACGCGCTCGAGCGGTCGCGGCACGTTCGTGAGATCCAGCGCATCGACGAGCAGCGGGCTGTAGCGGACCTTGCGGCCGCCCTTGGTCCCCATGAAGCGCCGGAGCTGCTGCTCGACGCTCCGCTCCCGCTGCGAGGCCTGCTTCTGGAAGGTGCGGAACGACCCCATCTCGCCCTGGGTCTCGATCACCTGCTCCACCCTCGCCGGGCCGAGCGAGCGGATCAGCTCGTCCTCCAGGTCGGCCACGCACACGGAGAAGCCGAGGGCGTCGAGGTCGGCCGCATCGCGGCTCTGTCCGACGCCGGCCAGCCCGGCCGCCCGGGCGAAGTCGCCCGCTTCGCCTGCGTCGCACATGCCTGTGATGGTGAGACCCAGTCCGTACGGGCCGTAGTGCTCGAGGAAGGCGCGGACGTTCTTTGCCCCGCCGATGGCGACGACGGCAACTCCCTCCCTCGCCAGGTCCCGCCCGCGACGACGAGCGAGGGCCTCGAGCGCGCGCTGGTCGCTCACCCCTTCGACGAGCACAACCGCGGAGACGGCACCGTGTTCGGTCACCTCGTGCAGGTTCGCAGGTCGTCCCAACCAGGGCGCAGGAATTCGTGACCAGGGCGGGAATTTCCTGCTGAAATCCCTTGCGCTGCAATGGATTCGTGGTACACTCGAACATGTATTCGGGAGCTGGGCTCCCCCCGGAAGTCGGCCTCTTGCGTTGGGTGGAGGTGGCTGGGATGTGCGAGACGCTCCCAGAGCTGCGCAGTGCGACGGTGGCCTTGGCCGCCGACTTCGACGCGCACGTGCTGTCGGTGACGTCGGCCCGTCGCGCCTTGCGCGGCGCATGTGCGATCAAGAACGCAGTCACGACCATCGAGTCCCTCGCCGCGGCGCGGGTGGCCGAGGGCGGCGACTGGCGCCGCGACGGCTACCGCTCGCCGGCCGAGGCGGTCGCGGCCGAGACGGGCACCTCGGTCGGCCAGGCCGCGGAGGCGATGCGGACGGCCGAGGCATTGGACGAGCTGCCGGGGGTGTCTGCTGCTGCAACCTGCGCCGCCGCGGGGTGTTCCCAATCGGCCCGGCTCCAGCGCGACCACCGCGACGACTGGGCCAAGACGCACTTCACGCTCTTCGACCTCCTCGACCTGCTCTGCGCGCATCACCACCGCCTCAAGACCACCAAGGGCTGGGGCCTGGTCGAGGGCCGAGGCAAACGGGCCTTCGTCCCACCGGACGACCCGAGACACCCCCGCCACGCCAAGGACCCACCAGCCGCGTAGGGCCCGAGCACCGCGCGGACAGCGCCGAGGTCAGGTCAGGTCACGCGCCCGGCGCCCGTCAGCCCTTTCGGCAGACGTAGTACACGTTCATGATGTCCTCCGGGATGCGCGTCGTCTCCACTGACGTGAACCCGGCGTTCCTGAACATCTCGGTGGCCTTCTGCTCGCCCCACATCGTCCCAAGGCCGGCGCCATCGAGCGCCAGCGAGACCGTCATGCAGTGGAACGTCGACACCGAGTACAGCATGGGTGCGAGCGGATGCTCGAGGTTGTCCTCGACGTTGCTCGAGCCGGCGATGTCGACGCAGAGGAACACACCATCAGACCTGAGGGAGTCCGCGATGCCGCGCAGCACCACGTCGGGCTTGGCTTGGTCGTGCACCGCGTCGAACACGGTGACGAGGTCGTACGCGACTGCCCCGTCGATCGTGGCCGCGTCCTTCACCTCGAAGGCCGCATTCGTGAGGCCGAGATCGGCCGCCTCCTTGCGCGCCACGGCGATGGCGTCCTCGGAGAAGTCCACGCCGGTGAACCGGCTGTTCGGGAAGGCGCGAGCCATCAGGTTCACGGCATGGCCCTGCCCACAGCCGACGTCGCAGACGTCGATGCCCTCGCGAAGACGGTCGACCAGCCCCTCCACGACGGCCAGCTCGCCCTCGATCAGCGCGGCGTCGTGCACCTGGCTGCTCATCTCCGCCATGAGCTCCTGGAACTTCGGGAACCGGGCGTAGGGCACGCCCCCGCCCACGCGGAAGCAGTCGACGATCTCGTCCTCGACGCCACCCATGAGCGATGTGAACTGGGCCATGTTGGCCAGGTTCCCCGGGCCGGCCGCTCGGGTCAGGGACACCGCGTGCTCAGGCGGCAGGCGATAGGTGCGACCGGTGGGCTCGTAGTCCACGAAGCGGCCGACGGTCATGGCGTTCAGCCACTCGCGTACGTAGCGCTCGTCGAGCCCGGCCGCGCGAGCGATCTGCTCGCTCGTCGACGGCGGCAGCTCTGCCAACGTGTCGAACAGGCCGGTGCGATGACCCACGCTCGTCATCAGCCCCAGCATCGAGGAGTTCAACAGCTCGACCATGCGACCCGCGAACTGCTCCGCCTTGCCCGTGTCCAGATCAGCCGTCGTCATCAGTGTCCTCCTTCGAGCGCGAAGAGCTTCGGCACCTCTTCGACGGCGAGGAAGTCGAGGATCAGGCGGTTCACCAGGTGCGGCTTCTCGAACACCACGCCGTGCGACGTCCCCGGCACGATGGCGAGCTGGGCGTCGGGAAGCGTGCGGAGCACCGCGGCGGCGTGCTCGAGCGTCATGGCGCCGTCGTCCCCGTCGAGCACGAGCGTCGGCGCGGTGACGTGAGCGAGGTCGGCGACGTCGATGCCGGTCGCTGTGGTCCAGAGGTCGTGCAGTTTGTCGAACACAACCGGGAAGTGGTCCGGCCCGTCCGGTGAAAGGGCTCGGTACATCTCGACGAACTCCGGCGGCGCCGCGTCCGCCGACATCGCGGCCATGAACGGCCCGTACGCGGCGGGTGCACCCTCGAGGGTGACGTATTGGCTGAGGAGGACGAGCTTGCGCACGAGCTTCGGCCGTCGAAGCGCGACCAGCAGGCCCACGAGGGCCCCGTCGCTCCATCCTGCGAGATGGGCGGACTCGATGCCGAGCGTCTCCATGAACCGGATGGTGTGCTGCGCCATGTTCTCGTAGGTGATGGCGCCGTCGACGTCCGGGGTGCGGCCATGGCCGTAGCGCTCGGGAACGTAGACCCGGTACGTCTCGGCCAGCTCCGGCGTCTGGGCGTCGAAGGTCTCAGCCGGGCAGAGCCCGCCGTGCAGGAGGATGAGCGGGTCACCCGTGCCCGTCACCTCGTAGTAGGTGGCCACCCCGTCCACGTCCACGGTGGCGCCGTTTCGGGTGAGAGCCTCGGCGCTCGTCGTGACGGTTGCGTCCATGTCATCTCCTCGGGTCGGTCGTCACGCCCATGATCCGCACGGCGCGGCCGGTCCACATCCGTGGGACCACGGCTTCTAACCGTCGAAGGCCACGGACGCGCTGCGCACCGTGAGCTCCCCGCGGTTGCGGGCACCGAGCTTGCTCAACAGGGAGGAAACGTGCGCCTCGACCGTGCGCACGGAGATGTACAAGTGCTGGGCGATCTCGGCGTTGGGCAGGCCAGTGCCGATGAGCTTCAGCACCTCGGCCTCGCGTGCGGTGACGCCGGCCCGCTCGAGCTCGGATGGGAGCTGAGGCGTCGCCCGGCGCCGCCGTGGCAACGCACCGCCGGCCTCGCGCAATGCCCGCCGCACGCGGTCGGCCTCCAGTGACGCGCCAGCCGACTCGTAGATGTCGAGCGCCTCTCGCAGCCACCGCGGCCCGACGGGCGCGCCCAGGACAGCGGCGCCGACGACGCGCATGCTCGCGATCTCGAGGGGCATCGGCCCCGGCGCGGACGCGAGAACGGCGTCGACGCCGTCACCGTCGCCCGCGAGCAGCGCCTCAGCGGCGGCGACCAGGACGGGGCGGGTGTAGAAGCGAGCCAGGTCCGGTGTGGCCCGGGCTTCCGCCAGCGCGCAGGCGGCGTCATCGGGTCGTCCGGCCGCCGCCAAGGCCCAGGGCAGCCAGCAGATGCTGCTCATCGGCACCACACCCGGCATGGCACGGGCAAGCTCCCCGCTCCGCTCCAGCCAGTGAATGGCATCGTCCCAGCGACCTGCGCGCAGCGCGATGTCGCCCCGCATGGCGGCCGTCTGCAGCAGCAGGTCCGGTGTCGGCGCCATGGCCTCCGCCTCGGCTAGGCCCTCCTCGGCTGTTTCGCTCGAGAACGTGGCGGTCATGGCTCGCGACGCGAGGAGATACGCGAGCTGATCGAGGTGGAGCGGCCGGCAGCGGGCAATGGCGTCATCGAGGACGGCCACCGCGGCAGCGAGATCGCCGTGGGTGGCAAGGGCGATGGCGAGATTCTCCTGGGCCCAGGCCAGCTCGACGAGCGAGCCGGCGTGCTTCGCCAGCTCGACCGCCTCGTGCAGGCGCTGGGGTCGCTCGCCTGCGAAGAGCTCGACCTTGCCGAGCTGGACCACCGCTCGCAGCTGCGCCTGCGTCCGCCCTGCGGCCTCCGCGTCGCGGGCCTGGCGGGACCAGGTGGCGCGCGCCATCTCGCGATCACCGAGGTAGTCGTGGGCCCGACCCTCGAGCTCGAGCGCGGCGAGCCGGGCATCGATGCCCGCCGCCGTCGAGGCCAGCACCCGCTCGGCGCAGTCCAGCGCCTCCCTCGCGTCGCCCCGTACCAGTGCAGCCCGGCCCGCGGTCAGCGCGAGCTCGGGTGTGTCGTCGTGCTGGTCGCTCGCCATCTCGAGGATGGCGTCCGCCACCGCCGGGCGGCCCGCGTCGAGCGCACTCGACGCCCGTCGCAGGCGACGATCGGGCGTGTCGCCGTGCTCGGCGACCGTCGATTCGTCGAGCTCCAGCGCGTCGGACCAGCGGCCTTGAGCGGCGAGGGAACGCGCCAGGGCGTCGGCTGCCGCGGCCCGGATCGACGCCGTCTGCGCCAGGTCGCGAGCGTCCCGAGCGGCCCGCTCGGCCGCGAGCAACGCGTGCTCGCGCAGCCAGTCATCGGACGCGGCCGTAAGCGCGCTCGCCGCGTCGTCTTGCGCGCCGACTGCTGCAAGGTGGCGGGCCCGGCGCTCGAGGGCTTCGGCACCGGCAAGGTCGGCGATGCCGGCCGCCGCTCGCCGGTGCATCGTGTCGACGAGGTGCGGAACGGTGAGGTCGAGCACCGCCTCGCGAATGATGGCGTGCCGGAAGGCGATGGAGCCCCCCGTCGTCTCGAGCAAGCCCGCCCGGACGCCGGCGGCCAGCCCGTCGGCGACCTGCTCGTCGTCGGCCTCCGTCACCGCGCGCATCGCGACGGGATCGAAGTCGCCCACCACCGCGCCGGCCACGACCACGTCGCGCTGACCCGAGGCCAGAAGTGCCAGCCGAGCGTCGACGAGGTCTCGGATGGTGCCGGGAACCGCGGCAGCACCGCCCCGCCATGCCGCGGCACCCTCCACGAGCCGTACCGTTCCCGCGACGACGTGCCCGCGGACCAGCTCCTCAACGAGCAGCGGCACGCCATCCGTGCGGGCCAGGATGTCGGCGACGAGAGGCGACGGAGGAACGGCGCCGAGAAGCGCAGCCACGAGGTCGTCCACGCCCCGCTCGTCGAGCGGGAGGACCTCGACGACGTCGGCGATGCCATCCCGTCTGAGCAGCCGTGTCATCTCGTCGACCTCCGCGGACTCCGACGGACGGCTCGCGGCGACGACGGCGAGGCCGTCGATCCGCGCCGTCGCGACGTAGCGGATGGTTTCCACGCTCTCGGCGTCGGCCGCATGCAGGTCGTCGGCGACGAGCAGTGCTCCTCCGGTCGCCGCGATCACCGTGCGGAGAAGCCGCACCACCCCCTCGAGGGCGAGCAGCCGCAGCTGGCCAGGGTCGAGATCGGCTCGCGGCCCCGACACGGGCCACTCCGGGAGCACCAAGGCGAGACCCTGGTCGTACGGGGACATCGCATCAGCCACCGGGTGCGCGCGCAGCCATGAGCGGAGGGCGTCGCTGACGACGCTGAACGCGGGTGGGGCCGCGATCGGCGCCCGGCCCGAGAGCACGGCGAGCCCCTGCTGGCTCGCGACCGCGGCCGCCTCACTGACCAGGCGGGTCTTGCCGACGCCTCCCTCGCCGACGAGCAGGAGACACGCGGGCCGCCCAGCCATGGCCTCGACCACGGCTCGCCGCAGCAGGTCCAGCTCCGCCTCCCGGCCGATGACGACTGGGGCCCGGGTCACCCCGAGGTCGGCGCGCACGCGGCCAGTCTGCTGCACTTAGCTCTGGTGGTTCCACGGATGTGGGTGCCTCCCGGACCGGGCACGATGGCGACACCCGGGCCGTTGTGGACCGGTGAACCCGAGGGGGCAACCCGGATGTCATTCGAAGACGTGATGGCGGCGGTGATGCGGTGGACGACGGCGACAGAGGCGCTCGGCGCGCTCGGCGCGGCGTTGGCGCTGCAGGACGCCGACGGGCAGCCCCCTCCTGAGATCGGCGCGGCCCTGCACGCCGTCTCCGGCGCCGCCGGTCTCGCCGAGGTGGATCGGATCCCGCCGCCGCAGCGGGCGATGGTCGTCGCGCTCGTCCGCATGTACCTGCATCAGAGCCTCGACCTCGTCGAGCACCCGGACCGGGCGCCGGGATGGACCTTCACCGACCCCGCCATCCTCGACGGCTGGGGCCGAGGATCGATGATGGTCCCGACCCTCATCGCCACGTCCCATGCCGACCTGGCCGAGGTCGCCAGCTTCCTCGACGTCGGCACCGGCGTCGGTCTGCTGGCGGTGGCCGCAGCCAACGTGTGGCCGGCATCCCGCATCGTGGGGATCGACCCCTGGGACGCGTCGCTCGAGCGGGCCCGCGCCAACATCGCGGCGGCGGGACTCGAGGATCGCATCACGGTGCGGCGTCAGGATCTCGCCGGCATCGATGACTCGGACTCGTTCGACTGCGCCTGGGTCCCGACCTTCTTCCTGGGTGAGGCCGACCTCGAGAAGGGGCTGGCGGCCGTCGTGCCCGCACTGCGTCCGGGCGGCTGGGTCGTGCTGGGACGCATGCGCCCGCCGCCCGATCCCCTTGCCGAAGCTGTCGCCGCGCTCCGCACCATTCGAGGTGGAGGCAGCATCCTGGAGACCGCACAAGCAGTCGAGCTGCTGGAGACCGCCGGTTGTGTGCAGGTGCACGCCGCGCCACCGCCGGCCGGGGGTTCCGCGCCGCTCGAGCTCGTCCTCGGCCAGCGCCCCGCGACCTGACGAGGCTCATACCGCGGCGGTTCCGCGCGTCACGACGACCTCGACGTAGTCGGACGGTACGGCCAGCGCGCCGTCGCTGCGGCGGTTGGCAGCGGCGGCCAGGGCCACCAGCTGCTCCTCGAGCGAGCGCCGCCCGGTCTCGTCGAGTGCGTCCCACGCCCGCACGATCGGGCCGTAGTACGTCCTGAACGTGTCGAAGAACTCCTGCGCCGACCGGTACCGGAAGACGAATTGACGGCGGACGATCTCGACCTCGGCGTCGCCCGCGAACAGGGCGCGGAGACGCTCCTCGCCTCCCCACGCCATCGGCGACGGCACACCTGCGGGCGGGGGCACGTGCTGGCCGATGATCCTGAACATGCCGCCGACGAATCCGTCGGGCGCCCAGTTGGCCAACCCGATGCGGCCGCCGGGCCGGCACACCCGGCGCAGTTCGGCAGCGGCACGCTCATGGTTCGGGGTGAACATCACACCGAAGGTCGAGAGCACGGCGTCGAAGGTGCCGTCCTCGAACGGCAGGTGCTCGGCGTCGGCGACGCGCGTCTCCAATGCAAGGCCCTCGGCTTCGGCCCGCCGGCGCGCGCCCTCCAGCAGGTCGTCGACGTAGTCGGTCGCGATCACATCACAGCCGCGCCGGGCCGCGGCCAAGGAGGCGTTGCCGTTCCCGGCCGCCACGTCGAGCACCCGCCAGCCTGCGGCCACGTCGACGGCTTCGCACAGCGATTCGCCGACGATCTGCAGCGTCGTGCCGATGACCGCGTAGTCGCCCGAGGCCCACGTGGCCTGCTGGCGGCGCTTGACCGCATCGAGAGCGTCCTGCGTGAGCGTGTCAGTCATGGTCGCCTCCGTCCCTGTTCGCCGTGTGCATGGTCTGCGCGCGCCAGGACCTTGCGCATCGGGCGGTCGCCCCATCACCTCCGTCCGCACCGGTGGGGCGAAGGCCCCATCGACGCAGCACCGGTCAGTCGGAGCGGCCGACCAGTTGGTGCTCGAACGCGAACGCGGTCGCGGCGGCGCGGGACGACACGCCGATCTTGGTGAAGATGTTCGACAGGTGGCGGGACACCGTCTTCACACTCAGGTGGAGGGCGGCGGCCAACTCCTTGTTCGAGAGCCCTGTCGCGATGAGTCGGAGGACCTCCGCCTCCCGCGGCGTCAGCCCTCCTGGCAGGGCCGCGTCGTCGTCGACGCGGTCGATGTCCCTGGCGTCGAGACGGGCGCCGATCTGATCGAAGAGGGCGCGGGCGGCCGCGAACGACGCGCGGGCGCCTTCCTCGTCCCCCGAGTCGCGGAGGGCCTGGGCCAGCACCGTCCGCGTGGTCGCGACCTCATAGGGCACCTCGAGCTCCTGCCACCTCCGCAGCGCATCGCGCAGCGTCGCTGATGCGGCCGGCATGTCCTGTCGTGCCAGCTGCACCCGGCCGCGCGCGAGGGCGGCCATGGCGTGCAGCATCGGCGTGTCGAAGGTCTCGGCGGTGGACTCGAGCTCCCGCACGCTGGCGTCAGCGCCCACGAGGTCGCCGGCCGCCACCGCGATCTGGGCCGCCGCTGGAAGCAGCCGGGCGCGAGCGAGCCGGTTGGGTGACTGCTCGCTCACGCAGCCCGTGATGATCCGCTCGGCCACCTCGACCCTGCCCTGCGCCAGCCGCACGAGGGCAACGCCCACGCACGTGCTACCCGACAGCTCCTCGGCGCGCGCGAACGCCTCCTCGGCACGATCGAGGTCGCCGAGCCGGCGGCGGATGTCACCGACCTCGGCGAAGGCGGTGGCGGCGTTGGGCAGGTGACTCCCGAGGAGCTCGACGCATGCGCGCGTCGCCTCCCGCTCGGCGTCGGCCAGCGCGCCGCTGCGGTCGAGCACCACAGCGCGATGGATCCGGCAGATGCCGGGGAACACGGCGAGGGGGTGCTGCTGCGCCCATTGCGCGGTCGCGTCGGTCCATTCGGCCGCGCGACGCAGGTCGCCCAGCTCCTCGCACGCGCTGATCAGGCTGCAGTACACCTTGCCGGTCGAGTACGGGCCGAGGCGCCCTTCCACCGCGAGGAGCATGGCCTCGTCGAGATGGGCGAGGCCGCTCTCGACCCGGCCGTCGTCGATGAGCACGCGTCCGATGGTCTGGAGCGCCTCGGCCTCGAGGTCCGGCGACCGCAGCTCCCGGCCGAGGGCGAGGGCCCTGGCGGCCAGCTCGCCGGCGTCGTCGAGCCGGCCACCGCCGTGGGCCAGCTCGGCCTCGCGCAGCAGGAGACTGCCGTGCTCGAGGCACGCCGCGTCCGACTCCAGTGCGCGACGGGCGCGCTGCAACCAGCCCGAGGCGATCGCCGGTTGCGCCCGTTGGCAGTGGTTCTCGTAGAGCCAGACCGCGCACTGCCCGGCGCGGCGTTGATCGCCGAGCTCGTCGAAGACGCGGTACGCGCCCTGCCTCGCGTCGATGCAGGCGTCGAGGCGCCCGAGCCACCACGCCGCCTCGGCCAGCACCTCGAGGCGCTCGGCTTCAGCGGCGGGGTGATCGGCGCCGACGGCCTCGACGAGGGCGAAGGCACCTTCCCAGTCGTGGCGGGCGAGCGCATCGCGCGCTGCCGCCATCGCGTCGGGCACCGTCATCGTGCGATCTCGGTCTCCCTCATCACACGCAACCGCACGAGCGGACGGTAGCGCGACGCCGTCGACGACCAGCGTCAGCTCGCGGGCGCGAACTGGGCCGCGAGGTGCTCGAGCACCGGATGCAGCTCGGCGGCCGGGCTCACCTCGAAGAACGTGACACCGGTGTCCGTCCATCCGGTGTGACCGCCCGGCCAGTAGTAGGCCTCGCCGGCGGTGGTGACCTCCTCCGAACCGTCTGCATAGCGAAGGTGGATGGAGCCCTCGAGCACGACGCCCCAGTGCGGGCACTGGCACATGTCGCCGGGCAGACCGACGAACAGGGGCGTGAAGTCCACGCCCGCAGGCAGGTCGAGGTGACGGACGAGCTGCTCGCCCCATTCCACGCCACGCGTCTCGATGGCGTCGACCTTCATCTCGAGCGGGATCTCCCTGAGCGGAGCGCGCATCCTGATTGACCTCCAAGCACGTGCCGGGACCGTCCCGACGTGGTGATCGTGCGCCGCCCGGCGCCGGGGACGCATCGGGCAGAGCACGCATCTCGCAACGCGCGTCCGCACAGGGCAATGGGGCGTTCGCCGCATGCGTGCACCGGCTCACCTGGAGCGATCGTCCGATGCGGCCCCCCTCGGCCCAGGCGCACGATCGAGGCGTGGCCCAACCCGACCTCGAACCGACCGGCCCGAGGCGCGTCGTCCAGCTCATCGAGCTCGGGCGTGACCGCGAGGCCGCCGAGCTCGCCGGCGAACACGCAGGCCCGCTCGACGACAGTCGAGCCCAGATCCCAGGAGGACCAATGGACGTCCACAACCAGCTCGACGAGCTCGGCCCGCTGCTCGCGGGCGTGGTCGGGAAGATCACGCCCGATCAGCTCGGCCACCCCACGCCGTGTGCCCACTTCGACGTGCAGGGCGTGCTCGCGCACATGATCGAGGGCGCGACAGCGTTCACCGCCGCCTTCCGTGGCGTGGACGCGCCGCCTGCGGTGACGGACGACGTCCTGGCCGGCTTCGGACCCACCCTCACCGCCCTCGCCGAAGCGGTCCACACCGCGGACTCCCTCGACCGGACGATCGCCTCCCCGCTCGGCGAGATGCCGGGCGCGACCCTGGCTCGCTACGTCGTGCTCGACGGGCTCGTCCACGGCTGGGACCTGGCGACGGCGACCGGACAGGCGTACGAGCCGCCCGACGCCTTGGTCGCCGAGGCCGAGTCCTTCGCCCGGGAGACACTGGCGCCATTGCGCGACGGCGACACGTTCGCCGAGCCGGTCGACCCGCCCCTGTTCGCCACCCCGATGCAGCGCCTGGCCGCATTCACGGGACGCCGGGTGGCGTGACCTCGCGTCCCGGCACGCACGGACCCGATTCGGCGGGACGAAAAGCGGTGGCGTGAGAAGGATTTGAGGGACTTTGCGCCGAAAACGTCTGGTGACCGGGACGATCTGACGGGCGGCGGCTGGGCTGGCGCGCGACTGGAGGGCAACATCGTGGGGAAGCGGCGCGTCGTCGCGATGGTGGTCGCACTGATCGGGCTCACCTGCGGCTCCTTCCTCCGGGCACCGGCAGAGGCGCGGCCGTCCGAGCACTACACCGGCACCCATTTCGGCGCGGGCAACCTCCCGCCGGGCTGCATCGCCGACATGTCGCTCGACAACCCCGACAACAAGTGCTTCCACATGCGCACCGAGATGAACGCGCTGGACTCGCCCCAGGTCGACGTCCTCGTGCTGGTCCCGGTGTCGCCGACGGCCGAGCGGGACATGCGGATCATGCGCCAGTCGGTGGAGATGTGGGAGGCCGGCATCCACTTCATGGCTCGGGAGATGGGCCTCGGCTGGCTCTCGGACGGCATGCAGTTCCACGTGACCCTCGACTACATGGACCCCACCGGCAACCAGGGCGGCGAGTTCACGACCTATCCCGTCGTCGACCCTGAGATCGTCGTCGTCGCCACCAACCCTGTCGGTGGCGCCGGAATCGGCATCGACCCCGTCGCCACCGCCGCGCAGTCGGGCGCGGTGCCGGTCTTCACCGACGAGAACGGTGTGCCGTGCCACGGCATCCAGAACCCCTTCGACTTCCAAGCATGGGAGAACCTGCCCGGCTTCAACGATCACCACCACCAGCGCACCGGCACCTACGTGGAGGACTGCGGTGGCGCCGGCGGCAACACCTGCTTCGCCATCAACGGCGCCATCGACCCCGCTCCCGACAAGCTCGACTTCTTCGGGCTGTTCGACCTGGTGTCCCACGAGTTCGGGCACTGCCTCACCATCGGCCACGTCGGCGACGGCGCCGAGGGCTCGTGGGGCGTCCTGCCTTCCAACGACATCATGGCCTACAGCCAGGACCCGCCCGGCGGGACCAAGTGTGTCTCCAGCTTGGACGTCGAGGGCATCGCGGTGCGGATGAGCAAGTACCTCGACGTCAACGGTGACGGTGTCGTCGACGCCAGCGACAAGCTGCAGGCCAACGATCAGGTCGGGGACGGGAACAACGCGTTCCAGGTCCAGAACCCGCGCGACCACGTCTATGCCTCCAGCACCGGGTCTCCGTTGGACTGTCCCCAGCCCGACGTCGGGCTCGTGCCCGGACCGCGTACGCAGTGGACCCCGACACCCGTCAACACCACCGAGCCGACGCTCGACGTCACCAGTCCGCGGGACGGCGCATCGTCCAGCGATGGTCACCTCGACGTGACCGGCACGGTCGAGCACCGGGCCCTGAACCCCGATCCCGTGCCCACCCAGGCCACGGGGTCCTACGACGATCCGGATGACGACGCCTCCACGCCGATCACGGAGATCCAGTCGCTCGACGTCGCGGCCACCCCGACCGAGGTCGACGCCACGATCCACCTCGCGGACCTGTGGCCAAGCACCGACGCCGCCAGTCCCACGAGCTACAGCCTGGTGGTCGACGGGCGGAAGTTCGACTCCTTCGTCCGCTACCCCATCGACCACAACCCGATGACCTTCGACAACGGCGCCGCCGGCTACGTGGCCGAGGGTGACGGCGGGTCGAGCTGGGACCTCGAGGCCAAGACCGTCAGCTTCCACCTCTCACGCGACTACCTGGCCAAAGCCGGCATCACATCGCCCTACTTCGTGAGCAGCCAGGCCAACCTCGGCTCGCTCGCGACGACCGCACCCGACGACTTCGCCCCCGACAGCAAGCACCCCGCGGTCGGCGTCGCCGCGGCGCGGGTGGTCCGTCCGAGTGTCGTGGGGACGTCTGTCGGAAACAGCTTCGGCACCGTCACGTTCGAGCACGACGGCGGCAACACGTACTTCCCCGAGGACTCGACCCTCGGCATCCCTGCGTTCGTGTACGACCCCGGCACCAGGCACAACTACAACCTGGACGTGCCGGCGACCAGCGACGTCGAGTTCAACCTGACCTGGACCGACACCGTCGGCGGCACCGACCTCGACATGCGCGTCACCGGCGCGGCCAACTCCGGCAGCGACGGCGCGTCGTCGGGCCCCAGCGAGCACTTCGTGATGCACGGCGTCAAGGGGCTCCTGCACCTCGAGGTCGATCCGTACATGGTCACTGATCCCAACGGCTCCACCTACACGTTGACCGCGACCACGACACCCAGCGGTGGAGGAGTCGACACCGACGGCGACGGCGTCATCGACGCCGACGACCAGTGTCCGGACACGCCGGGCACCACTGCAACCGGTTGTCCCGACCGCGACGGTGATGGCGTCGCCGACGTCGCCGACGCCTGCCCGGACGCGGCTGGCACCGGGCGCGACGGGTGCCCGGTCGCGGCGACCGAGCACGTGCGTGTGTACGTCGACGACGTGCTCACGGGCAGCCAGGACGTCGACACGGTCGACGGACCCGACGCGTTTGCCATCCCGGTCGACGTCACGTCGGGCTCGCACGTCCTGCGTGTCGATTGGGAGGACCGCGGGAACGTCATCGCCAGCCAATCCATCGACGTCAGCGGCCCGACCGCGCCGGCTGGCACGGCGTCCACCGGCGGCGCCCCCGGAGGGTCCACCGCGTCGACGGCCTGGACCCCCGTGCTGCCCCAATTGGTGACGGCGCCCAAACGCCTGATCTGATCGAGCACCGCTGACGGCGCTACTCCGGCGTCGCCCCCCGCAACAAGCCGCTGATGAGCGTGTCGAGGACGACATCCACCTCGGCTCGGGCCGCACGAGGGTCCGATGCACGTGCGATGTACAGCGACCCGCCGTAGAGGCCGCCGAGGGCGACGTACGTGAGCCCTTCGATGGCGATCCCCCCGAAGGCGGTGGTGCCGAGGAGCGGGGTGAGCACCGTGCGCAGCATCGGCAGCTCGACGGGGTCGATGCCGACCTCGAGCACCTCTGACTGCAGCACCGCGACGCTGTCGAGGATGACGATGCGGCGGAACGCGGGCTCGAGACACGCGTCGAGGAAGGCTGACAGGCCGGCCCGCACCGCGTCCCAGGGTGACGCCTTCGACGCGGCGGCGGCCATGACGCGGGCGACGACCTCGCCCTCGACCGTCTCGTAGACGGCCCGGAAGAGCGCCTCCTTCCCGGCGAAGTGGTGGTACAGCGCACCGCGCGCCACGCCCGCCCGCTGGATGATGTCGTCGATCGACGTCCCGGCGTAGCCGTGCTCGGTGAAGAACTCCCGGGCCACCTCCACGAGGAGGCTCCGCGTCGCTTCGGCTTGGCGGGCCCGGAGCGGTTTGACAGGCACGCGCGAGGGTACCAATACTGACCGACAGTCGGTCACCGACTCTAGATCGGTAAAAGACACTCAGTCGGTCAAGCGGAGGGAGTCCATCCATGGCGACGGAGACAAGAGCGGGCAGATCCCCCGACGTGCGGCTGTGGCGGGCCGCCGTCGTGTTCATGGCTGCCGTCGCCGTGCACGGCGCCGATCACGTGCGCCGTGGCGTCGAGGTGGTCACCACCCACGTGATGGTGGCCGGCACCGTCCAGTTCCTGCTGGCGGTGGCGACCCTCGTCCTCGTCCATCGCCGGCACCCCTGGGCACCCGTGGCCGCCGTCGTGATCGGGTTCGCCAGCGCGATCGGCTTCGCCGCCGCCCACCTGCTGCCGCACTGGAGCGCGTTCAGCGACTCGTTCACCGGCAGTGTCGTCGCACCGCGCGTCACCGCGCTGTCGTGGGCGTCGGCGCTCGTGGAGATCGGGGCCGACCTCGCCCTCGGTGTGGTGGGCCTTCGTGTGCTCGCCACCGACGCCGGCCGTCCCGCCCGCCCTCGCCCGGCCCTGGAGGTGCGATGACCGACGGACGACTTCCGAACGCGGCGCACACGTCGCGCCCGTGGCGCATCCACGAGCTCGCCCCCGACTTCCGGCTCGAGGACGTGTGGGCGCTGCCGACGCCCGGCGGTCGTCGCGACTTCCCCCGCTTGGTGGAGATGCTCGCCGCTCTCGACCCGGCGCGCAGCTCCTCCCCCGCCGTCAGCACCCTCTTCGCCGTCCGTTGGAAGCTCGGCGCCCTGTTGGGTTGGGACCGTCCCGACACAGGCGCCGGCGCCAGGGTGCCGACGCTGCGCGACCGGCTGCCCGAGGACCTGCGCGACCGCCCGCCCGGTCCGGACTTCGACGCGATCCCCTTCCGCTCGCTCTACCTCCTCGACAACGAGTTCGCGGCGGAAGCGGCCAACCACACCATGCACGGGATCCTGCACCTGGGATGGGTCTCCGACGGCGAGGGCGGCTACCGCGGTCAGCTGGCTGTGCTGGTCAAGCGCAACGGCCTGCTGGGAAGCGCCTACATGGCCGCCATCAAACCGTTCCGCTACCTGCTGGTGTACCCGCCGGTGCTGCGGGAGTTCGGGCGCACGTGGCAGCGCGAGCCCGTCGCGCACACGGGCTCGTGACCCTTCCGCCCGGCCAACGCGCTGTCAGCGGGTTCCCGCGCTTCGGGACCCACTTCCAGCACCCCCCGCCCGCCGTCCCCGCCGAACCGGTGATCGAGATCACCGGCGCGGTGACCACGAGCTGTTGCGTTCCGCTCGGCGATCTCGAACTGCTCCCGCGCCGGCAGGTCGACGCCGACTTCCACTGCGTGGCGGGCTGGTCCGCCACCGGCCTGCGCTGGGAGGGGGTCGCGTTCGACACCTTCTATCGCCTCGTCATCACACCGATGCTGCAGCCGAGCGCCACGATCTCCCATGTCGTCTTCCGCGGTCTCGATGGCTACCAGTCGACAGTGCTGCTCGAGGACGCACTGGCCGACGACGTGCTGATCGCCGACCGGCTCGGCGGCGATCCGCTCGACAGTGACCACGGCGCGCCGGTGCGCCTGGTCAGTCCCAGTCAGTACGGGTTCGTCAGCACCAAGCACCTCTGCCGGATCGAGCTCCACACGTCCGAGCCGACCGCCCGCTACCACCCGTCGCCGCTCACCCAGTTGGGGTTGCAGCTGGTCAAGCCCCATCGACGGGCACGGGTGTGGGAGGAGGAGCGGCATCGATACCTCCCGGCCTGGCTGGTGCGCCCCGTGTATCTGAGCATCATCCCCGCCATACGACGGCTCAGCGCGCGAGGCAGCCGGCCGCACCCATGAGGGAGGCCAGGGAGCACGGAAGGCGACGGCGGCGTCGAACGCTGCAGAGACGCGTCTGCGAACCACTGCAGCGAAGTGGGGCCCGTTGTGCCCGATGTGCCAGGTTTCCACCCCCGTTTCACTGCACAGGTTTCGTCGCCGAGCGAGAACGGCCTCGGTGACGGCTGCAGGTGGGGTCCTCAGCTCGCGGGCTCGAGCAGCTGCAGGTCGAGCTCGACCTTCACGACGTCGCCGAGGGCGACAGTGCTGATGCCCGGCGGCATGGCGAGATCGATGCCGAAGTCCTTGCGCCGGATCTCGGTCGTGGCTTCGAAGCCGGCGTGACGCGGTCCGCCGGGGAACTCCTCGATCCCGCCCAGCTCGACGGCGAGCACGACGGGCCGCGTGACGTCGCCGATCGTGAGGTCGCCGTCGACCTGGTACTCCGAGCCCTGGCCCAGCACCCTCGTCGAGCGGAACACCATGGTCGGGCGTCGTGCGACGTCGACGATGTCGGGCGACAGCACATGGGCGTCACGGTCGGCGTTGGCGGTGTCGATGGACGCGACGTCGACGGTCGCGGTGACACTCGTCGTCTCGAGGGTCTCACCGATGACCACGTCGGCCTCGAAGCGAGTGAAGCGGCCCCGCACCTTCGACACGCCGAGGTGGCGGATGGTGAACCCGATCGAGGAGTGGTTCGTGTCGACGGCCCAGCGCCCTGGGGCCAAGGGCAATGAGAGGTTCTGTGCGGTGGACATGGCCCCATGGTCACGGCTCGGCCCGCACCGGGGAAGGCCGGAATGATCCTGGTACTGCGGGGGCCAGGGACATTGCGCTGCCACTGCGGCATGCTTGTCGGGTGACGACCGTGGCTGAGTTCCTCCGCGCACGCCGGGAGCACCTCAAGCCCGCCGACGTCGGACTGCCTGACAATGGCCGGCGGCGCACACCCGGGTTGCGCCGTGAGGAGGTGGCCACGCTCGCCGGCGTGAGCATCGATTACCTCATCCGCCTCGAGCAGGGACGCGACACCCGGCCGTCGGCAAGCGTGATCGCCGCCCTCGCCGACGGCTTGCGGCTCGACGACGACGACCGCCGGCAGCTCTACAGGCTGAGCGCGGTGGCCCAGTCGTCGGAGCTCTGCCCGTCGGCCCAGCCGCTGCGGCGGGAAGTCGCTCCCACGGTGACGGCGCTGCTCGAAGCGCTCGACCCGACGCCCTCGTTCGTCGCCGACCCCGCCAATGACGTGCTGGCGTGGAACGAGGCATGGGACCGCCTCGTTCGCCCGCTCGGGATGCTCGACGATCCCGAGCCGAATCTGACCCGCCACCTGTTCCTCCACCCAGAGGCGCGCGCCGTGTACCGCGACTGGGAAGCGGTGGCCGACGAGCAGGTGAGCCGGCTGCGCCTGGCTGCAGCTCGCTGGGGTGAGGACGACGGCTTCGCGGCACTCGTGGACGAGTTGCTCACCGTGCCCGACTTCCACGACCGGTGGTCGAGCTTCACGACGACGGAAAAGCGCCGAGGTACGACACGCCTCGTCCACCCCGACCTGGGCGAGGTCCGCGTCGCCTACGAAGTCCTCCTCCTCCCCGGTGACGACGAGCATCAGCTCGTCACGTGGCTCCCCGCCGACGACGCCGCCGCCACCGCGCTGGGCGGGACGGCGGACAAGGCGGTGCCCGTGAGCCCCGCTCGGCTCCGCATTATCGGCTGAAGCGCCGCCTCCGGGGAGCTGCTGGGGTGGCGAGGAGCCCAGGCAGGAGCGTGCGGACGAGGCCGTCGCCGTGGGCTTCCACCCAGGAGGGATCGGTGGGCTCGGCGCCGGTGAGGAGGCGAGCCTCGGGCGCGTTGACGAATGGCAACGACGCGGCACCGACGATCACGTAGTGCACCACGGCGGCATCGATCGGCGCGGCGATGCCGGCGTCGCGCAGCCGTTGCCACACAGCGCTGATCGCGTCGTACAGCGGGCGGACGTGGCGTTCGACCATCCAGCGGAGGCGCTCGCTGTCCGCGGTGCCCTCGTGCACCATGATCCGGTTGAGCTCGGGGTGGACGGCGGCGAAGCGGACGAAGCGTCGAACCGCCTCCGCGAACGCCGCGGCCAGCTGCTCGGGTTCGTCGGTGCCGGAGGAAAGGTCGAGGTCGACGAGCTCGGCGCCGAGCAGACCGAAGAGGTGGTCGACGGCCGCGGCCCACAACGCCTCCTTCGAGGCGAAGTGGTAGTTGATCTGCGGCTGATGGGCGTCGACGCGCTGCGCGATCGAGCGCGTGGATGCGCCGTCGAACCCCTTGGCGCCGAACTCGACCAATGCCGATTCGAGCAACTGCTCGCGGATGTCGTCCCTGGTCCTGCGCCCGGTTCGCACTGCCATCTCGCTATGTTATCATTCGATAATATGAGGATCCTGCCACTGGAGACCGAACCGTTCACGTGTCCGACGGATCGCGACATGCTCCCGTCCGAACGACGCTCGTTCGTCCGTACCCACCGCACGTGCGTCTTCGGGACGGCACGGCGGGCCGACGGTCCGGCCATGTCGATCGTGTACTACGTGCCCACCGACGGCGACGAGCTGCTGGTGTCGACGATGCGCGATCGCGCCAAGGCGAAGTCGGTCGACCGACTCGGCAAGGTCAGCCTGTGCGTGCTCGACGAGCGCTGGCCGTTCAGCTACCTGCAGGTCTATTGCGACGCGACGGTCGACGAGGACCCTGACCTGGTGGTCGACGTGATGATGGCGGTGGCCGGCCGCATGTCCGGCGAGCCGCTGGCCGCCGAGACCCGACCGTTCGTCGCGGCCATGGCCGCCGAAGAGGACCGTGTCGTGCTGCGGTGCCGGCCCTACGCCACCTTCGCCCAACCGCCCCGGCACCTCCACAGCAACGACCAAGCCGAGCGCGTCACCCACTGGGTCTCGGCCTCGATGCCATGGGACACCCCCGACCCGAGCGAGGTGCCGGCGTGACGACGTTTGGCGCGCTGCAGCTGGCGTACCTCGGCGTCGAAGTTCCGGATCCGGCCGCGCTCGGTGGCTTCTTCGGCGACGTCGTGGGCCTGGTGCCGGGCGATCGTCCCGGCACATGGCGCAACGACGGCAAGGCGCAGCGCATCGTCGTAACCGAGGGTCCGTCGGCCGACGCCACCGTCGTGGGCCTCGAGGCCGCCGGCCCGGACTCCTGGGCCGCGACCGTGGCCCGTCTGGAGGCCGCCGGCTTTCCCGTGACGCGCGGCACCAGCGAGGAGGCGGACGCCCGCCGCGTCGAGCAACTGGCTTCCGTCGAGTCGCCATGGGGCGTTCCCGTTGAGGTGGTCCACGGCCTGGCCGAGGCCGAGCAGCCCTTCGCCTCACCGCTGGTCGCGAGTGGCTTCGTGACCGAAGGGATGGGGCTCGGCCACGTCGTGTTCGGCACCACCGCCTTCGACGAGTCGCACCGCTTCGTGACCGAGGGCCTCGGCATGCGCCAGACCGACTGGGTCGAGACCGAGATCGCCGCGGGCATCGAGCTGGAGATCCGCTTCTACCACTGCAGCCCACGGCACCACTCGCTGGCGCTGGGCAGGGCACCGTTCGAGCTGCCGCAGCGTCTGCATCACCTCATGGTCGAGGTCGGCGACCGCGACGACGTGGGCTACGCCTTCGACCGCGCGTGGGACGCCGGGTGCACGATCGCCAGCGCGCTCGGCCACCACCCCAACGACCAGATGTTCAGCTTCTACGTCGCGTCACCGGCCGGCTTCCAGATCGAGGTCGGGCACGGCGGTCGGCTCGTGACCGAGGACTGGGACCTGAACCAGCGCTACGACCGCATCAGCTCGTGGGGCCACCAACCGATTGGGTCCCGACCCTGAGCTCCCGGAACGGCATGTCCCGGTCGACCTGCGGCTCCTTGGGCAGCCCGAGGACCCGCTCGCCGATGATGTTGCGCTGCACCTCGTCTGTGCCGCCGGCGATGCGCGACGCGGGCGCCGACAGGACGCTCAGCGCCCAGCGCGACTCGCGCTGGTCTTCCCACGCCTGACCGCCCGCCCCCGCGATGGCGATCCCGAGGTCGGACGCGCGCCGGGCCAGCAGGGCGCCGGCGAGCTTGGCGATGGAGCCCTCGGGGCCCGGCGCCTTCCCCGCCTTCACCGCCGCACGCGTGCGCTGGCCGATGAAGCCCATGATCCGCGTGCGGATGTAGACGTCGGCGATGCCCTGTCGCACGACGGGCTGCTCGAGCACGCCGCGCCGACGCGCCAGGTCGACGAGCGGCTTCACGCCGGTGCCCCGTCCGCCGCCACCACCGGAGCCGATGGCGACGCGCTCGTTCATGAGCATGGCGATGGCGCAGCGCCAGCCGTCGTCGACGTCGCCGATGCGGTTGCTGTCCGGGACGCGGACATCGGCGAAGAACACCTCGTTGAACCCGGACCCGCCGTTCATCTGACGCAGGGGCCGGATCTCCACCCCCGGTGCGTTGAAGTCGATGATGAACATGGTGATGCCGCGGTGCTTCGGCTTGTCCGGATCGGTGCGGGCGATGACGGCGCCGAAGTCGGAGATCTGCGCGCCGGTGGTCCACACCTTCTGCCCGTTGAGGATCCACTCGTCGCCATCGCGCTCGGCGCGCATCTGCAGGCTGGCCACGTCGGAGCCGGCGCCCGGCTCCGAGAACAGCTGCGACCAGATCTCCTCGCCCCGCAACGCCTTGGCCACGTAGCGCTCGCGCTGGACGTCGGTGCCGAACTCGATCATGGTCGGGATCACCATGCCGAGGCCGATGATGTACGCGGTGGTCGGCAGGTCATAGCCGGCCGCCTCCTCGTTGAAGACGCGCTGGTGCTCGGCTGTCAGGCCCTGGCCCCACGGCTTCGGCCACGTGAGCCCCGCCAGGCCGGCGTCGGCCAGGGCGGCCTGGAACCTCTTCTGCGTGGCCAGGTCGGCGACGGTCGCCTCCAACACGGAACCCTCGTCGTCGTCCCCGCGCTCGACCCGTTTCGGCGCGTGCTCGGCGAGGAACGACCGCACCCGCAGCCGGAGCTCGGCGAGCTCGGGGGTCTCGGTGCGCTGCTGCTCGTCGGTCACGGTCATGTCAGCGCCCCTCCCACCCGGCCAGGTCCTTGCCGTCCATCCCCGAAGGCGCCCGTGCCTTGCCCAGGAGACTGCGCATGATCTCGTCCACCGCGGCGGGGTCGTCGACGGCCTTCGCCGTCGGCCCCCGGTGCCACCCCTCGGCGACGGCGAGCAACTGGCCCGACGCCTCGAACACCCGCCCGGTGATGCCGGCCGACTGCGGACTGGCCAGCCACGTGCACAGCGGTGCGATCCAGCGGGGCGACATGGCGGCCTTGGCCTCCTCACTGGCCTGGCCCATGCCGAGGTCCTCGGTGAGGCGGGTGAGCGCGCCGGGCGCGATGGCGTTCACGGTGACGCCGTAGCGCTGCAGCTCGAGAGCGGCGATGAACGTGAAACCGGCGATGCCCTGCTTGGCCGCGCCGTAGTTGGTCTGGCCGACGTTGCCGAAGATGCCCGACACCGATGTCGTGTTGATGATGCGCGCGTCGTTGGTCTCCCCGGCCTTCGAGCGTTCGCGCCAATAGGCGGCGGCATGGCGAGCGGGCGCGAACGTGCCCTTGAGATGCACCTTGACGACGAGGTCCCACTCCTCCTCGGTCATGTTGGTGAGCATGCGGTCGCGCAGGATGCCCGCGTTGTTGACCACGACGTCGAGCCCGCCGAACGTCTCGACCGCCTGGTCGATCATCGCCTTGGCTGCGGCGAAGTCGCTCACGTCGGCGCCGTTGACGGCCGCCTCGCCACCCATGGCCTTGATCTCGTCGACCACCTGCTGGGCGGGGCTGGCGTCGGCGCCCGTGCCGTCGCGTTCGGCGCCGAGGTCGTTCACGATCACCTTGGCGCCCTGCTCGGCGAGCATCAGTGCGTACTCGCGTCCGATGCCGCGGCCGGCGCCGGTCACGACTGCCACTCGCCCGTCGCACATGCCTGTCACAGCTGGTTCTCCTTGGGTCTCAGGTCCCGGTCAACTCGAAGGGAGGAGCACCGGCTTGACCACGTCGCCCCGCAGCGACGCCTGCTCGGCGCGGTTGATGTCGGACAACGGGAAGGTCTCGACGAGCCGGTCGAAGGGGAACTCGCCCTCGCGCCACAGGGAGATGAGGCGGGGGATGAGCTCCTGGGGGACGGCCCCGCCCTCGAGGATGCCCGAGACGGTCTTGCCAACCAGCGCGACGGGATCGAGCACGAGCGGTTCGGCCTGGATGCCCACCAGGCCACAATGCCCGGCCATCCGCAGCCCGGCCAATGCGGTCGTGATGACCGCCACGTTGCCGGTGGTGTCAAAGGCGTAGTCGGCGCCGCCCGGGCAGGCGGCGAGGATCCGCGCGACCACGTCGTCCCCGCTCCCGTCCACCACGTGGGTCGCGCCGAGCTCGGTGGCCAGCTCGAGTCGATGGCGGTGGATGTCGACAGCGACGATCGTCGACGCGCCCGCGACACGTGCGGCCATGACGGCGGCGAGGCCGACCGCGCCGACACCGAAGATGGCGATGCTCGTGTCGGGCTGGACGTCGAGGGCCACCAGCACCGAACCCGCGCCCGTGAGGACGCCGCAACCCAGCGGGCCGAGGAGCTCGAGGGGGAGGTCGGGGTCCACGACGACGACATTGCGAGCCCCGGCGATGCAGTGGGTCGCGAACGACGACTGCCCGAACCAGCGCGACGCGACCTCGTTCCCTTCGCCGTCGACGACACCTGTTGAACCGTCGAGATTGCGACCGAGGAGGTTCCGCAACAGGAACGTCTCGCAGTACGCCGGCTGCCCCCGCTGGCAGTTGCGGCACTCCCCGCACGACGCGAACGAGAGCACCACGTGGTCGCCGACCGCGATGCCGTCGACCCCGGCGCCAACTGCTTCGACCACTCCACTGCCCTCGTGGCCCGTGATGATCGGTGGCGGTGAGAAGGATGCGGGGCTGCGGGGCAGCACGTCGGTGTGGCACATCCCGGCGCCGACGACCCGCACGAGGACCTCGCCCGCGCCCGGGGCGGCCAGCTCGACCTCCTCGAGCTGGTACTCGCCGTCCGGTTGGCGCAGGACGGCCGCGGTGATCTTCATGAGCTGTCCCTCCGGTGGTGACGCACGGGCAAGATCAGCGCATGCGATAGGAAACGGGCAAGTGCTTCATGCCGCCGACGAACACCGTCGCCGATCGCGATGGTTCCCCCGCGAGCTGCAGATCGTCGACGCGTTTGAGCAGCTCCTCGAAGAAGATCTTCAACTCGAGGCGGGCCAGATGGGCGCCCAGGCAGAAGTGGACGCCGTAGCCGAAGGCGACCTGCTTGTTGTCGGGTCGGGCCACGTCGAAGCGGAACGGGTCCTCGAACACGGTCTCGTCCCGGTTGGCCGAGAGGTACGCGAGGTACACCGAGTCGCCGGCGGGGATCACCGTGTCGCCGACAGTGCGGTCCTCGGTGGCCGTGCGCATGAACTCCTTCACGGGTGTCACCCACCGGATGATCTCCTCGACGGCGGTGGTACCGAGGGACGGGTCGTCGCGAAGGCGGACGAGCTGGTCGGGGTTGCGCAGCAGTGCCTCGAGTCCCCCGGCGATCGACGAGCTCGTCGTGTCGTGCCCCGCGGTGGCGATGATCACGTAGTACGACGCCGAATCGAAGTCGTTGAGCGGCTCGCCGTCGACGGTCGCGTTGGCGATGACCGACGCCAGGTCGTCCGTCGGGTTCGCCCGGCGATCCGCAGTCAGCGCCACGAAGTACTGGAAGAAGTCGAGCAGGACGGCCATCTGCTCCTGCGGGTCGCGGGAGCGGGTGAGCTCCTCGTCCTCGCTGCCGAACAGCTCGGTGGTGAGCTGCAGCATCCTCGGGAAGTCCTCCTCGGGCAGGCCGAGGATGGAGAGGATGACGTGGAGCGGGAAGCCGACCGCCACCTCCTGGGCGAAGTCACACGACCCACCGAGGTCACCCATGTGGTCGATGTAACGCACCGCCAGCTCGCGGATGCGCTCCTCGAGGGCCCGGATCCGCCCCGGCAGGAACCAACTGGACGTGACGCCTCGGATCGCCTTGTGATCAGGGTCGTCCATGTGGATGAGGGTGCGCAGCACCTGGCCACTCGCTTCGGCGATCGCCTCGTTGGCCGCTGGGACGAGCACCGGCCGCGGCGCGTTGCGGAAGTGCTCGTGGTCGCGTTCGACGTCGAGGACATCGGTGTGCCGGGTGACCGCCCAGAACGGCCGGTAGCGCTCCGACTCCACCCGGACCACCGGGTGCTCGCGTCGCAGCACGCGACAGGCGGCGTGGAAGCGCTCCTCGTCCGCGTACGCGGTCGGGTCCACGAAGACTCTGGTGAGATCAGCCAGGTCAGTCACGCTCACGTGGTCCTCCCCTATCGAGCGACGTTCGTACAGTAACTTATGTTATGTTTTCCGGCAAGAGATCGGCTCACCCGCATGCGCCAGAGCAGAGACGACTACTACCGCGCCGCCCTCGAGCTGCTCGCTGACGGTGGCGTGGATGCGCTGACGATGGCCAACCTGTGCGCGCGCCTCGGCGTCACCACCGGCAGCTTCTACGCCCACTTCGGGGGCATACGCGAGTTCCACAGCGCCTTCCTCGAACAGTGGGAGGCGGGCCGCGTGTATCAGCTCAAGGAGCAGGTGGACGCGACGCCCGATCCCCTCGCGCGCATCGACCTGCTGCGGCGCATCGCCGTCGCCGTCAACCACGAAGCGGAGAGCGCCATCCGCGGCTGGGCCCGCACGAACCCGACCGTCGCCGAGTTCCAGCGCCGTGTCGACCGAGCCCGCGAGGAGGTGCTGGTGCAGGCCTTCGTGGACATCGGCATCGACAAGAAGGAAGCGCGCGTGCTCGCTCGCATCGGTCTCACCATCCTCGTCGGAACCCAGCAGATCGAGGACAAGGTGGACCGCAAGCGACTCGACGCCCTCTTCGTGGAGTACCAGCACTGGCTGGAGGTCCGCCGAGAAGGCTGACCGGTACGCTCCGGAACTGTGTCGGCTGCCGATCCCCGCCGGGCACTGCCACGTGGACCCCACGGGTTGTCGCGCGAGGAGGTCGAGCTCTCGCAGCGCAAACGTCTGCTGGACGCCACCACCGACGCCGTGGCCGAGTTGGGCTACGTGAAGACCACCGTCGCTGACATCCTCGCTCGGGCGGGCGTGTCGCGCGCGACCTTCTACCAACTCTTCCGCGACAAGGAGGAGTGCTTCCAGGCGGCCTATCAAGCCAACGCCGACCTGGTGGCCGCGGCCATGGCCGTCGCCCTCGACGGCCTGCAATCGGGCGAGGAGCTCGACCCGCTGGCGCGCCTCGACCGGGTGCTCGGCATGTACCTCGCCGCGCTGCGGAACGCGCCTGCCCTCGCCCAGGTGTTCCTGGTCGAGGTGTACGCCGCAGGGCCGGAAGCCATCGAGCAGCGCCGCGCGTCGCTCGAAGGGTTCGTCGACATCGTCGCCGAGACCCATCGCGGCGAGACGGGCGTCCTCGGCACCGACCCGAGCCAGCGCTTCGCGGCACAGGCGTTCGTCGGCGCGGTCAGCTCGCTGGTGACGAACGCCGTCGGGGTCGGCGACACCGAAGGGCTCCTCGCCCTCCGTGAGCCGCTCATGCGACTGGCCGCGCAGATCACGCAAAAGTTATAGACACTGCTGTTTTTCTCTTGTAAGGTCACGATCACCGGAGGGCGGTGAGGCGCTGCCCCGGGAGGAGGCTGGGATGCGGCGAGCGGGACTGATGGCCTTGCTGGCTCTCGTCGGACTGATCGCGCTCCCGGCCGCGCGGGCCGACGCACCCAACATCGTCTCGGGCAACGGCATCACGGCCGGCGCCTCGCGGTGGGTCACCAGTCGCACCCTCGAGGTCGACATCAGCACCGCCAAGGTGGCCGCCAACGCGGTCAACGGTCCCGATCGCGTCCGGATCACGCTGCCGAACGACTACTTCCAGTCCGGCGCCACCCGCTATCCGGTGCTCTACCTGCTCCACGGTGGCGCGGGCGGCAACTCGGCGCAGTGGTCGACCGGCGGTGGCGCCGTCGAGCCCATCACTGCCAACCGGCGCCTCATCACGGTGATGCCCGACGGCGGCAAGGTCGGCTGGTACACGAACTGGGTCGACCAGTCACAGGGCGCCCAGAGATGGCGCGACTTCCACGTCGACCAGCTCATCCCGTGGATCGACGCCAACCTGCGCACGATCGCCTCCAAGAACGGACGCGCCATTGCCGGGCTCTCGATGGGCGGCTTCGGTGCCGTCCGCTACGCCCAGGATCGGCCCGACCTGTTCGCCTACGCGGGCAGCTTCTCGGGCGCCGTCGACCTGAGTGATCCCGGCACCCGCTCGGTCATCGGGCAGCAGGCGGGCCAGAACGGGTACTCGCCCAGCGGGCCGTTCGGCAACCCGTTCCCGCCGTTCGACACCACGTGGAACGCGCTGAACCCCGTCACTCGCGCCAGCCGGCTGGCAGGCGTGTCGGTCGGCCTCTACGCGGGCTCGGGCATCAACGATGGAGATGCGATCGAGCGCACCATGGCGAATGCGGCGGCAAAGTTGCACGACGCCATGAACGTGGCGGGCGTGCCCCACTTCTATTGGAACTACGGCCGACCCGGGCCGACGTCCCCATACGGCTGCGACGGCGGGCACAACTTCAGCTGCTGGAACTTCGCGCTGAACGACGCCGTTCCCCGCATGATGGCGGTGCTGCAGCCCGCGGCCTAGCCGTCGGTGTGCACGAACACGAGATGAGCGGTCACCTCGGCCGTGTCGGCGGCGGCGCGCATCGGGTTCCATGTCATCCCGAAGCCGGCGCGGTCGATGACCACGACGGTGTCGACGGTGGCGACCTGGTCACCCTCACTGAGCGCGAGGGCCACGTCGAAGGTCATGGTCTTCGCGGTTCCCGTCACCACGACATCGGCAACCACCGAGGCGGCGTCGCCGCTCTCGAGCCGGACATCGCGGGCCTGCACCTCGATGGTCGGGTGGTGCTCGACGTCGAGGAAGTCCGCTGATCGGAGGTGCTTGTCCCGCCGCTTCTGCCTGGTGTCGATCGAGCCGGCGTCGATGCTGAGCGAGGCGGTGATCTTCCCGTCAGCGGTGACTCGGGCGTTGCCTGCGACAGCGCCGAACCGGCCTCGGACCGCGATGAGGCCCCAGAGGTGCTTCACCGCGAACTCCGCCCGCGACGACTCCGCGTCGAGGCGCCACGTGCCCGCGGCAGAGGTGTCCCGAACGAGCACCGCCCCGTCGAACGTTGCGACCGGTGCGTCGGCCATGTTCGTGCTCCTCTCACTGCTCATCGGCAGACGTTCAGCGCCCGGGATCGGTCGTATGAAACTATCTGTACGAATGTCCAATAACATATGTCCGTTTCCGACCGCCGTCAACCCCGGACTCCGGTCGCTCAGCTGGTGGCAAGCGCCCGTCGCGTGACGAGACCGGCAAGCTCCACCCTCGAGGTGATCTCGAGCTTGCGGAAGATGGCCCTCAGGTGGAAGCCGACCGTGTGGTGCGAGAGGAAGAGCTGCTTCCCGATGTCCCGGTTGGTGAGCCCCTCCGCGGCGAGATCGGTCACGGCCCGTTCCGTGTCGGTGAGGCTGTCCCAGCCAGACGGAGGCCGGTGCGGACGCGTCGGCGCGCCGGCTTCTGACGCGGCCCACAGCCGCAGCACGACGCCCAACCGCGTCGGGCCCTCGAGGATCGGCTCGACGCTGGCGTACACGTTCCCACCGCTCAGCTCGACCGCTGCTGGCTCACCCTGAGCCGGCGCGGACATCAGACGCGTTGCCAGGTCGCGGAGGGCGGGCTCGTCGTCGCTCGACATGAGCCGCGCTGCGGCCGCGTTCGTGATCATCTCGGTATCCGTCAGCACGAGCATTGGGCCCTTGGCCCGGCGGCGCTCGTCCAGGAACCGTTGGAGGACGAGGCGCTTCGAGATGCCGGCGCCATCGACCATGCGCAGCTCGATCTCCCTCGCCGCCCGCGTGGCCAACGGCTGCATCAGCGGGCTCTCGTCTGCGATGAAGCACACGATGTCGATGTGAGCGACGAGGCGCCCGGAGCCGGGATCCACGATCCTGGCCGTCGTGGAAACGAGCGCGGTGCGCGGGTCGGCCGTGCGCCGGTCGACGGCGGCGCGCAGCATCGGGTCCGCAACCCGTGTCTCGACCACCGCGCCGAAGGCGTCGCTGACGATCACCGCGACTCGTGCCCCACCCAGGTCATCGGCCAACTGCTCCATGACCTCGCACGCCATCTGCAGCCCGTGCGGATACGGGCCGTCCGACCGGGGGCGGATCGCCACCTCGTGTGGCGCGACTTCGAGGAGGGCGGGGCTGGGGGCGCTCATGAGGTCGCCTTTCGATCGGTTGCGGATGATGCGGCAACGGTCGCACCGATGCCCGTTCCCGTCTGCGCCGCCAGCAGGCATCTTTCGGTCATGCCAGCGGGGCGCTCGATACTCCGGCTAGCTGCAATGCGGGCCCGGCACCGCTGCGCCACCCTGTTCACCGTCATGACGCTGCGAGTGATGATCGTCGACGACAATCCGAAGCTTCTCCAGGCCGCCCGCGACCTGCTGGAGCAGGAAGGGCTGGCTGTCGTGGCTGTCGCGTCCACCGGTGCAGCGGCCGTTGCACAGGCGGGTGCGGTGCGCCCGGACGTCGCCTTGGTGGACATCGACTTGGGAGAGGAGAGTGGCTTCGACGTCGCATCGCAGCTGGCGCGACCGAGCATGGCTCCCGCGGTGATCGTGATCTCCGCCTACGCGCAGCAGGATTTCGAGACCCTCCTCAGCGCCAGTCCCGCTGTCGGCTTCATCGCCAAGGCCCAGCTGTCGGCCGCCGCGATACGCGATCTGCTCGCCGACGCGAGCTAGGAACCACAGCTAGCGGGCGTCGAGGAACGTGATGACCGCGAGAACACGACGATGGTCGTCCGCCGTCTCCGCCAGCTGCAGCTTCTGGAGGAGGCTGCGGACGTGCTTCTCGATCGTGCCCTCGGCGACGAACAACCGGCGGGCGATGCCAGCGTTCGAGTACCCCTCCGCCATCAGGCCCAGCACCTCGCGCTCGCGCGGCGTCAGCACTGCGAGGGGGTCGTCCCGGCGTCTGGCGGACACGAGCTCCTGGACGAGGCCGGGGTCGACCGCCGAACCGCCGCGCGCAACACGGCCCACCTGTTCGACGAAGTCGACCACGTCGGTCACCCGGCTCTTGAGCAGGTAACCGACCCCGGTGCCGCTGGCCAGGAGCTCCATGGCGTCGTCGACCTCGACGTGTGCCGACAGGAGGAGGATCGCCGTCGTCGGCAGTTCGTCGCGGATCGCGCGGGCCGCCACCAGGCCCTCGTTGACGAACGACGGGGGCATCCTGATGTCGGTGATGACGAGGTCGGGCGTGGTCAGGCGAACGAGGTCCACGAGCCCGGAAGCGTCGCCAGCCTGCCCCACCACCTCCAGGCCCGAGCGCTCGAGCAGGCTGGCGATGCCCTCCCGCAGGAGCACATCGTCGTCGGCGATCGCGACACGGACTGTGCTGCCGCTCATGCGGCGGTTCCCAGCGCTGGTCCCGACGTCACGCACGATTATCCACCGCACCACGTCGCCTTCGCTCGCTCCCGCGATTTCGTGTCATGCGATCGTTACCGGCCTATGGTCGCCGGCATGGTGAAGCGGTCGGTCCGCTTCTCGACGCAGGTCCTGCTCATGCAGCTCGGCGTGCTCCTCGTCGTCTGCGGCGCCGGCTTCGGGTTCATGCGGGTGTTCCTCCGCAATGAGCTGATCCACCAGCACGAACAGCGCGCCCTGTCCATCGCCCGCACCGTCGCCACTGACCCGCGATACGCGAGCGCCATCGGACGCCACGATGCTGCCGGGGAGATCCAGACCGACGCCGAGGCAGTGCGCCGTCGCACGGGAGCCCTCTTCGTCGTCGTGACCGATGAGCGGGGCATCCGCTACTCCCACCCCGACACCTCCCTGCTGGGGAAGCCCGTCGCCACCGGCCAGGAGCAGGCGTTGGACGGCCGCGAGATCGCGACGTTCTCGCCGAGCGCCGCCGGTCTGTCCGCCCGCGGCAAGGTGCCGCTCCGGGACGCGACGGGGAAGATCGTCGGCCAGGTCATCGTTGCGATCGCCGCCGACCGCATCGACGACCGGCTCTTCGGTCTCCTACGTGGAGCGGCGCTCTTCGTGGGCGTCGCGCTCGCGACGGGGAGCGCAGCCGCGGTCGCCTTCACCCGGCGCACCAAGCGACTGACCTACGGTCTCGACCCAGTCGGTCTGCGCCAGCTGCTCGAGCAGCAGGCGGCCCTGCGACGAGTTGCGACACTTGTCGCCGCCGGCGAGAGCTCGGGCTCGGTGTTCACCGCGGTTGCGGCCGAGGTGGGGGGCCTCTTGCACGCCGGGTCGACCGCTGTCGTTCGCAAGGAGGTGGACGGCAGCTCGGCCCTCGTCGGCCACGTCGGCTACGACGGGGCGCCGACGACGGCAGAGCCCGCGCCCGAGCTGGCCTCGGTGCTGGCTGACGTCCTGGCCACCGGTCAACCAGCGCACCGTGAGGACGGCGACGCACACACCACGCCCGCCGACACGTCCCACCGACCGCAGGTCCGCTCCTCGATCGCCGCTCCGATCGTCGTGGAGGGCCGTTTGTGGGGAGCCATCGGGGTCGGGGCTCGGCAGGCGGAGTTCCCGCCCGACACAGAACAGCGCATCGCCGAGTTCACGGACCTCGTCGCCATGGCCATCGCCAATGCCGACAGTCGAGCCGAGCTCACCGCGTCGCGAGCCCGCGTCGTCGCCGCCTCCGACCAGACGCGTCGGCGCATCGAACGGGACTTGCACGACGGCACGCAGCAGCGGCTCGTTTCACTCGCGCTCGAGCTGCGCGCCGCGGAGGCGACGGTGTCTCCGGACACTCCGGCGCTCGTGGCGCAGATGGCACATGTGGCGGCAGGACTCGCCGAGGTGGTCGAGGAGCTGCAGGAGATGTCCCGCGGGATCCACCCGGCCATCCTGTCCCGCGGCGGGTTGACTCCGGCCCTCAAGACGCTCGCCCGTCGCTCCGCCGTGCCCGTCGACCTCCACCTCGGTGCCGAGGACCGGCTGCCAGAGGCCATGGAGGTCGCCCTGTACTACGTGGTGTCCGAGGCGCTCACCAACGCGGCCAAGCACGCTCGAGCCGAGACCGTGAGCGTGACGCTCGACATCGACGACCGTGCCGTCCATCTCGTCGTCACGGACGACGGGGTCGGCGGCGCCGACACCACGAAGGGATCGGGATTGATCGGCCTGCGGGACCGCGTGGCCGCCCTCGGGGGTCGGATCGACATCACGAGTGCGGCTGGTTCGGGCACGTCGCTCGGCGTGGTCATACCCCTCGAGACGGGCTGACCGCCGCGCTTGCCAGCGCGTCGTCGTGCCGCCGCTCCTCGGCCACGATCCAACGCAGCAGGGCCGCAGTCTCGCCAGCTCCTCCGTGAGCGACGAATTCCCTGGACCAGTCGTCGATGGCGTCGTCGGAGAAGCCGACGCCCCGAAGGCGCTCACGTACGTCGTTGGCGAAGGCGTGCGCCGGCTCGACGCCTTCAGTCGTCAACTCGGCCGGGAGGAGGCCGGCTTCCCTCGGGCTCTCGGGTGTCATGGCGATGCTCCTTGCTCGAGTACCACCGACGAGCATCCTCGGTCTCGGACAGACGCACATCACCCAAGCGCGCAGCCCCCGGCCCCACGAAAGACGCGAACGGGGGATGTGAGCGACGGCTCTAAGGCGAGATGGTCAGGGTATGAGCGTTGCAACCATCGCGTTCGCCGTCTTCGCCGTCTGGCTCGTCGCCGCGTTCTTCAACCGGCCGCAGGGGCGATGACCGTGCCCACGGGTGTGCTGTCCGCGCCAGCCCCGCCTCGCGACGTGGTCGCCACACTCGCCCTCCCTCGCTGGCCCGTGTCCCGCCGGTTGGTCCGACGCCTGCTGCTCCTCATGGGTGGGCTGTTCGCCGTCAACCTCCTCCTGCCCCAGATCGAGCAGACCGGCGCCACCGGCCGAGCCCTCATGAGCGCCGACTGGGCATGGATCGCCGCCGTCGTCCTCGCCTCGGCCCTCACCTACCTGGCCGCTGCCGTCGCGCTCATCGGCGCGGCGGGGCGACGACTGCCGCTGCGACGCACGTGGGCGGCCCAGGTCGCGGCCGCGTTCACCAACCGCCTCGCACCCGCCGGCATCGGTGGGATGGCCACCAACGTCCGCTATCTCGAGCACGCGGGCGACCGCCGGAGCGAGGCGGTCGCCGCGGTCGGGCTGAACTCGGTCGCCGGCTTCCTCGTGCATCTGATCGGCGTCATCGCCGTGGTGCCCCTCCTCGGCGCGACGCACGCCCAGTTGCGACTCTCGGGTCCCGACCTCCCCGACAACTGGTTCGTCCTCGTCGGCGTGGTCGGTGCGATGGCCGGCCTCGGCCTGGTCCACTGGGGAGGCGTGCTGCGACGCCGGGCCCTGCCGCCGATCCGCGATGGCCTCGAGGCCCTGGCCACGACCATGCGAAACCCGCGGGCCGGGCTCGCGCTCATCGGTGGCTCGATCGGAGTGACGGCGGGCTATGCCCTCGCGCTCGTCGCCGCCGCCCACGCTGTCGGCGCCGGGCTCCCGGTCGCGACGATCACCGCGGTCTATCTGGGCGCCGCGGCCGTCGCCGCCGCCGCGCCGACGCCGGGTGGGCTGGGAGCCCTCGAGGCCGCCCTCGTCGCCGGCCTCACTGCAACCGGAGCCGCCAGCGGACCGGCCATCGCCGCCGTGCTCGTGTACCGCCTCGTCACGTTCTGGCTCCCGATCCTGCCCGGCTTCGTCGCCTTCCGGACACTGCGACGCGACGGCGCCCTGTGAACCGAGCTCTCACTGTGCGCCGCGACTCAGCCGGTGCAGGATGTTGCGGGTGATCTGTTCGACCTGGGCGTCGCGGCCGGCCAGGCCGTGGGCCCAGTCGGTCGACCCCGACGTCACCACGGTCGCCCCGGCCGTGTTCGTGTAGGCGCCGAGGACGGCATGTCCGTGCCGGATGCGTTCCATGGCTGCGGGGTCACGCGTCCCGAACACGCGTGACGCGATGTACTCCAGCTCGCTCGGCTCCCCGGGCTTCGGGGGGCGGGGCGCGGACTCGCGGGTGAAGTGTTGCGTCGGGCACGTGCCGAGGATCTCGAAGGTCGACGGCGTGCCGTCCTCACCGGTGGGATACGGCAGGCCATCTCGGTAGGTGAAGACGCAGCCGTCGCACTCGTAGCCGACGACGGTGGCGCCCGCGCCGAGCACGTCGCCGTAGCCGAGGCCGGTGCCGTCGAAGATCCAGTGGCCGGCGCGGTGCACCGTGTAACCGCCGAGCCCGTTCGTCACGTTCCTGCCGATGCGGTGGTAGCCGCCCCGGGTGAAGGTGACGCCGGTCATGTGATTCTCCGGACGGCCGACCACCACGTCGGACCAGAACGTCGTCGCTTCGGGCTCGCGGCTCGTGCCCATCACCGGGTCGTCCTTGAAGAAGCCCTTGTAGCCGACCATCACGTCGTGACCGTCGCCCTCGATCCGCACCTGCCAGAGCGACGTGTTGCCCGAGAAGAACGCGGCGTTGCCTCCCCGCGCGATGAACGCCTCGACGGTGTCGCGCATGCCCTTGGACCAGTACTCGTCGTGGCCGACCGACAGGTACAACGACGCGCCGTCCAACACCTCGGAGTGCTCCTCGAGGTCGGCGTTGGTGACGACGCCGATCTCGAAGCCCTCGCGCTCGGCCCATTCGATGAACGGCAGCTCCCAGTCCGGCCAGCCGGCGGAGCCGGCGTAACCGGACAGGTGGTTGAGTTGGATGTACCCGACGTGGGCGGCGTTCTGCGGATCGGGCGCGCCCGTGCCTGTCACCCGGCGACCCTTGCCCGGCGGCTTGTACAGGTAGCCCGGCGACATCGGCCGCTGCATCGAGACCTGGGTTCCGCCGGTGTACAGGTTGGGCCCGCCGAAGTCGTTGTACGCGTGCCAGGTGTTCGTCGCCAGTGCGAGGACGATGCGGGCGCCGACCGGGCGAACCACGAAGAACGCGTAGTCGCGCCGCAGCTTCTCGCCGACGGCGATCTCCAGGACGACCTCGTAGTAACCGGAGCGCCACGCCGGGTCGACATCAATGGTGAGGGCGACGGGCCAGCCGCAGCCGCTCGACGCCGCGTCCCTGGGCGTCTCGTGCTCGTCGGCCGCGACCGCGTCCTCGGAGAGGACGACGTCGCGCCGCCCGCCGATGCGGGCGACCTCGATCCGCACCGGCCGTCCACCCGACGACGACAGGTGCAGGCCAACCTGTTCGCCGGCCGCCACCGACTGCGGCCAGCAGTACCCCGTCACCACCTCGCGCGCCATGGCCCGACCCTAACGGGACGAGATCGCGGTTGGAGAGCGACGGCTCAGGTGACGAGGCCGGACAGGTGCCACAACGAGTTGTCGAGGTGGTGCGGCTTGAACGGCGGGAACGCGAGGTACTCGCGTACCTCGGGCCCGACCGCTGACCAGTCGTACGTCAGCGTCACCGTCGTCCGTGACGGGCCGATCACCTCGAGGTCGTAGCGCCAGGTCCAGCCGCCGAAGCTCAGCTCGCCGGTCTCGGGCGATTCCGTCCCGGGCTTCCACGCGATGGCCCGCGGCTCGTCGAACACCTCGACCAGGTTGGCGATCGTGTAGTCCTTGTCCGGGTGGTTCGGGTGGTACATCGCCATCCGGAACACCTGGCCGGCGGCGGTGATGCGATCGGCGTCCAGTGAATCGCGCACCCAGCCGGTGCCGTCGATGTCGGCGTGGGCCGACGGGTCGGCCAGCACCGCGAACACCGCCTCCGGGGCGGCCTCGATCGTCGTGGACGCGGCAACACGCTCGGGTTCCATACCAATGAGACGGCTCGCCGGGCCCGAACTCATCGCCCCCTCAGTACTCGCCCTTGATGACGAAGTACGAGCCGCGGATCGTCCCGGCCAGCTTCGACTTCTGTCGCGCGAACTTGAATGCGCCGAGCTCGGCAGGCACGTCCATCCCGTCGGAGAGCTTGAAGCCGACGGCTCGCTTCTTCGGTTCGTCGAGCAGGACATTGATCGACAGCCCGCTCTCGTAGAACACGTAGGTCCACCGGATGTCCTCGACCTGGAAGGCCGTCGCCTCGAGCGGGGGCGATGCGATGGTGATGTCGCGCTCCTCCTTGAGGATGCGGTGCACCCAGTCGATGGTCTTCTTGGCCTTGGCGGCCGGTTCGACCGTGAAGACGTGGTCGTACTTGTTCTTGAAGTAGCGAGCCTCGTTCGCCCGCAGGCCAGCGAGTGCGGTCGCCACCGGCGACGACTCCAGACCGACGGTGGAGACGTTGACGAAGTCCACTGCGTAGCTCATGGCGCTCTCCCCGCTCCGTCGCCGGAGAGCCCGTCGACGGGACAGCCAAGTTACCCGCGGCCGACGTGGTGCTCGGCCGCGAGGAAACCCTCGCCAGCGCCGCCCACGCCGAATGCTGTCCTAGTCGCGCGGCGATTCCGCACGGGCTTCGACGAGTCCCATCACCATCTCGACCCACGTGGCGATGACCTCTTCGCGGTCGGCGTCGACGGGCGCCTGACCCAGGAGCAGCTCGGCCGACGCGAACGCCACCAGCGAACCGAGGGCGAGCGCGGCGCCGACCTCGGTGCCACCGGAGCGACCCAGCAGCGATGCGAACTCGTTGAACGTCCCCCGCACCACCTGCTCGACCGCGCCGGCCAGCAGGTGGGGGCGCTGGCGGGACTCCGAGACCAGGACGCGCAGGAGCTCCTGTTCCTCCTCCAGCTCGAGGAAGACGTAGCGCGCCACCAACGTGAGCTCGGCCCGCAGGTCGCCGAGGGGCGGGATGGCGCCGCGGATCTGGCGCACCGCTTCGAGCCGGGCCAGGTGCCGGTCGATGCCGGCGATCAGCACCGCTTCCTTGGTGCGGAAGTGGTGGAACAGCCCGCCCGCGCCGGGCGTGAGGCCCGCGGACCGTTCGATCTCCGCCACCGACGTGGCGTCGTAGCCCCGCTCGCCGAACAGCCGCATGGCCTCGTCGAGCAGGCGCTCCTTCGTCGGACTTGACGCCGTCGGCACGGCCTCAGTAAACACTGAGGAACGCTCAGTAGCAAGTGAGGTGGTCCCGTGCCAACTGAGAAGCCAGCGCCGATCCCCCAAGGGAGGTTGCGGCGCACGGCACCGCTCGCCACCATGTCGGCCCGGGCCGCCGGGGAGGGCGTGGTCGACGTCCTGCGCCGCCGGCTCAAGGGCGAGCGGGGCGCCAGCGTCGAGTTCCACGTGCGCAACGCCGAGCGCTACGCCGACGTGCTGTCCCGCTCGAAGGGCGTGCTCATGAAGGTGGGCCAGATCCTGTCCTTCGTCGACATCAGCGCCGTCCTCGACGGCCAGCACGGCGAGGTCTACCGCGCCGCCCTCGCGTCGTTGCAGGCCGATGCCGAGCCCATGGACCCGGTGCTCGTGGCCGCCGTCGTCGAGAGCGAGCTCGGGCGCCCACCCGACGAGCTCTTCGCCGAGTTCTCCCCCGAGCCCATCGCCGCTGCGTCCATCGGGCAGGTGCACACGGCCCGCCTGCACGACGGCACCGAGGTCGCGGTCAAGGTGCAGTATCCCGGCGTCGCCGATGCGATGAGCGACGACCTGGCCAACACACAGCTGCTCCTCACGTTCGTCAAGATCGCCAAGGGTGTCGTGCCGCAGTATCGCAATTTCGACGTGCGCGCCGTGGCCGACGAGATCGCGGAGCGCATGGGCGAAGAAATCGACTACGCCACCGAGCTGGCCAACCAGACGGAGTTCGCGGACCACTACCGCGGCCATCCGTTTGCCCATGTGCCCGAGGTCTTCCCCGACTTGTCCAGCGACCGCGTCCTCACGATGGAGATGGTCCACGGGCGACGCTGGACCGAGATCGACGCCGCCGATCAGGAGCTGCGTGACCGGTGGGGCGAAGCGATCCACCGCTTCTTCTTCGGGTGCATCGCCCGGTTCGGCATGTTCAACGCCGACCCCCACCCCGGCAATTACCTGTTCCACGACGACGGCACCGTCACGTTCCTCGACTTCGGCTGCGTCAAGCGAATGACTCCGGCGGTGCAGCGCGGCTTCTTCGACTTCCACGCGGCAGCGATGGACAACGATGCCGAGCGGCTGTTGGAGGTCTGGATCGAGCAGGGCTTCACCCGGGCCGAGAGCCCCCCGCCGGCCGACAAGGTGCTTGCGTGGTGCCGGGGGAACTTCGCCGCGTTCCACCAGCCGCAGCCGTTCACGTTCACGCCCGAGTTCGTCTCCGGGCTCCTCGGTCACATGGCCAGCATGGACAAGGACGTGATGCGCCACTCCACGGTGCCCCGCGACTTCGTGTTCACGAATCGCATCTTCTTCGGGCTGTACTCGATCCTCGGCGCCCTACGCGCCACCGCGGACTGGAATGCCATGATCGAGGAGGACCTCACGGGAGAGCCGGTCACCGAGCTGGGCCGGCTCGAAGCCGACTTCTTCGCGACGAAGAGCGACGCGTGACGATCTTCGACGTGCGCCCCGAGGCAGGCCTCCAGCGCGCGCCAGAGGGCGAGGGCTGGGTGGCGGCGTCGCACGCGGCCGTCCAGAGCGTCCTGCGCGAACCGGGGTGCAGCAGCGACCACCGCAATGCGACCGGTCTTGCCGGCTACCAGGCCGATCGCGGCATCCCCGAGATCGCCGGCGAGCTGCTGTCCAAGATCCTGCTGTTCATGGACGCGCCCGACCACACCCGCCTCCGGGGACTGATCAGCAAGGCCTTCACGCCCCGTTCGATCGAACAGCTGAGGCCCCGCATCAGCAAGCTGACCGAGGAGCTGCTGGCGCCGCTGCGGGACGCGGGCCGCTTCGACGTCATCGAGGACTTCGCCTTCCCGCTTCCTGTCACCGTGATCTGCGAGCTGCTCGGGGTTCCCGCCGAGGACCGCGAGCTGTTCCGGCAGCTGACGCGCGACATGGCGGTGATCCTCGACTGGGACGTCACGCCCCAGCAGTTCGGCGGCGCTGCCGGCGCGGCGTTGAACTTCGCCGCCTACCTCGTGCCCCTGTTCGAGCAGCGCAGACGCTCACCCGAGGCCGATCTCATCAGCGCGCTGGTCGCCGCCGAGGAAGCGGGCGACCGCCTGGGCGCCGACGAACTGCTGACCACCGTCGTCCTCCTGCTCACCGCCGGCCACGAGACGACGATGAACCTCATCGGCAACGGCCTGCTGGCCCTGCTGCGCAACCCCGGCCAGCTCGAGGTCCTGCGCAGCCGCCCCGACCTCATGCCGTGGGCGGTGGAGGAGCTGCTGCGCTACGACTCGCCTGTGCGGCTCACCGTGCGCACCGCGGTGAAGGACCACCAGCTGGAGGGCGAGACGGTGCAGGCGGGCGAGCAGCTCATCGTCCTGCTCGACGCGGCCAACCACGACCCGGCCGTGTTCTCAACGCCCGACACCCTCGACGTCACGCGTGACGCCCATCGCCACGTGGCCTTCGGCGCCGGCGCCCACTACTGCCTGGGCGCGGCCCTCGCCCGGGCCGAGGCCCAGATCGCGTTGGCCGCCTTGATCGCCCTGCCGGAGCTCGCGATGGCGATCGACGAGCCGACGTGGCGACCACTCGTCACCTTCCACGCCCTGGAGTCGCTGCCCGTCACGTGCCGACCAGCTTGCTGACGCGCCGCACTCACGGCGATATCGCAGGAAGCGCCCAGACCCGACCCAGGAACCGGGGCCACGCTGTTCTCACGTACCAGCGAGCGGAGCGCCATCATCCAAGACCACGATCCGACAATCCCCCTCGAGCACCTTCCCCGTCGCCCGATACGCCGTTGGCTGTCGAACAAGAGAGCTCGATGGGTGATCGCTGCGGCGACCGCGCTGATGTGTGCGGCGATCGGGCTCTCCCTCGGTCTCACGGGGTCCCCGTCGGCGGCGACCGGCAACGTCGCGCCCGCCAGCGGCTCTGCGGGCGGCTTCGGATCCGGCGGCGGGGCATCCAATGCTCGGTCCGGGCCGGCCGAAGGCGGAGCCGCGGGCACGGTCGGCGCGCTGTCCGCGTCCGGCTTCACAATGACGACCGCCGCGGGACAGCAGGTGAGCGTCAGCGAAGCGGCGTCGACGACATATCTGAACGGGACGAGCTCGAGCTCGGCGGATGCAGTTGCGCCAGGGGAAACGGTCCTCGTGCTGGGGATGACCAACGGAACGACCATCGCCGCCACGCAGGTCATCGTGCAGCCGGCGGGCGATTACGGATCCGTGGCTTCCTCGGCGGCTGGGGTGGTCCCCTTCCAGCAAGGTGCACCGTCCACGTCGAAGCACGTCGGTCAGATCCCCGTGGACTACACACAGGGGTCGGGGACGATCGTCAGCGGCGCCGCCGCCGATCAGGCGACGAAGGCCGCTCTGGCCGCCTACCCGGGCGGCGTCGTGGATCGTGTCGTTCGGCTCAGCGGCGGCCAGTACGAGGTTCACGACATCGGCGTCAACTGGCCACACCACATCTTCGTCAGTCAGGACTTCAAGGTCGTCGGCGCGAATTAGCCGCCGGGGTCACGAGAAACAACGTGCAACGTCCCGACGGACGTCAGCGTCGAACTCAGTCCTGGCAGACCACGACGGGGCTGCCCGACGGCGTGTAGGGATCGTCGGTCTCGTTCCCGTCGTTGCCGACGGCAACGGTGCCGCCGCCTCCTCGGCTGTTGCCGCCGGTGGTGACGTTCCCGGCCGGGACGGATTGGCCGGTGCCGTAGGTCGCTTGCAGATCGCCGCTGGCGCCGTCACCGCCACCAAAGTCACCGACGACGCCGACATCACCTGACCCCGTCGCCGGACCACCGGACGAGTACACGTTCAACGGGCTCGGTTCCCCGGGATAGGTCGCTTCCGGCGACGGATCCTGCGGTGACCCGCACGACCGGCCCGGTGGTGTGTGGGGCAGGAAGGGGCTGCACGGATCACCCGCACCGACGGGACCGGTCGGCGCCGTGAACTCGTCGGTGCCGACCGCGATCTGCGCGTTGTTGTTGGGCGACGTCGGTGACTGGTTCCACTCATCGCGCGCCTCCGGGTCATAGGTCCCCGTGTCGCATCCGACGATCGTCAGCCCGTTCTGCGTGTCGGCGCCGACATAGCCCTCCGGGATCGTGTCGCCCGGCCGTCCCTGATAGACCGCATACCCCTGCCCGGTGGATGGGTTCGCGCTGGCGGTCACGCTCGCGTCCGCCCCCTGCGTTCCGCCGTCGCAGACGCGCACCCGCGACGGCCCACTCGGGTCGACCACCGACGACGACGCGCCGGACGGCGCCTTCGTCGAGCAGGCCGATCGGGTCTCGCTACCCGAAGCGTTCGCCGCCGCCGCCGCCGCCAGCCATCCCACAACCACCAACCCACAGGTGACGACCAACATCCCGCGCTTCCGCACGCTGACCCTCCCGGCCCGTCCGCTCCGGGGGTAATTCGACGAGCGCCGACGACCTTCCTGGCTCGAGGCCTAGGTGTGAAACCCTGCGCCCAGAGTCGTGCCGACCGCGAGCGCATGGGCGCCAACGGTCACCGCTCCCCGACCGCGCCGGTCAGGTGGTCACGATCGTGCTCACCCCGCCGCCGTACCGTCGTGACGCTCGCTCTGGCGAGGTTCGAGCTGGATCAGGGGGATCGTCCGCCCCACCGCGAGTGCCTGGCGCCGGTACGTCGCGAACGCTGGGAACACCCGGTCGCCGAGCTCCCAGAGCCGGTCGCGGTCCTGCTCGGCGACGACGGACGCTCGCATTGGTTGGCTGCCGAAGGTGACGTCGGGGTTCGCGACCAGGTTGTAGTACCAGCTGGGGTTCCGTGGTGCACCCCCGTGCGACGCCGCGATCGTGATCCGGTCCCTGTCGTGCCAGTAGATGACCGCATTCTTGCGGCGCGCACCGGTTCGCGCTCCGCGCGTCTCGAGGACGGCCGTCGGCAGCATCAGCGTCGTCGCGATCCGCCCGCCGCTGAGGCGCAGCAGCACCGGGTCCAACCTCCAGCTGATGTGGCGTGACAGGAAGAGCAGCGGGCGGGTCGTCGCCAGGCTCGAGAACCAGCGGCGGAGCGCACTCGGCTCCCGTTCGGGTTGCGTGGGCCGGATGTGCGTCCGCATGTCGCTCTCCAATTGTAATCGACCGATTACCTTTGGACGCAGCATGGCACGACGCAATGACACACGGCAAAAGCTCCTCGACGCCGGCATGCGGCTGTTCGCCGACCGCGGCTTCGACGCCACCTCCGTCGCCGACTTGGAGGAGGCGGTCGGCCTGCAGCCGCGACGAGGCGGCTTGTACAAGCACTTCGCGAACAAGAGCGAGCTCCTCGAAGCGGCGGTCCGCCGCCATCTCGACGACGCCGACGCGATCGCGGGCGGGCTCGAGTCGCTCGACCTGGGCGATGCGACTGACCCGGAAGGCCTGCAGGCCCTCATGGTCGACCTCGCTCGCGTGTTCCTCGCCGAGATGGACCGACTCGAAGGGCTCACACGTCTCCTCGAGCACGACGGTCCTCGCCTGGGCGCGGTGACAGCTGAGGTGAAGCTGCGCGCCGTCGATCTGAGCTACCGGGCGACGGCGAGTCTGATCAGCGTGATCGCCCCGTTCGTCGCTGACCCGGAGGCGACAGCGGTCGCCGTGCTCGGCTCGCTCGTCGCCCTGCGCCGGACGACCTGGACGTTCGGATCGCCGCCGCTCTCGATCGACGACGAGCGATTCCTCACAGCCTGGTCATCCCTGTTCGTGCGAACGGTCTTCGGCGCGTGAACGGCCGATACAAGTCCAGCCCGCGGATCACACGCATGGGCGTTTGAACCGATGATTGACCTGTCGGCGATCTCCGACCAGGACTTTCCAGCCCTGGTCAGCCTCGATGAAGGTGCCAACGCCGTCGTGCGCCTCGCTCGACCCGACGCTCTCCACCATGACCTCAACGTCCGCGTGCCAGCGCGAGGTCAATACAGGCCTACGACCCAGAAGCGCGCCGACGCTGTGTCTTCCACCTCGAGCGAAGAACCGTCGTCGCAGCCAGACCGATGACCACACTGCTGCAGCTGCGCGTTTCGAAAGGCCGTCTGCGGCCGGGAAGGGACCTTTGGCTCTGTTGGTCGCGCCGCCTCACGGCCTTGGATGGAGACAGATCGCTCGACATACGGAGACACGACAAATGAGCGCAACCGAAGTCGCTGAACCCTCGCGTAGACACCGAACCGACAACGGAACTCAAACCGAGAGCATCGACGTGAGCCGCGAACCCGAGGACGCGGCAAGTCTCGCGGTGCTCATCGGTGTCGCAGCGGTCGCGTTCTCCGTGTTGTACCTCGTCTCGGATCTGATCGAGCTCGCGCAGGGCGGCTTCTCAACTCCGCAGCTCGTGCTCACGTATGCAGCCGAGGCGGCCATCCCGCTCTTCGTCGTCGGCCTGTTCGCGGTGCAACGCCCGAGGATCGGCGCGCTCGGGTTGATCGCAGCAGTCACCTACGCCTACACATTCGTGTTCTTCACCAGCACCGTCGTCTACGCGCTCGTCAATCACACGCACGACTGGAGCGAACTCACGACGCAACTCGGTGCATGGCTGACCATTCACTCTGTACTGATGGTTGTCGCGGGAGTCGCGTTCGGAGCCGCCGTCATCCGAGCACAGGTGCTGCCCCGGTGGACCGGCATCACCCTCATCGCCGGCATGGTCCTGATGGCCGTGACCGCCGGCCTGCCCGACGTGACGCAAACCATGGCCGCCGCGGTTCGCGATCTCGCGTTCGTAGGGATGGGCGCAGCCGTGGTGCGACGCGTGCAATCGAAACATCGCTCCGCGGTGTCTTTGAACGTCGGCGCGTCCTGATGATCAGCGGATCCCGCAGGGCCCGAGTTCTCTTGAGCAAGGTCGCCGCGGTCGTGTCCGGCGTTGTGCTGTTCCGGCGCTGGCAAGTGCGATGGGGCGCAACTGACGCCGAAGTTGGCGCCGATTTGCCCGGCGATGAGCTGATGCTGCGTGCCGATCGCAGCACGACCCGGGCCGTCACGATCGCCGCGCCCCCGAACGAGGTGTGGCCGTGGCTCGCCCAGATGGGCCAGGGCCGTGGTGGCCTGTACAGCTACGACGTTCTCGAGAACCTCATCGGCTGCGACATCCACAGCGCCAATCGGATCGTGGAGGAATGGCAACACGTCACGGTCGGCGATCCCTTCCGGCTGCACCCCGACCTCGCGCTGCGTGTCGTGGGCGTCGAACCCGACCACGCCCTGGTCATTCAGGGTGGGGTGCCTATGGGCGACGCGGCCCCGCCGTACGACTTCACTTGGGCCTTCGTCCTCGACGAGCTCACGGACGGCACCACCCGGCTCGTCATCCGCGAGCGCTACACCTTCACGCGGTGGTGGGCGTCACTCGTCGTCGACTCCGTCACGCCCGTCAGCTTCGTGATGACCCGCAAGATGTTGCTTGGCATCCGCGCTCGCGCGGAACGTCGACGCATCGCGTCGCAGTACTCGCTGACGACCAAGTCGCTCGCCGACCGCGTTGAAGCCATACCGGCGCGGTCACCCCTCACAGACAAGGTGGGCGCATGAGAGCCGTCGTGCGTTGGAGCGTCGTCGCAGTCGTCGTGCTGCATGGCGTGCTCCATTTTCTCGGCGCGGCTGAGGGCCTTGGATGGGCGGACGTGTCGCAGCTGAGCAGACCCATCGGTGCCGGCCTGGGGATCGCCTGGCTGGTAACCGCCGTTCTCGTCGTCGCAACCGGATTGTTGTTGGCCCGCTCGGTTGCGTGGTGGTGGCTGGTTGGCGCCGTGGCCGTCGTCGCATCGCAGGTCATGATCTTCACCTCCTGGACCGATGCCGGCGCCGGCACCGTCGCCAACCTCGTGCTCCTTCTGGCCGTCGTGTACGGCTATGCCTCACAAGGTCCGACCAGTTACCGCGCTGAGTTCCGACGCCGCAGCCAGATCGCGCTCATCGAACCCATTGTCGGCGAGGTCGTGACGGAGGCCGATCTGGCAGACCTTCCCGATCCCGTCGCCGCGTACGTACGGCAGTCCGGAGCGGTTGGACAAGCGCGCGCCCGCAATTTCCACGCGTACATCTCGGGCCGCATCCGCGGCGGCGCCACCAAGCCGTGGATGCCATTTCACGGAGAGCAGGTCAACACCCTCGGAACCGATCCCGTGCGCCTCTTCTATATCGACGCGACGATGCTCGGCTTCCCGCTCGATGTTCTCCACGTCTTCGCCGGGCCATCGGCCACGATGCGAGTGAGGGCCGTTTCCCTGTTTCGCATGGTCAACGCGGCGGGACCCGAGATGGATCAGGGTGAGACCGTCACGGTGTTCAACGACCTCTGTGTGCTCGCCCCATCAGCCCTGGTCGATGCTCCCATCGTCTGGGAGCCCATCGACAGTCATCATGTGCGCGGTGCCTTCACCAGGGGCGCACACACCGTGAGCGCGCTACTCATCTTCAACGACGCTCACGAGTTGATCGACTTCATCTCCGACGATCGAACCGCCGCCTCATCCGACGGAAAACACTTCGTCCACCAACGCTGGTCCACGCCTCTGCGCGGCTACCGCTCCTTCGGCGCGACCCGTATCGCCACCATCGGCGAAGGCCGATGGCACGCCCCCGATCCGGAAGGCGAGTACACCTACATCAACTTCCACGTCGACAACATCGTCTACAACGCCACCTCAAACGACGCCAGGTCAGGAGCACTCCCGGGTCGTCGGGTTGCCGACCCGCAGGTCGGTGAATCGAACGCCAGTGCAGCACTCGGTATACCGCTCCGACCCGTGCATTCGCTTTGACCCACCACGCCCTGTTGCCACACACCACTCGCGTGTCGCGCCCACCGGTTGACAAGGCGTTGACAAGCGAGGCCCTCCCCGACTCGCGGGAAGGGCCTCTGACCTGCTACTTCACATGGTGGCGGGGGTAGGATTTGAACCTACGACCTTCGGGTTATGAGCCCGACGAGCTACCAGACTGCTCCACCCCGCGGCGTGGGAGCGAAGTTACCACGGTCCACCAGCAACTCGATCAGGACCGTTAGCGTCTCCAGCCGTGCGCTTGTGGCGACGGCGGAACCCGGGGGACGGCGGTGGTGGCGAGGTCTCGACCGCGCTCGTGGTCTCGCCCCGGGTGGAACGCGCCCTCATCATGATCGCGGTGCACGCCCAGCAGCTCGACGACCGCATGGGGCGCATCGAGCGCCGCATCGACGACCTGGTGGACGACGCCGGCAGCGCGCCGACCCATGAGGACCTGCTCGAGGTGCGGACCCACTCGGCCAAGGTCGCCGGCGAGCTGACCCGGCTCAGCGTGGCGCTGCGGGCCGAGATCGAGGAAGCGACCCGGCGGGAGCCGTCACCCGAGCAGGAGCGGATGCTCCACTTCGCCGAGCAGGTCCGTCATCTGTCGGACCGGCTCGAGGACGAGGTCCGCCGCTCCGCCTGACAGCGGCGTGTGCGGTTCTTTGCGGATCTCCCGGGGCATGGCCCCGTAGATCCGCAAAGACCAGCAGTACGGGCGGGCTACGCGGAGGCCGCTGGTCGCGTCGTGGTGGTCGTCGACTGGGCTTGGGCGTCGGCCGCCTGCTGCACCAGGGACTGGGCGTTCTTGACGTGGCTCTGGTAGCCGGCGAGGTCGCCGGACGTGAGGGCGTCGTCGGCGGCCTGGAACTCGGCCGCGGCCTGGTCGAGGAATCCCTTCACGTCGACGGATGGCGTCGCGGGCTGGCCCGGTGTCGGCTGCGTGCCCGGCTTCTGTTCGAGGGTGGGCGGCGCCGCGCCGAAGAGTTGTTCGAGCGCCTGCTGCAGGGTGTCGCCCATCACCGCCTTCTTGCCGTACACGACCACGACTTTGCGCAGCTCGGGCAGCGGGTTGGTGACATTGGACTGCACGTAGAGCGGACGGATGTAGAGCAGCGAGTTCTTGATGGGGATCACCAGCACGTTGCCCTGTTGCACGCGCGAGTTGTTGGTGTTGAGCAGCGTGATCTCGCGACTGATGGCCGTGGTCGACTGGATACGGCTGTTGACGAGCGCGGGACCGTCGATCTGGCCGCCGCGCGGCATGACGAACACCTGCAGCTTCCCGTACTCACCTGGATCGGCCTTGGCCGTCATGAAGGCAGAGAGGTTCTGCTGCTTGTCACCCTGGGAGACCGGGACGAAAGGCCGCAGGATCAGGAAGCTCTCGCGCTGGTCCTGGGGCAGCCGCAGCAGCAGGTAGGTCGGATCCATCCGCGCACCGCGCGACGCGGTCGGCACCACGCCCCGCAGCAGCGACGTCGGCGTGTTCGCGGTAGCCGCTGCCTGGTCGGAGATGGGACCGGAGCCGGGATCCTGGGCCACGCTCCACGCGTCCGAGGAGTTGTAGAAGTCCTGCGGATTGGTGATGTGGTAGCGGCCGTACATGTTCGTCTGCACCTTGAACAGGTCCTCGGGATAGCGCAGGTGGTCGCGCAGCTCCTTGGACATCTGCGTCATCGGCGTGAACAGCGACGGGAACGCCTTCTGGTACGAGCGGATGAGCGGATCGTCAGGATCGGTGACGTAGAACTTGAGCGTGCCGTCGTAGGCGTCGATCGTCGCCTTCACCGAGTTGCGCACGTAGTTGAAGCGGGTGTTGAGCCCGCTGGACGCCGGCAGCTGCTCGGTGTTGGCCCGCTGGGAGTACGGGTACCGCGACGTGACGGTGAACCCGTCCTGCACCCACGTGAGGCGGCCGTTGATGATGACCGGGTACGGGTCGTAGTCGTAGCGCAGGAACGGAGCGGCCTTGCGCACCCGCTGCGCGATGTCGCGGACGTACATGGCGCGCGACGTCGGCGTCACCAGGTTGGAGATGAGCGGGTTGATGTCGCCGAAGCGCAGCGAGAAGGCCAGGCGGCGGACGAACGAGCTCATGGGCACGCCGCCCTTGCCCGCGTACCGGCTCGACTCGGTGCGACCTGTGGGGCTCTGGAAGTCGATCTCCCGCTGGTCGCTGTGCACGATGACGTAGGTGTTGCTCTGCTCGCCGTAGTAGATGCGGGGCTGCACGAGCTTGGGCTGGCCGGTGGGCGGCACGTCTTTCAGCAGGAAGTCGGGCTGGCCGTCACCGGTGACGGCGTTGGCCGGCGAGATCACCGCGCCGTACCCGTGGGTGAACGACAGCCGGGTGTTTACCCACGACGTGCCGGGCAGGTCGTCGGGATTGAGCTCGCGTGCAGAGACGATGGTCTGGGTGTTCTGCCCGTCCACCGGATAGCGGTCGACATCGACGTCGTTGAACCGGTAGTAGGACCGGATCTCCTGCAGGCGCTGGTAGGTGTCCTTGACGAACTTCGGGTCCCACAGCCGCACGTTGCGGATGGTGGCGGCGTTGTCCTGCAGGTCGGTGGGCGTGAGGTCCTCGGAGTACTGGAACGGTTTCACCTCGACCTTGTCCATGCCGAACGCCGCTCGCGTCGCCTGGATGTTCCGGACGATGTACGGCGCCTCCTTGGTGACTTCCGCCGGTTGGACCCGGAACTGCTGGATGAAGGCCGGGTACACGCCGCCGGCGAGCACCGACACCAGCACCCACAGGCCCACCGCCAGGCCGGGCAACAGCCAGCCCCGCACGAAGATGTTGATGAGGAACAGGACGAAGGCGATGAGGGAGATGAAGATGAGCAGCCTGATCGCCGGCAGCTGCGCCTTCACGTCGGTGTAGGTCGGACCGTCGACCGTTCCCCGCGTCGACATGCTCAGCTCGAAGCGCTGCAGCCAGTAGCCGGCCGCCTTGACCAGCGCCAGCAGCCCGAGGAGCACCGACAGGTGGGTCTTCACCGCGGGGGTGACCCGCTCCAGTGAGGACTGCGGCAGCCGGATGCCGCCGTTGAGGTAGTGGGCCACGATCGTGACGAAGGTGATGATGACCACTGCGACGAAGGCCCAGTTCACGAGGAAGGACATGAACGGGAGCCGGAAGACGAAGAAGCCGATGTCCCGCCCGAACTGCGGGTCCTTGATGCCGAAGCTGGTGGCGTTGCGGAAGAGGATCCAGTTCTGCCACTGGGCCGAGACGCCGAGCCCGAATATGAGAGCGAACAGCGCCGCCACCGCGGTGCGCACCGCCGCCGCGTGCGGTCCTACCGCCTCGCGGTACCGCTGCACCAGCTCGTCCTCCGGCCCGACGGGACGGAACCGCGGCGCGATGCGGTCGGCGATGGTGAGGCTGGCCCACATGCCGACGAAGAACACGGCTGTGAACACGGCGGCCAGCAGCAGCTTGGCCCCGAGCACCCCGCGCCAGACACTGGTGAAGCCGACCTCCTTGAACCAGAGGTAGTCGGTGTAGAAGCTGGCGATGCCGCGCAGCGACGTCAGCAGGAAGAAGAAGACCGAGACGGCGACGAGGATCGCGATCCGTCGCCGGTTGGGTCGGGGCAGCCGGGGTCGGGGCATGTCGCGGGGCGAGCGCACGCGCGGAGCCTAGGTGGACGGAGCAGGCACGAGGAGGCAGTGGCACCCGGCGTGGGCGGGCGGGTGCGCCTGGCCGGTCGGGTACGCCTCGCCCCGTGGTGTGGGCCCCGCCAACGCGTTGTCGTCGCAGTCGGGGCACGGCCCGTCGAGGTCGTGCACGATCCAGCGCATGGCCGTCCCCGCTGGTGCGGCCGTGTAGCCGCCCAGCGCGTACGCGGCGGCCAGCTGGTCGGCCGCCAGCCGCTCCATGCGCTGCATCTTCCACTCGCGGTAGGCGGCTCCGACCCGTTCGGCCGTCGCGCCCGCGTCGTCGTCCTCGCGTGCGGCCGCCGCGAAGCCGTCGTCGAGCCGGCGCCGCAGCGGACCGGTGACCGCGTCGGCCAGATCGGCGACGAGCGGGCCCAGGTCGACCGCGGCGGCCGCATCCCCCGCCGCGGCTGCCCCCGCCTCGGCCGCCTGCACGAGCAGCGGGAGGGCAACGTCGCGGTAGCGCCCGCCCTGGGCGTCGGGGTCGGGAAGGACGTCGCCGATCCCCGGCCTGCCCTTGTGCACACGGAGGTGGTCGAGCACGTCGTTCTGCTCGTCCTGCATGGCACGCTTCAAGCGCTTCGCCAGCTGGGCGCTCAGCGGCTCGAGTGCCTGGTCGCGCCGGCGCAGCGCGACGTCACCGGGGTCCTCCTCGGTGACCGTGGGCGCGCTGCCGTTGACGGGGACGGTGCCGGCCGGCGTGGCTTCGGCCAGCACCTGCTGCGCCTTGGCCACCGCCTCGGCGCGCCCGGCGCGGATGCGAGCGAACAGGTCGTCGACCGGCGCGGGATCGTGTCCAGCTCCCTCGGTGGGCGCCTCGTCCACGGGATCTTCCGCGGCAACTGTGTCCGGCTCGGGCTCGGGCTCGGGCTCGATCACCTCCGGCTCGGGCTCGGGCTCGATCGCCTCCGGCTCCGGCTCGGGCTCTTGTGCTGGCTCTGGCTCTGGCTCGGTGGCGACCGGGACGATGATGCGGACCTCTTCGATGTCCTCGGGCGGCTCGACGATGTCGAGGGGCGCCTCCGGCAGACCGTCCATGCCAGGCGGCGCCGGTTCGTTCTCCTCCGTCCCGCCGACGTCGGGCGCGGACTCGGGCTCAGCCGTCGACTCGGCGTCGGGAGTGTCCGGCTCGGGCTCGGACGGCTGCTCGTGGTCCGGCCGGGGCAGCGGGATCACCGCGGCCAACGCAGGGTCGGGCAGGTCGGCGGTCAGGTCGACGGCGACGGGTTCGCCGAGGAGTTCGGGGTCGAGCTCTGACACGTCGACCGCCGCGTCCCCGGCCAGCTCGGCGCCTGCCTTCTGCCCGGCCGCCTCCGCCGCCACGCGTGCCTCGTCCTCGGCCCGGCCCAGCTCGACGGTGACGTGGTCGAGCGTCTCGCGGACCACGCGGTACGCGTCGAGGAGGCGCTCGCGGCCGGCCCGCAGTTGGGCCACCTGCACGCGCGCCACGTTGCGCCGCCGCACCACGTCGCCGAGCACCTTGGCCCGGATCTCCTTGGCCTCCTCCAACATCTCACGCGCCCGCTCGCGGGCGGCCTCCACCACACCGGCCGACTCGGCCTGCGCGTGGGCGCGCACGGCGTCGGCGTCGGCTTGGGCGTCGTTGCGAATGGCCTCGGCCGCTTCGATCGCCTCGGCCTCGTGGACGGCGAAGATGCCCTGCGCCTCCTCGCGGATGCGCGCTGCGTCCTCGTGGGCCTGGCGCAGCAGGCGCTCGACGTTCTCCTGGGCCTTGGCCTTGATGTCGATGGACGCCTCGCGCGCGGTCTGCAGGACGCGCGCGGTCTCCTCGCCGAGGGCGGCGGTGAGGGTGGCCTCGTCGAGGGGAGGAGGCGGTGCGTTGCTGCGGCTCTGAGCGTCGGCCAGCAAGTGCTCCACGTGGCGCTGACGCTCACGCGCCACGCCGAGCTCGTCGGAGACCCGCCGGAGGTAGTTGCGCACCTCGGTGGGGTCGAAGCCGCGGAACACGGTGCCGAAGGTCCGCCGCGCCACCTCTTCAGGAGAGAGCTGGGGCTCGGAAGAGATCAGGACGCGCCGCTCGTCAACCACCCCGCAAGCCTAAGACCGTGCGGCGTCGCGCGAGGGGACGGTCGCGGGCGCTGCTTCGCCTACTGCTGGCGCCGCAGCTCCTTGAGCAACCGCAGCTGCTCGACCGCTCGCTTGCGGCGGTCGTCCTCGGCTTGTGGGTCACGCGGCGTGAGTGCCTGCTCGGCCCACTCCACCAGGCGCTGCGGGTTGAACGGCTTGGAGAGGTACTCGAGGATGCCCTCGCCCCATCCGCGGATCTGGTCCTCCTCGCTCGTGCGAGCGGTGAGGAGCACGACAGGGATGCTGGCCGTGCTCGGGTCCTCCTTCAGGCGCTCGAGGACCTCCCAGCCGTCCATGCGCGGCATCATGATGTCGAGGAAGATCAGGTCGGGGCGCTTCGAGCGGGCCGTTTCCAGGGCGGCGAAGCCGTCAGCCGCCTCGAGCACCTCGTAACCGCCCAGCTCGAGGTTGACGCGGCAGAGGACGCGAATGCCCTCTTCGTCGTCCACGACCAGGACCCGTCCCGCCACGGGCGTCACGGTAGTAGCTCAGCCCAGCAGGCCGCTGAGGACGTTGTCGACCAGATCCGTCACCGGTGTGAGCAGTCCAGCATCTGGCGGGAGCGCCGGGACGGGCACCACTGGTGCGGGTGTCGGCGTGGGCACCGGCGTGCCGGACGACGGTGGTGGCGTCGGTGACAGCGACGGCTCGCTCGGGGGCGCCCCCGCGGGTGGGGACGAGGCGGTCGGGACCGTGGGCTGGCCGGGAGCGGTGGGGGTGACGGGCGTCGTCGGTGCACCGAGGGCGGCGATGGTGGCGTGGGCGGGGAGGCGGCCGATGGCCGTGACCACGCGCTCGCGGATGGCAGGCAACGAGCGCACGCCGATGTCGAGGGCGACCAGGCCCCACGCCGCACCCGCGTCCCTGAACGCGAACGCTCCGCGACAACGGGCGTCGAACGAGCCACCCGCCTGCAGGGACAGGCTGGTGCCGACCAGCACCTCGCCCGGTGGCCGCCCGTCGCCGGTCAGGCCCGCGAGGGCAGTCGGGCACGCGGCCAACGATCGGCTGTCGAGGCCGGGCAGCAGGAGCGAGAAGAACCCGGGCGTGTGGCCTTCGGTGGGCTGCAGCTGTGCGCTGAAGCCGTCGCTGCGTCGCTGCAGCTCGTCGCCGATCTCGATGGCGGTGCCGAGGTAGTGCAGATCCCACGAGTCGGTGACCTTGTACTGGAGCGGCGACGGCGTGCTCGGGACGACGCCGAAGGCGGCGATGGACACCTGGCGGTAGGCGGGCACGGTGACGGATCGGGCGGCAGAGGTCACGCGCGCTCGTCCCGAGTACACACCCGCGGTCAGGGCGAGTCCGTTGGAGACACGACTGGCACCCGAGAGCACCGTCACTCGCGAGTCGTTGGCCCGCAGCGTGACCGGCTCGTCGGCCACGTCGGCCACCACGTCGCCGGCCCGCAGCTGGGGCTCGCGCCCGACCACCACCTGGCTGCCCTTGCGCAGGAGCAGGGTGGCACCGCGAGCGAGGTGCAGCTGGGCGTCGCCCGCCACCACCCGCACCCGGTCGCCAGTGCGCAGGCGGGACCCGGCGCCGGCGGCGCGGAATGCACCACCCTCGTTGGCAACCTGCACCCGGGCGCGGGAGAAGGCCAGCTGGGCTGTGCCCGGCTGGATGGTCGCCTTGCTGCAGCCGGCCAGCGCACCGGCCCCCATCAAGGCGAGCACGAGCGCGGTGGCTGCCCGTTTCATCGCCTTCTTTTCTTCGGCGCGCCGGGCAGCACGATTGAGAGCTTCGACCCCTTTCCAGGCGTCGATTCCAATCGGACATCGCCCCCGTGGGCGTCGGCGACCCGCTTCACGAGGGCCAGGCCCAGCCCCAGCCCGCCGTAGCTGCGGGTGTCGGAGCCGTCTCCCTGCACGAAATCGGTGAAGGCCCGGCTCTGCTCGTCCGGGGTCATGCCCTTGCCCTGGTCGGTGACGGTGATCTCGACGTCGGTGCGCCGGCCGTTGCCGGTAGGCGTCGCCGTCACCGTGATCTTGCCGCCGTTGGGCGAGAACTTGACCGCGTTGTCGAGGAGCTCGTCGAGGCTCAGCGCGAGCCAGCGGGGATCGGCGTCCACCTCCGGCACGCCGCGCGCCACCCGCCGGGCGATCCGGTGGTCGCCGTTGACCTTGCTGCTCCAGCGGTCGACCGCGTCCTGCACGACCGACTTCACGTTGATCGGCTCGCGCCGCAGGCGCACCCGCCCGGCGCCCGTCGACGCGAAGAACTCGAGCATCTCGACGACGCGCTCGAGCCGCCGGCCGGACTTGAGGATCTCCTCCTGGGACACGCGGGCCCGGTCCGGCGGCAGCTGCTTGCGGACCAGGATCTCCGAGTGGCCGAGGATGCCCGCCAGCGGCGTGCGCAACTCGTGGCCGATGTGGCTGAGGAACTCCGTCTTCATGCGCTCGACCTCGCGCTCACGCCGAAGGTCGCGGATCACGAACACGCCACCCGCCATCTCCGCGGCCGGGCCGCGGAGCGCGCCGGCCGACAAGGCAACGGGCACCTCGGTGCCGTCGGGCTGGCGCACCGCACCCGACACCGACCACCGCCGCGGCAATGGCCGGCGCAGCCGCGCGCTGAGGTCGTCGCCGTCGTCGGACGTGAGGTGGATGACGCTGTCCGCGGTCTTGCCCCGAGCCCGCTCGGCGCTGACGCCGATGAGCTCTTCGGCCGCCTGGTTGAAGTCGGTGATGTGGCCGGACGCGTCGACGGCGACAAGGGCCTCCCCCATGCCGGCGACGACGGCCTCGAGCCGGTTGCGCAGGCGCGTCTCGTCGTCGGCCGCCTGACGCAGGGCAGACGTCTTCTCCTCGATCGACGCGGCCATCGAGTTGAACGCGGTGGCGAGCGACCCCACCTCGTCCTCCCCCTCCACCTCGGCTCGCACCGCCAGGTCGCCCTGCTGGAGACGCTCGGTGGCGAGGGTGAGGCGGCGCACCCCGGAGCCGATGCGGTCGCCGACGAGGGCGGCGATGACGAGGGCGAGCATGGTGCCGCCGAGCGCGATCAGGAACAGCGTCTTGAACAGCTGGTCGCGTGTCTTGGTGACGATGTCGGTGGTCTCCGACGCCACCAGCGCGAGCACCGGGCGGTTGTCGACGCGCGTCACCGGGCTCAAGGAGAGGAAGCGGCCGTTGGCCGTGTCGTGCAGGGCCTGGTTCGTCTCGATCACCCTGGCCGCGAGTGGCTTGACGGCCGCGGCGAGGGGCGGCTGCTGACCGGCCTGGGCCAGGACACCGGTGCGGTCGGCCAACGTGAGCGAGAGATCGCGGCCGCGAGCCCGCAGCTCGAGGTAGTGGCGATCGAGGGGCTCGGCCGCCAGCACCAACCCGAGCGTGCTCTGGGCCCCGGTGGTGGTGTTGATGCCGCGCACTCGCTGCACGGCGAGGGCCACCGCCTTGCCACCAGCCACGTCGACGGTCGTCAAGGAGTCGGTCTCGCCCTTGAGCACCTGCTGCACGATGTCGGTGCGGCTGAGCACCTGCCACGTCTGGGTGTCGTAGCGCTGGAAGGAGATGAGGACCTGGTTGGACGTGATGTAGGCGAGGGGGAGTCGGTCGGTGTACTGCGTCGAGATGACCTCGAGGGCCTTGGCGATGTTCTCGTTCGGTCCCGGGGTGCGCGCGACCAGGCGAAGGTCGGCGGGCGTCCCGGTGGCCAGCACGTTGGCGGCCAGCCCGGCGTTGAGCACGACCTGGCGGGGCTCGAGCCCGATCTGGCTCACCTCGGTGACGGCGCGGTCGTCCAGCCTGCGCAGGGCCTCGTCCTCCACCGTCTTGATGAGCACGGCGGACAGTGACAACGACAGCACCAGCACCATCATCAACAGCGCGACCGCGGCGCTGGCGGCCACACGCGCGGCGATGGCTCGGCGGCTGGCGACCAGGGTTGACACGCCAATGCCGAGAGCGCCGACGAGCAGGGTGCCGTCGACCAGCCCGCCGTCCTGGAAGAGGTCGACGAGCAGCGAGACGGTGACGAGAGAGACGCCGAGCCACAGCGTGCGGCGCTCGCCCTCGCCCGCGTTCCAGTTGAGCGAGCCGACCGCCATGGCCACGAGTCCCACCGCGCGCGCCACGAGGAAGAGCTCGGTGTCGACCGAGTCGAAGAGCAGCGACCCGCGGAGGAAGGCGGCCGCGGCAACGAGGAAGAACCCACCGCCGAGGGCGTAGCGGCCCCATGCCGAGCGGGTCAGCAACTCACCTCGCAGCAGCACCAGTGCCAGACCGGAGGCTGCAGCGAGGAAGGTGACGAACTCGGCGGCGAAGTGGAACTGGGCGGATGAGGACACGGGCCTACCTCAGTCGAGGCGAGCTTACCGCCGTCATCCTGGGGCCCCGGACGGAGCGGGGCCGAGCGCGCTGAGGTCGCCGCCCTGTTGCGCGAGGGCGGCGAGCGCCTCGTCGAGCGTCGCCACCTGCACCACCTTGAGCTTGCTGCCCGCCTTCGCGCGTGCCATCGCGTACTCCTGGGGCGGGACGAGGAACAGCCCGATGCCGGCGGCGCGCACGGCTGCAGTCTTCTGCACGACGCCGCCCACCGGGCCGACGGTGCCGTCGAGCGACATGGTGCCCGTCACCGCCACGCGGTGGCCACCCGTGAGCTCGCCCGGCCGCAGCGCGTCGAGGATGCCGAGGGTGAAGGCGAGGCCGGCCGACGGTCCGCCGATGCCCGCCGAGTCGACGTTGACCGAGAAGGGGAAGTCGAAGCGCAGTCCTTTGGTCTGCAGCCGGACGCCGAGGCAGGGAAGGCTGCCCGCCGCCGGCGGGCGACCGGCCTGCACGGGCGCCTCGCACGTGCTGCGATCGACGGGCGCAGCACCGAGGATGATGTCCTCGGTGCGTTTCGGTGTGCCGTTGCCCTTGTCGACCTCGAGCGCGAGGTGATCGCCGGGATGGCGGCTGCCGATTGCGGTGACGACGTCGTCGGAGAGCTGCACCGGCTTGCCGTCCACCGCGGTGATGACCTCCCCCGGGGCCAGGTGGCCGTCCGACGGTGAGCCCTTGACGATCTCGGCGATGCCCGCGCCCTCGCCGTGTTCGGCGACGGGGTATCCGAGGCGGCGCATGGCGACGACCGCCGCGATCTGCTTGGACTCGTCCATGGCCTGGAAGTTGGCGCGCTGCAGGTCGGACGGCTTGGTGGAGGGCGGGAGGATCTGGTCCTGGGGCACCACGTCGATGTCGCTGTTGAGCCAGCCGTAGAGGGCCTCCACCGGCGTGACGCGGCGCAGCGACACGGTGGTGAGGAAGAGCGCGCCACGGGGCGGGTAGCGGTGGTCGGGCGGCGGCTGGATGAGGTCGTTGACCTCACGCGCCGAGCCCGGCGCGATGGCGTAGTAGGGCAGGGTGACCGTCACCGACGCCGCGAGCAGCAGCGCCACGAGCGCGAGGGGCACGGCCCACCACAGCCACCGCCGCCGCGGGTGGGTGGGGAGTGCATCCCAGCTCAGGGGACCCGGTTGTACCATCGGCTCGACCGTGCTCACGTCGTTCCCAGCCTGCCATGCCACGCATGTGGGGCGGCCGCGACAGACGAGTGGACCATGACGAGCGGCGACAACTTCCCCACCGACGCACCGGCCGCCACCGGCGACAACGCTGCCACTGACGCGGCCGACGACGGCATCGACCTCACGTGGTGGACGGGCGACCCCGACGTCATCGACCACAGCGAGCCGCTCGTCGACCCGGAGCCCGAGCCGGAGCCGGAGCCAGTCGCCGAGCCGGAGCCCGAGGCAGTCGCGGAGCCGGAGCCCGAGCCGGCCGCCGAGCGCGAGGTCGTTGTTGAGCCCGAGCCGGTCGCAGAGGTCGAGCCGGTCGCCCCGCCCGCGGCCCCCGTTCTCTCCGAACCCGTCCCGGCGCCGCAGGTCGCGGAGCCGATCGTCAGTGCCATCCCGGCCGCGGCCCCGCCGCTTGCGCCGCAGTACCCGATCGTCGGTCCGGTGGCCGAACCCGTCGCGGCTGCGGGCCACGTCGAGGCGGAAGCCCTCCCGGCACCCACCGTCGCACCCGAACCCACGCCGCCGCCGGCACCGGTGTTCGATCCTGGTCCGCCGCCCGAACCCACGCCGCCGCCGGCACCAGTGTTCGATCCTGGTCCGCCGCCCGAACCCACACCGCCGCCGGAACCCGAGCGCGAGGCGGAACCCTCGCCCGACCTCGAGACGATGCCGGTTGCCGCCGTCGCCGCGCCCCCGCGCTCGCGTCCGGCCCCCGACGCACCGGCCGAGGAGTTCGTCGGCGACACCACGCCGTCGCGTGCACGAGCCACGCGCCGCGACCGCGCAGCGGTCACCCTCGCGCCGGCCGGGAGACAACCCGCCCTCGACGTCATCCCTGCGGGCCAGCGCGTCACGAGAGGCATGCGCCTGCTCGTCGTGGCCGTGATGGTCGGCGCGTTGCTGGCGGTGATGATCGCCGCCGCCCTCGGACTCGCCGCCTTCGCCCTCAGCCGCGCAGTGGGCGGCTAGGAACTCGTCCGCAGGCGGCCGAAGCGACCGGCGGCGACCGCCGTGGGCTCGGCGGGGGCGTCAGGCTCGGCCAGCGGGTCCGGCGCGGGTGTCTCGCCCTCGTCGCCGGCGCTGCCCACCTCGACTCGGTAGTACGTGCGGAACTCGATCGGGACCTCCTGCATCCGGAAGATGCGGGCCTCCGTGACGTTCTCCTGGTTCCGCAGGCGCTCGACGAACTTCACGGCGTCCTCGAGGGCCTCGGCCTGGTGGTAGCCGGGCTTTCCCTCACTGCTGCGGAACACGACCATGTGCGGCATCACGGACTCCTCTCCACCCGATGTTCTCGGAGCCGGAGCCGTCGGCCTTGAGGGTCAGTCCTGGACGAGGGCCATCTTCACGACATAGCGGAACCTGGCCGACCCGGGCGGGTGGCAGCCGAAGATCGTCGCGGTCGGCGTCGGCGTCTGCTGGATGATCTCCATCTGGGTCGGCTTCACGATCTGGCTGCCGGTGACGACGTACACGGACCGCACACCGTTGACGGTGAAGATGGCCTGATCGCCGGGCACGAGCTTGTCGATGTTGCGGAACGGGTGGGTGTGGGTGACACGGTGGCCGGGGAACACCGTGTTGCCGTTCTCACCGGGCATCGGCGTGCCCGGCCAGTGGCTCGGCCCGAGGTCGATGTTGCGCATGGTGATGCCGTGGTAGATCGGCGTGGCCAGACCGATCTTTGGGATCTCGAGGGTGCCGATCTTGACGATCGGCTCGGGGGCGTACGCGTCGTGCGGGACGTCGACGGGCGCAGGCGGGCGCGACACGTCCGGGCTGGGCTCGGGCGCGGCCGTGGTGCTCGTCGTCGTCGGCAGGGGACGAGCGGCGAGCAATGGCGTGTCCGCAGCGCGGGCCGGATGGCTGCCCGACCGTCCCGCCCACATGGCGCCCCCGGCGGAGAGCAGCACGCCCGCGGCCAGCACCGCCACCAGGCGGTTGGCGCGCGACGGACGAGGGCGGGGAAGACGGAGCATGGCCGTGCAGATGGAACCACAGCCTGGGCCGCCTGTCGACGCGGGGGTAGAACAAGGCGTGCCGTCATCGCGCCGCGCCGCCGCCCTCGCCGGTCACCAAAGGGACGAACCGCTCGCACGACGGCTTGCCGGCGATCCCGACCCCGCCGTGCGCGCCACCGCCCTCGGGGCCCTGGCCCGCATGGAGCGACTCACCGACGCCGACCTGCTCGCCGCCCTCGCCGACCGGGACCCGGTCGTGCGCCACCGGGCGGCCGAGCTGGCTGCGACTCGGCCGGGCGTCCCGCTCGACGGCGCGCTGTCCGACTCCGATCCGACGGTCGTGGAAGCGGCCGCGTGGGCGGCCGGCGAACGGGAGGACCCTTCCTTCGTCGCGCTGCTCGACACGGTGGCGCGCACCCACACCGATCCCCTGTGCCGGGAGGCCGCGGTCGCCGCCCTCGGTGCCATCGGCGCAGACGCAGGACTGGCGGCCGTGCTCGCAGCCGCGGGCGACAAGCCGGCCGTCCGCCGCCGGGCGGTGATCGCCCTCGCCGCCTTCGAGGGACCCGACGTCGACGCCGCCCTCCAACGCGCCCTCACCGACCCCGACCGCCAGGTCCGTCAGGCCGCCGAGGACCTCCTCGCGCCCTGACACCTGATCCAGCACGCGTCTCGGGTGCGATACCGCGTGCCACCCGCCGGGGCCACCTACCTTTCGGCCCCCATGAACATGACCTTCAGGGAGTCGAACGACTCCAGGCACTTGCCGGCGCCCAGCACCACGCACTCGAGTGGGGCGTCGACGAGGTGCACGGGTATCGCGGTCTCCTGCGCGAGTCGCCGGTCCAGGCCGCGAAGCATGCCGCCTCCGCCGACGAGATGTATCCCCTGCACGATGAGGTCCTGGGCCAGTTCCGGCGGGGCCTGGCCGAGGCACTGCACCACGGAGTCGACGATGGCACCGACCTGCTCCTCGATGGCCTCGCGCACCTCCTCGGGCGAGAGGATCACCGTCTTCGGGAGGCCGCTCATGAGGTCGCGCCCGCGTACCTCGGCCTTCACCTCGTCGTCGAGCGGATGAGCGGAACCGATGGCCATCTTGATCTGCTCAGCCGTACGTTCGCCGATGGCGATTCCGTACTCGCGCCGCACGTAGGTCTGGATCGACGCGTCGATGTCGAAGCTGCCGACGCGGATCGCCTGCAGAGCGACGATGCCGCCCAGGGAGATGACAGCCGTCTCGGTGGTGCCGCCGCCCACGTCGACGACCATGTTGCCGAGCGGTTCGTGGATGGGGAGACCGGCGCCGATGGCCGCGGCCATGGGCTGCTCGATGAGATAGGCGCCGGCCGCGCCGGCGCGGCGGGCCGCCTCCTCCACCGCCCTGCGCTCGACCTCGGTGATGGCCGACGGCACGCAGATGAGAACGCGCGGACGCGTGAACCGCGAGATGCCTGCCCGCTGGAGAAGGAGCCGGATCATGCGCTGGGTGATGTCGAAGTCCGTGATGGCGCCCTGGCGCAACGGCCGCACCGCGACGATGTAGCCCGGCGTGCGCCCGATCATCTGCCACGCCTCCTGGCCCATGGCCAGCACCTGCTGCGTGCGGGAGTTGAGGGCGATGACCGTCGGCTCGTTGAGCACGATGCCGCGGCTGCGGGCGTAGACGAGGGTGTTGGCGGTCCCCAGGTCGATGGCGAGGTCTCTAGCCACTGCGGTGTTCCCCCTCCCGCCGTTCCGGAGCGAGGGCCTTGAGCTCGCGGCTGAACTCGTCGATCCCCGCTTCCATCGAACGTGGGCGCCGGTGTCGGTACCAGAGGATGAGGGACCCGACCGCGGACAGGCCAAGGGCGATAACCACGTAGAGGAGGTTGCTCACGAACCGACCTCGGTGAGGGGCGTGGCGTCGGTGCCCCAGTCCTCGCCGCCCGCCCACGTCTCCTTCTTCCAGATCGGGACGGTGGCTTTGAGGGTGTCGATGCAGAAGCGGGCACCGTCGAACGCCTCGCCGCGGTGGGGCGCGCTGGCGACGACCACCACCGCGGTCGCGGTGACCTCCAGGGGGCCAGTGCGATGCAGCAGCGCGATCCGCCCGAGGCCGGGGAAGCGGTCGCGGGCCTCGGCCGCGACGGCAGCCATGCGGGCTTCGGCCTGCTCGGCGTAGGCCTCGTACTCGAGCCCGACCACGCCCGGCCGTCCCTCGGCGTGGTCCCTGACGGTGCCGATGAAGAGCACGACTGCGCCGCATCCAGACGTGACCGCCCACCGCAGGGCCGCGTCGGACGGGAGGGCGGTGGTCGACAAGCCGACCCAGTCCTCACCGGTCGCGGGCGGGTGCACAGGTAAATGGTAAGGGCCACGGTCGGTGAAGAGGTGGCCGACGCTGAATCGAGAGGGCCCGTCGTTATGCTCGGACTCCATGGAGGAGGAGGACGGCTTCGACGACGACGCGCCCTCCGGGCCTCTCCTCCCGCCCGACGACCGCCTGTGGCGCCACCCCTCGGAGGTGGGCAAAACGGCCCCGCCCAGCCGGCTCGGACTGTTCACATCGCCGGCGCGGGAGCCCCGCATCCTGCTCATCGCCGTGCTGTCCGGGCTGATCAGCTCCCTGCTCACCACGGGGCTCATCGCGCTGGCCGGCGGCTTCGAGGACCGCACTGTCACCCACCGCTCGGTCGAGCGGGAGGCGGCCCTGCCCGTCTCCACCAGCCGAACCGGCACCGGCAGCAACGCCAACATCGTCGACATCGCCGAACGCGTGCGTCCCGCCATCGTGCAGCTCGAGGTGGAGGGCAACAACCTCAAGGGCAGCGGGTCAGGCGTGCTGCTGCGGTCGGATGGTCACGTGCTGACCAACCAGCACGTGATCGACGGCGCCGACAAGATCACGATCGTCATGGCCGACGGCCACGAGTACCCCGGCAAGCTGGTGGGCGGCGACCCCGACACCGACATCGCGGTGGTCAAGATCGACGGTCCCGCCTTCCCGACTGCGACCCTTGGCACCGCGTCGAACCTCAAGGTCGGCAACCAGGCCATCGCCATCGGCTCGCCCCTCGGGCTGGCGGGCGGCCCGTCGCTGTCGGTCGGCGTCGTGTCCGCCCTCGGCCGTCAGGTGGACAGTCGTGATGGTCCGCCGCTCCTCGACATGATCCAGACGGACGCACCGATCGCGCCGGGCTCGTCGGGTGGCGCCCTGCTCGACGGCGACGGGTCCGTCATCGGCATCACGACGGCCATCGCGGTGAGCGACGTCGGAGCGGAAGGGCTCGGGTTCGCCACGCCCATCGACATCGCGCGCGACGTGGCCGAGCAGCTCATCACCACTGGCAAGGTCGTCCACGTCTGGCTCGGCATCGAGGGTGAGGACGCAGCCGGCAACAGCGGTGCCCTCGTCCGCAAGATCCGCGACGGCAGTCCCGCCGCCGACGCCGGCGTGCACGAGCGCGACGTGATCACCGCGGTGCAGGGCAAGCCGGTGACGTCGATGTCCGCCCTCGTCGTCGCCCTCCGCGCCCGGAAGCCGGGTCAGGTCGTCACCCTCGGCCTCAACCGCGACGGCAAACCCCTCACCGTCAACGTGACCCTGGTCGACCGCCCCCGGAACCTCTGACACTCGCTCGCTCGCCCGCAAGCTTCGCCGGCCGCTTACGAATTGCGGCGGCGGTGGGAGCGGCGGATGAGGGCGACGGCGCCCGCGACGGTGCCGAGCAGGGTGGCGCCGGTGACACCGAGGGCCAGCTCCTGGCGGCGGCGGGGGCTGAGGTCGCGCCACGACGCGGCCTGCGTCGCGACGAGCGCCTCCTCGTTGGTGTGCTCGGGCGCCCACCCCTCGGCCCGCAGGCGGTCGTTGGCGACGACCCATGGGTGCTTGGCGTAGGCCAGCACCGCGGGCGACAGGCGGGTGAGGCGCTCGACGACCGACTCCGGCAGCGAGAGGCGCAGCGGTCCGCCCGCCACTGCACGCGCGGTGGAGTCGGCGATCCATCCGTCGGGCGCCACGTTGTAGGTGCCGTCGAGGCGCCGCTCGACGGCGAGTGCGACGGCGGCGGCCACGTCGTCCACGTGCACTGCTTGCACGGGCCGGCTCGCACCCCGCACCGCCACGCCCGCGTAGCCGGCGAGCAGCGGCGCAAGCCGGGTCCGCTCCCCCGGCGTGACAGTCGTCGCCGGACGGAGCACCGTGGCGGTGGTCCCGGGGCGGGCCGCCTTCCAGTCCGCGACCAGGCGCTCGCCTTCGGCGTGGCCCACCGCGAACGACGCGCCCGGGTTGGGACGCAGCGCGGTGGCCTCGGAGAGCGGCACGGCGTTGTCGGGCCACGCTCCGTAGACGGTGGCGCTCGACTGGTACACGAGGTGCTCGACGCCAGACGCGGTGGCCTCGGCGAGGGCTTGCCGCACGCTCGTGGCGTCGCCGTCGAGCAGCACGGCCGCGCTCCCGTTGCCGGCCATTCGATCGGCGACACGGCGGCCGAGGGCGGTGTCGCCCCCGCTGAGGACTACAGCAGGCACCCGCCTACCATCGCGCGGCATGACGGTGCCCGGTCCATTCGGCGGCGGTGACCCCTTCGAGGGGATGCCCATCTTCCGCGACCTGGCCAAGATGTTCACCGCCTCCGGACCGGTGAACTGGGAGATCGCCCGCCAGGTCGCCATGTGGGTGGCGACCGAGGGCGCGACCGAGGGCAACGTGGAGCCGGTGCGTCGCATCCGGTTCGAGGAGCTGGCGCGCGTGGCCGAGATGCACGTGGCCGACGCCACCGGGCTGTCGACCTCCGCCACCGGCCGGGCCGTGTCCGCCGTGCCCGTCGGACGGGGCCAGTGGGCCATGGCCACCCTCGACGCCTACCGGCCGCTGCTCGAGCGCCTCGCGACGGCCCTGAGCGCGGGGATGGACACACCCGTCGAGGAGGACCCGGCCGGTGACCCGACCATGGCCCTGCTCGGCAATCTCGGCCAGCTCATGGGACCGGTGATGCTCGGCATGCAGTCCGGCTTCACCGTCGGCCACCTCGCCCGCGGCGCCTTCGGCCAATACGGGTTGCCCATCCCCCGGCCGCCGTCGGACGAGCTGCTCGTCGTGCCGGTGACCATCGACGCCTTCGCGTCGGACTGGAGCCTGCCCGCCGACGACGTCGCCCTCTGGGTCGAGCTGAGTGAGATCGCCCACCACGCCGTGCTGGCCCGACCCCACGTCCGCCAGCGCATCGAGACGCTGCTCGACGCGTACGTGAGCGCGTTCCGGCCCGACCCCAGCGCGCTCGAGGGGCGGCTCGACGACCTCGACCTGGCCAACCCAGCCGCCCTGCAGGACGTGCTCAGCGATCCCGAGGTCCTCCTCGGCGCCATGCAGACGCCCGAGCAGCAGGAGACCCTCGCCAGGTTGGAGGCGCTCATGGCGGCCGTCGAGGGCTACGTCGACCACGTGGTGGACACCGTCGGTCGCAAGCTCATCGGTTCGTTCGGCCCGCTCACCGAGGCCCTGCGCCGCCAGCGGGTCGAGCGGGGCGACGGCGACAAGTTCGTCGAGCGCCTCTTCGGCCTCGAGCTGGGCCAGGCCCAGTTCGACCGCGGCCAGTCGTTCGTCAACGGCGTGCTCGAGCGGGCCGGCGAGGACGGCCTGCTCCGCCTCTGGCACTCCGAGCACGAGCTGCCCACCCCGGCCGAGATCGACGCCCCCGGCCTCTGGCTGGCCCGCATCGACATCGACCCCACCTGACTTTTTCGCGATCTGACCGGTCATGCCGGTCAGATCGCGAAAAAGTCAGCTCGGTTCGGGGTGCTGGCGGGCGTGGCGGGCGTGCAGGGCGCGGCGGCCGGTGACGTAGGACAGGGCGGCGAGGGCGGGGCCCACGAAGAGCACGAAGAACCCGACGCGTGGGGGGATGGACAGGACGACCGGCAGCAGGGCGCCCACGACCCACACCAGCTGGAACTCCGTCTCGAAGCGCGCGAAGGACCGACCCTGGGCCGCGCTCGGCGCGTCGCGCTGCACGAGCGAGTCGAAGGCGAGCTTGCCGGCGCTGGCCGCGAACCCGACCACGCCGGTGAAGACCGCCGTGGCAGGTCGGCTCTGTGCACGAGCGGCCAGCAGCCCGCCGGCGGCCAGCAGGAGCAGGCACCCGGTGAGGATCGACTCCTCCCGAAGCCGCTCCCGCAAGCGCGGCGCCGCCGCCGCGCCGAGCAGCGAGCCGGCCATGCTCGTCGCCAGCACCACACCGAACCACCACGACGGCGCGTGGGCACGGCGGAACCCGAACGCGACGAGGAAGGTGACGAAACCCACCGCGGCCCGCACCACCGCCATCGCGGTGCCGGCGAGCCGGATGCCGGCGTCGTGCAGCGCGGCGCGCGCTTCGGGATGCGGCCCAGGCTCCTCGACGCGGCTCGGCGCGATGCGCAGCGCCGCGACCGCCGCGGCCGCGAACACCAACGCATCGAGCCGCAGCACCCACGGCGCCCCGAACACCTTCAGCACCGCGACCGCGGGCGCGGCTGCGACGAAGCCGGCGATGCCCCCGGTGAGCGACAGCTTGGCGTTGGCCTCGACCAGCCGGTCGTCGCTGTCGACCGCGGCGGGTACGAGCGAGCTCTTGGCCACCGCGTGAGCCTTCGACAGGACGAGCACGGTGAATGCAGCGGGGAACAGCAGCAGACTGTGGATCACCTCGGCCATCGCGACGCAGGCGACGGCGCGACCGGCGGCCGACGCGAACACCATGAACCGACGGCCGCCCCGCATGCGGTCGAGGGCGGGCCCGAGCAGCGGGGCCACGACCGCGAACGGCGCGATCGTCAGCAGCAGCGACAGCGTCACCTTGCCGCGCGCCGCGGTCGGGCTGATGTTGAAGAACAGCGAGCCCGCCAGCGCGACCGTCACCATGGCGTCGCCCCCGAGGGACAGGGCCTGGGCGATGGCCAGGCGCGAGAACGGTGACGGCGTCGGCGACGAGGCCCCGTGATCGGGACGACGCAACGGACGCCAGCCAGCGGTCTCCGCGGTCGTCACCCCTCGCCGAAGGCCGAGGCCACGAACGACGTGACCAGCTCGATCAGGGTCTCGGTGGCGCCCTCGAGCAGGTGACCCTCACCCTGCAGGATGACGAGCTCCCGCGGCTCGCCGGCCCGCTCGTACACGTTGTGGCTGCAGAGGTCGGGGAGCACGCCGTCCGCGTCGCCGTGCACCAGCAACAGGGGCGTGCCCGCCAGCTTGTCCACGTGCTCGGTGCCCGGCACCTGGGTCGACAGCGCGACCACGCCGGCCGTCGCCGGACCCAACAGGGCGCCCGCCGCGACCGCGACCGCGCCGCCGAAGCTGTGGCCGACCAACACCACGCGCTCCACGCCTCGCCGGGCCAGCAGGTGGTGCACGAGCAGGACGTCCATCAGGCAGTCGTCGAGCCGGCCCGGCTTGCGGTAGTGGATGCGCACCCCGCCCAATCCCCGGGCCAGCCGGTCGTACAGGCCGTGGGCCGGACCTGACAGTCCTCCCAGAGCGCCGCCCAGGTACAGCACGGCCGCGTCCTCGCCCCCGTCGAGCCCGTGGCGCAGGCAGGTGATGATCCCGTCCGCGGTCACGACCTCCATCACGGCCGCGTCGCCCAGCCTGCTCTCTTGGACCGCGAGCGGGCGCAACGGCACCATCCCCGCGCGCGCCCCCTCCCGCATGAGCTCGGCGAAGGCGTCCACCCCACGGAGCGTACGGCCTCCCCCCGCCTCAAGGCAGGCCCCCGAACAGCCGATCTCTCCCTCATGCCTGACCTGTCGGATCTGCTGGGAGACGTGTACGGAGAGCCCGAGGAGGAGGCGCCGCCTGCGCCGCCCACGGGCCCCGGCACGCCGGAATGGGCCGACGACGAGCACCTCGACCGCGCCTTTTCGGAGTGGACCCCCGGCCCTGGCGCCGACGCCCCCGCCGCCGAGCGCGACATGTTCGCCCCCGCACCCGCGTCGCCTGCGACACGCCTGGCCGACGATCTGGCCGCCGCGTTGTCCGAAGCCGTGCTGGCGGAGTCGGCTCCCCCCGACGAGGCGGCCTACGAGATGGACGAGGCCGAGGCCGACGTCGTCGACGACGCGGTCACCAGCGAGCCGCCCCACCCCGAGCCTGCGCCGGTGCCGAGCCCTGCAGCGCCCGTGACCCATGGCGACCCCGCCACCGCCGCGCTCCACGACCTCGAGCCGGTGACCGAGCCGACGCCCGTCGTGGCGCCCGCGCCCGTCCACCAGGCCGGCTGGCAGCGTTCTGACGACGACATCCTGCCGACCGGCCGCGCTGCCCGCGGCGGCGTGCGCCTGCCCAAGCCCCGTGCCGGCAAGGCACCCAAGGCTCCGAAGGGCGCCAAGGGACCGGAGGCCGCGACAGCACCGAAGAAGGAGCGCAAGGGCCTCAAGGGCCTGGCCAGCATGGAGCTCTCCTTCGGCAAGAAGAAGAAGTAGCTCCGGGCCCGATCAGGGCCGGCGCCACCGCTCGGCGATGAACGGCGACGCGCCGTCCGCCTCCACACCGCGCGGACCGACCAGGGACGTCACCGCCACGTAACCCGCCAAGACGAGTGCGGTGTCGGTGTCCGGGTCGAGCATCACGTCGGTCGGCTGCAGCTCCATCTGGAACCGGCCCTCGTCGGCCCCGACGATGACGGTTCGCACCGTCCCGAACGGCGCCAGCCGCGCGTCGGCCACACCGGCGACGTCCTCGCTGGGGACGCCGGGGACGTTGACGTTCAGCACCGTGCCAGGCGGCGCGTCGGCCAGGAACTCCACCGCCGCCACCGCGAACGGCGCGGCGGTGTCGAAGCGCAGCGGGTCGCCGAACCCCACACTGATCGCGACGCCCGAGACGCCGAAGTTGGCCCCGGCGAGCGCCGCGCCGACGGTGCCCGAGTGCAGGACCGCCCGCCCCGTGTTGTTGCCGGGGTTGATGCCGGACGCGATCAGCTCGGGCGGCGAGCCGAACCCCTCGAGTCGCGCCGCGAGGACGGCGAGCGCGGGCGGGCCGTCGAGGCCGTAGGCGGGCACATCCGGCAGGCCGTCGAGCTCCATGCGCTGGAAGGTCACGCCCCCGGTGAGGTGCACGGGACCGATGGCGGCACTGGCACCGCTGTGCTCGCTGAGCGGCGCCGCCACCACCACGTCGTGACCGGCGTCGACCAGGGCGCGAGCCAGGACGAGCAGGCCCGGCTCCGACACGCCGTCGTCGTTGGTGACGAGGACGCGCATTCAGTGCGGCGGATCGATGCAGAAGGCCTTCACCAAGCGTTCGCCGTCGTCCTCCAGCACCCACGTCGACGCCTTGGCCCACGTCGGGTTGGACCCGAGATCGATGCCGTCGTGCACGACGAAGTGCTCGAGGACACGGGGGATGACGTCGCCGTGGCTGCACATGACCACGTGGGTGCCGATCACCGCTCGGACGAGGCTCATCGCTTCGTGGATGGCGCCCTCGGCCAGGTCGTCGGTGCGCTCGACCGCGACGCCCCGCGCGATGGCGAGAGGCGCGACCGTCTCCACGCAGCGGAGAAAGGGGCTGGAAAGCACGCGGCCGACCTCGTATCCGCTGAGCAGGCCGACCAGGGCGTCGGCCTGACGGCGGCCCCGCTTGCGCAGAGGCCGTTCGTCGTCCGACGCATCGCCCCAGCTGTGGCGGTCGACGGCGATGGCGTGGCGCACCAGGAGGATGCTCATTGACGGGTCAGTCCTTCTCCCACTGCGTGAGGATGGCACGATCGTGCCCGTAGGACAGCCGCTCACCGGCGGCGTCCGGCTCGAGCCACGCGATCTCGTCCACCTCGTCGCCCGGCGTGAACGCGCCGTCGCGCGGGACCATGGCCCAGTAGCGGACGACCTTCCGCCTGCCGCGGTTGTCCCGGTACAACGTCGAGCCGAGCTCGTGCTCCGGCTCACACCGCAGGCCCGTCTCCTCCTGCACCTCGCGCAGCGCGCAGGCGAGGTCATCCTCGCCCTCCTCGGCCTTGCCCTTCGGGAACGACCAGTCGTCGTACTTGGGACGGTGGACCAGCAGGACCTCGGGGCCCCCGGCTCCGTCGCGATGGACGACGCCGCCCGCGGCGCGAATCACGTCAGCCAGGACCGCAGGGGCTTCTTCGACGCTGCCTTCCAGGCCGAGCGCCAGTGCGTCCGGGCGCGCGCCATTGCATGGTGCTGCACGGCGATCAGCTGGCCTGCGACGACCGCCTCGGCGCCGGGCGCCGACAACGCGGCCGTGCGCAACCATGCCTCGGCGACCGCCGCGTCCTGCAGGTCGCCGAGCACCGACTGCACGTCGGCCAGTGCCGACGCGAGCCGGGCCGCCGGCTTCCCGATGACGGCGGACACCGCCTCCGACGCGTAGCGCGCCCGCTTGGCGCGGATGCGCACCTCGTGGAGTTGGGCGTCCTCGGGCGCGGCGCCGAGGGCGGCCACCGCGCTCTCGAGGTGCTTCCAGGGCCGGCGCACGACCTCGGGCAGCACGCGCTGGGCGCGTCCCTCGGCCTCGGGCGTCAGCCGAGCGACGCGCGCAGCGTCGACCAGGTTCTCGACCAGGTCGGCGTAGCGGTCACTGGCCAGCGCCGCCAGCAGCTCGTCCCGCGCTGCGTCACGCTCGGCGCTCAGCCGGTGCAAGAGGGCCGCGGCAGGGGGCTGGTCGAGCTCGGGCACGCGGCGCGCCTGCTTCTGGAGGCGCTCGAGCAGCACGTCGGTGTCACGCACGGCACCGAGCCGGGCCGCCAGCCAGCGCAGCTCCTCGCGGATCTCCTTCACCCACGAGGCGTCCACGAAGGCGCGGAACGTGCGCAGGTCGGATCGAAGGCGGCGGGTGGCGACCCGCGCCTGGTGCACGTCCTCCGGGTCGTCGCCCAACCGCGCGCCGACGTCGTGGGCGAGCAGGCGGGTCACGGCGGACGCGATGGCGGCCCGTACGACATCACCGGCCGTCGAGCGCGACGTCAGCTGCACCGGCACGACCTCCGGCGGCGCAACTGCCCGGGCGCCGAGAGCGACCACGACCTTGGGCGCGCTGTCGCCTGGCGCTGCGCCCTCCTCGCAGAGACGTTCGACGATGGAGCGCAGGAGCGCGTCGTCGACCGCGTCGTCGCGGACCTCCACCTCCACTTCGCGGAACCCGCCCGCGACCTCCCCGCCCTCGAGCGCCGACACCACGTCGTCAGCGACCTCGAGCAACGGTCGCCCGTCGCTGTCGCGCACCTCCACGCGGGTGCGCATGGTCGACAGCGTGGCGACCGGGGCGACCGGGGCGTGTCGGATGTGGCCACGGAGCAGCGCGGTGACCTCGGCCGGCACCGTGTCGGCCGTCCCGTGCACGTCGAGCTCGCGCCGGCTGAGCCCCGGGCCGCGCTCGCCCGCGGGCAGCTTCAGCGTCCACATCGGGCCCCCGTCATCCCCCGTGCGATACCGCAGGGTGATGCCCCAGCGCACCAGCCGTAGGTCGGCGGTGTCGTAGTACGTCGCGTGCAGCCGCTGCAGCGGCAGCACGGCGACCGGTCGTCCGTCCGCAGCAACGGTGAGATCGGGCAGCTGGAAGGAGGACGGGGCGACGAGCTTCACCTCGCGCTCGATGTTGCTCACGCCGGCGTGACCACGGCGGCGTGTGGTTCGGTCGCCGGGCGGGCCGTGCGCTCGAGCGCCAGCTGCTGCAGACGGCGGTGGGCACCGACGCCGTCGCCGGCCGAGAGCTTGTGCCAGGTGCCGTCGGCATCGAGGGTCCAGGCCTGGCTGCGATCCGAGAGGTTCACGTCCAGCACCTCCTCGAGCCTGGCCTGCAGGGCGGGGTCCTCGACGGGCACCAGCACCTCGACGCGTCCGTCGAGGTTCCTCGGCATCATGTCGGCGGAGCCGATGAAGTACTGCCGCTCTGCGCCCTCGCCGAACGCGAAGATCCGCGAGTGCTCGAGATACCGGCCGATGATCGACCGCACCCTGATGTTCTCGGACAGCCCGGGGACGCCCGGCCGCAGGCAGCAGATCCCGCGCACGACGAGGTCGACCTCGACACCGGCCTGCGATGCCGCGTACAGCGCGTCGATCACGGTCGCGTCGACCAGGTTGTTCATCTTCATCACCACCCGTCCGTGCGGCGCCGCCGCTTGCTCCTCGATGAGACCCACGATGCGCTCGCGCAGCTCGAGCGGCGCGACCAGCAGCTTCCGGTAGGCGGTGCGCCGGCTGTAGCCGGTGAGGAAGTTGAAGAGGTCGGTGAGGTCGGCGCCGACCTCGGGGTCTGCGGAGAGGATGCCCACGTCCTCGTACATGCGCGCCGTCTTGGGGTTGTAGTTGCCGGTGCCGATGTGCCAGTACCGGCGGATGCCGTCGTCCTCGTTGCGCACGACGAGACACGTCTTGGAGTGGGTCTTGAGCCCGACCAGGCCGTACACGACGTGCACGCCCGCTTCTTCGAGGGCACGGGCCCACGCGATGTTGGCCTGCTCGTCGAACCGCGCCTTGAGCTCGACCAGGGCCACGACCTGCTTGGCCCGCTCGGCCGCCCTGATCAACGACTTCACGATGGGGCTGTCGCCGGACGTGCGGTAGAGCGTGAGCTTGATGGCCAGCACCTGCGGGTCGGCGCTGGCCTGCTTGATGAAGGCCTCGACCGAGGTGGCGAACGAGTCGTACGGGTGATGCACCAACACGTCGCCTTCGCGCAACGTGCTGAAGATGTCGGCGCCCGCGTCCTCGGCCTTGGCGAGGCGGGCCTGGGTGATCGGTGACCACGGCTCGTCCTTGAGCTCCGGCCGGTCGAGATCGTGCAGGACCAGCAGGCCGCCGAGGTCCAGCGGGCCCTCGACGCGGTAGACGTCGTCGGGCTCGAGCTCGAGCTCCCGCATCAACAGCTCGGCCACCTCGTCCGACGTCGAGGCGTCGAGCTCGAGCCGCACTGCCTTGCCGAAGCGGCGTCGGCGCAGCTCCATCTCGACCGCCGCCAGCAGGTCGTCGGCCTCCTCCTCCTCGAGGGTGAGGTCGGCGTTGCGGATGACGCGGAACGGGAACTGGCACTCCACTTCCATCCCTGGGAACAGCACGTGGAGGTGGGCCGCGATCACCTGCTCGAGGGGCACGAAGCGCTCGCCGTCCGGCATCACGATGAACCGCGGCAGCACGGGCGGCACCTTCACGCGCGCGAACCGGCGCTGCGACGTGGTCGGATCGCGCACGATGAGTGCCAGGCTCAGCGACAGGTTGGAGATGTACGGGAAGGGATGGCCCGGGTCGACGGCGAGCGGCGTCAGGACCGGGAAGATGCGCTCTTCGAACACGCGCACGAGGTGCTCGCGGTCGTCGTCGTCGAGCGACTGCCAGTCCGACAGCCTGACGCCCACCTCGTCGAGACCACGGACGACGCCTTCGAGGAATGCCCGGCTCTGGCGCTCCACCAGCTCCGCCACCCGCTCGCGGATGGCCGCCAGCTGGCTGCTGGGGGTCGTCCGATCGGGAGCGCTGCCCGTCACACCGGCCGCCACCTGGTCCTTGAGGCCCGCGACCCGCACCATGAAGAACTCGTCGAGGTTCTGGCCGAAGATGGCCAGGAACTTGGCTCGTTCGAGCAGCGGCACCTCGGGGTCCTCGGCCAGCGCCAGGACTCGGGCGTTGAAGTCGAGCCAGGACTGCTCCCGGTTGAGGCGCCGTGGCTCCTCGGAGTCGACCGCCGGCGCCAGATCGTCCAGCTGGCTGGCCACATCCCGAGGGTAGTGCTCAGGCGGGGCGTCTTCTCATGGCGCTACCGAGTGTTCACCTTGCTGCCGGGTGGCGGTCCTCAGGAGCTGACGCGCTCGGCGGCCATCAGGGCGGCGCCGGTGGCACCGCTGCGGTCGCCGAGCTCGCCGGGGATGACGCGCAGGGGTGATGACTCACCGAAGAGGCGGCTGCGGGTGGCCTGCTCGATACGGCCGACGAACGTCGGGCCGAGGCGATCGGCCAGTCCCCCGCCGATGACGACGAGCTGCAGGTCGAGCAGGGTGACCGCCGACGCAATGGCGACGCCCAGTGCGCCGACCGCGTCGTCGAGCAGCTCGATGGTGACGGCGTCCCCAGTGGCCAGAGCCTTGGCGAAGACACCCGAGGTCATGCGCTTGGCCGGCGCCAGGTCGACGAGCGCGGTGTCGCGGCCCTCCGCCTCCAGATCCCGGGCCCGGCGCTCCATGGACGCCCGGCCCGCGTACGCCTCGAGATGACCGCGTCCGCCGCAGCCGCACTGGCGCCCGTGCTGGTCGACGATCACGTGGCCGATCTCGCCGGCCAGCCCCGTCTGTCCCCGGCGCAGCTCGCCGTCGAGGACGAGACCGCCACCGACCCCGGTGCCGACGAAGACGCCGAGCATGTCGCGCGCGCCGCGCCCGGCGCCGACCCGGTGCTCGGCGATGGTGCCGACATTGACGTCGTTGTCGACCTCGACGCGCACGCCGCCCAGCGCCTCGCTGATGGCGGGGCCGAGGGCGAAGGGATCGACCCACCCGTGCAGGTTGGGCGCCCGCTGCACGGTGCCGGACGCAACGTCCACCACCCCGGGCGCACCGACGCCAACCGCCGCGAGGTCGGACGTCTTCAGGCTTCCCACCAGCTCGGCGATGGCGTCGACGACAGCGAGGGGCCCACCCTGGGTCGGCGTCTTGGCCTTCGCCTCGTCGACGACTTCCGCGCCCTTGAGGGTGACGGCGTAGATCTTGGTCCCGCCGAGATCAACGCCTACGTACATGACGCCGCTCGCTAGCTGTCGTCGTCGTCGGGAATGCCGAGGTCCCACTCGAGCAGGAGGTTCTCCCGCTCGGCGTCCCGTGCCACCCGCTCCCGGTTGCGGCGGAACTGCGGGTCGTGCGGCGGCAGCAGCACGAGCCGGGCCTGGGCCCGCTGGCGGAACTCGTCGATGAGGTGGCGATCGCCGAAGTCGGATTGGATCTCCCAGTGGGGCGCGACCGGGCCCAGGTACACGATGCGGACGTGACCCCGCGGCGGTTCGGGCGGGCCCTCGGGCTCCTCGGATTGCGGGGAGGATTGCTGGGACATGCGCGCCAGGCTACTGGGTGGTGCTCGGCTTCCTCCCGAGGGTCACGGTGGCCTTGCGCTCGTCCTCGCCCCGTTTGAACGTCACCTCGACCTTGTCGCCCGGGTGCTTGCCGCCCACCGCGTGCACGAGATCCTCCGCCGACCGGATGTCCGTCCCGTCGAACTTGGTGACGACGTCGCCTCGCTTGAGACCGGCTTGATCGGCCGGGGAGCCCGGCACGACCTGGGCGACGATCGCGCCCTGGTCGGTGCTGAACCCGAACTGCTGCGCGATGTCGGGCGTGAGCGTCTGGCTCTGCACACCGAGGTAGCCCGGGTTGGTCGCCGCCTGCTTGCCGGTGCGGAGGTCGGCCAGCAGGGGCTTGATGGTGTCGACGGCGATGGCGAAGCCGATGTTCTGCGCCGGCTCCTGGCCGGACGACTGGATGACGGCGGTGTTCATACCGACGACTTGGCCGTCGGCGTTGGCCAGCGGACCACCGGAGTTGCCGGGATTGATCGCGGCGTCGGTCTGGATGAGGTTGTTGAGGGTGCCGTTGTCGGAGTCGATGTCGCGGTCGAGGGCCGAGACGATGCCCTCGGTGACGGTGGGTCCGCCTGGCAGGGCGAGGGCATTGCCGACGGCGACGACGTCGTCGCCCACTCGCAGCTTCGAGGAGTCGCCGAGCTGCACCGTGCGCAGGCCCTTGGCGCCCCTGATCTTGAGCAGGGCGACGTCCGACGTCGGGTTGCGCCCGACGAGGTCGGCGTCCCGCGCGTCACGCTCGCCGTCCAGCGTGACCTTGATCGACGTCGTGCCCTCCGGCACGACGTGGGCGTTGGTGAGCACGTCGCCGTCGGCCGACAGGATCATCCCGGTGCCGGCTCCCTGCTGTGGGAAGCGCTGGAAGAGGTCACGCGGGTCGAACGCTTCGGTGCGCACCGCCACCACGCCCGGCTCCACCTTCGCCAGGATGCCGGCGACGTCCTTGGGGTGAGCGATGACGCTGGTGTTGTTGCCGCCCCGGTCGACGACCGTCGTCGTCCCTCCGCCGTCACGGAGGGCCGCGACCAATCCACCTCCTGCCAGCCCGCCCACCAGCGCGGCGACCGCGACCAGCACCGTCCAGCGGGGCGCCGCCGAGACGTGCGGAGGCGGGGCGGCCGCCGCCACGCCCGGGGGCGGCGGGGACGCGGCGGCCGTCTCGGTGGTGGGCTCATCGAGCGGCTCGACGGGCGGAATGTCGCTCGTGACGGCATCGTCAGCAGGGGCGAACGGGGGGATATCGGTGGTGACGTCATCGTCAGCAGGGGGCGTGTGAGCCACGGGCTGTCCTCCTCGATCCACGAACGCCGTCAGGTACGAACAAGTTCCCGGAACCTTTTTCGCGTCTTCAACCGTTGAACAGGGTAAGACGGACACTGTGACCCACGGAGGAACGATGGACACGGGCTGGATGGCCAAGGGGAAGTGCCGCGAGCTACCGCCCTCGACCTTCTTCCCGAGCGACGGTGTGGGCGTGGACGCCGCCCGTCAGGTCTGCGCCGAGTGCCCCGTGCAGGCCATGTGCCTCGAGTACGCACTCGAGCAGCACATCGACCACGGCGTCTGGGGAGGCGCCTCCGAGCGCGAGCGGCGCCGCATCGCCCGCCAGCGCCGCCTGGCGGCCATCACGGACGTGCGCTGACCGTCTCCACCAGCTCCCGCGCCGCTTGACGAACCCGCTGTCCGGTCGACAGCGCCCGAGCCGGTCGCAGTGACGCGGCCGCCCGCAGGACGTCGGCCGCCGGCCCGTCGCCCACGACCGTGTAGGCCGACCCACCCGCCTGCCACGTGACGAGCTGGCCGCCCGGCCACACGTAGCGCCTGGCCCGGTGCCCGGCGACAGTGGTTGCGTGCCCGCTCGCCGGGAGCTTGCGCCAGTCGAGATGACCGGGCTGCTCGAAGACCGACAGGCCGTAGACCCCGTCGCCGTACACGGCGTGCAGCACCTCACCTCGGCGGTACACGCCGACGCGCTGGTACCCGGCATCGAGCGCGGCGGGCGCCCGGTACGGCGCGGGCACCGACGTGAGGCGGCGGGGGACGTCGGTGTGGGTCGCGTCCGGCGCCATGTGCATGCGCGGCGGCGCCAAGTCGATCGACGCGAACGCCATCGACCGCAGCGGCCTGCCGGCGTCGTCGAGCTGCACACGTCCCAACACCAGGCCGGTGGCCTTGTCGAAGGTGAGGCGCTCGCGCACCGCCCCGCCGGACCGCAGCTCCACCGTCGTCGCGGCGCGGCCCGCCACGGTGCTGTCCGGCGCGCCGGTGAGCGTGTACTTGTGACCCACGGCCGGGAGCGACGTGGGCAACAGCTGGCCGGGCCAGAGCAGGTTCCAACCATCGCCCGTGCGCGCCAGCCGTCCGGCCGTCCCCGCCACCATCGGCGTGGGCCCGTCGATCTCGACGACACCATGGGCGGCCCGCACGGCCACTGTGGTGTCATGCAGGCCGGCGTCGTCCACCCAGCCGATGTGGACCTGGCCGCTGAACGAGGCGGTGCGCATGGCGTGGCGCGCGTCGTCGAGCGGCCCGTCTCCGGCCGCGGCGACGGCCGGCGTGAGACCCACAGTGACGGCGACGGCCAGCAGGGGGACGATGCGCCTCATGGCTGGAACGACACCGGGAGGACGGACGGCGGGCCGAGGTTGCTGACCGGATCGCCGCCGGGGCTGGCGGTGGCGTGGGCTTCGACGAAGCGGCCGACGGTCGGGGCCACGGTGTGATCACGCGGCGAGAGGGCGAGGACGACGACGGCCGCCGTCCCCGCCACCGCCGCGACCCATGCCGCCGGGCGGCGGCGGCGCTCGGCTCGGTGCAGGTGCTCGAAGAACGAGAAGGGCGGCTCGACCGGGGGCAGGGCCCGCACCAGGCCGCGCGCCGTCGCGGTCGCGTCGAGCTCGGCGCGGCACAGCGCGCATTCGGCGAGGTGGGCGTCCGCGGTCGTGCGTTCGGCGTCGGTGAGCTCGCCGTCGAGGAGGGCGCTGAGCAGATCCGCGAGGTGGGCTGACGGCGGCGGCATCGTCATGCCAGTGCCTCTCGCAGCAGGGCCCGGCCGCGGTGGATGCGGCTGCGCACGGTGCCGACCGGGACGCCCAGGGACTCGGCGATCTCCGCGTATCCGAGGCCGACGACGTCGCAGAGCACGACCGCGGCCCGGAACTCGGCCGGCAACTGCACGAGTGCGCCCTGCACGTCCTCGGGCAGTGCGCTCGAGGCCAGCACCTCGTCGGCCGATGCGGCGGGCGGGAGGGCGGCGTCGGGGTCGTCGGGCAGCGCGTCGACAGGTCGGCGCCGGCGCCGGCGCACCTCGTCGAGGAAGGCGTTCGTCGTGATGCGGCTCAACCACCCCTCCATCGATCCGGGTCGGTACGTCGGCAGTCCTCGGCGCACACGGAGGAGTGCCTCCTGCACGAGGTCCTGGGCGTCGGCCTCGTTGCCCGTCAGCCGGTACGCGACCGTGTAGAGGAACCTGCCGTATCGGCGGGCGACCTCTTCCCAATCGGGAACCTGCTCGTCCGTGTCCACCACGAGAACGACGGCGGGGTGGCCCTGGGTTCCCGAGGGCCGAAGCCCTAGGTGTCCTTCTGGGTGGCGTCCTTGTTCGCGGCGTCCTTGGTGGCTTCCTTGGCCGCGTCGTCCCGTGCGCCCTCGGCGATGCCGTCCTTGAACTCCTTCGAGGCCTGACCCAGGGACCGCGCCAGCTTCGGCAGACGGGTCGAGCCGAACAGGAGCAGCACGACCACGAGGATGATGATCAGTTCGGGAGCACCAAGGCCACCCATAGCGACTCCTACGGTAAAGCCGACGCGACCAGCTCGAGGTCGTCCGGATCCGACACTCCGAACGGTAGCGCTCCCAGCCCCACAACGAAGGTCGACACGCCCAACTCGGCCCATTCTCCGAGCTGCGCACGCACCTGCTCCGGCGTGCCGACGAGCCGGCCGTGGCGCCATTCGTCGAAGGGCGTGGCGCTGATGACGCCACGGGGGGTCTGCTGCTGCAGCCGCTCGTAGCGCCGAGCGAGGTCGCGCTCGTCGTCGCCCACCAGGGTGGTGAGCCCGAGCGACCGGGTGATCGAAGCGGGGTCGCGACCGGCACGCTCGGCCGCCCGGTCGAGGACGGCGAGGCGTTCGCGGTACTGCTCCGGGGTCCACGTCCACACCGTGTTCCACCCGTCGGCATGGTGCGCCACCACGTCGAGCAGGCGGTCGCCGCGGCCGCCGATCCAGATGGGCGGGCACGGCTGCTGGTGCGGTGACGGGCGGGTGGCGCCGATCGTGCACGTCGCGCGGATCGTCTCGACGGTGTCGGCCAGCTGGCGCAGGCGGACGCCCGGGCGCTCGAAGGGCACCCCGGCCTCGACGAACTCGGGCTCGTACCAGCCCGCGCCCACACCCACGGTCAATCGGCCGTGGGAGACCCGGTCGAGTGTGGCCAGCGCCTTTGCGAGGACCATGGGCGGACGCAGCTGCGCGCACAGCACGAGGGTGCCGATGCGCACGGTCGGCGCGGCGCGGGCGATGGCGGCGAGGGCGACGAGAGGATCCACGGCGCGGTGCCGGCCGGGAGGTCCGCCGTACTTGAAGTCCATGGAGAGGAAGAGATGGTCGGCCAACCACACGGACGTGAACCCGAGTTGCTCGGCGCGCACCGCGGCGTCGCGCGTCGTCTCCCAGCGCGGTGGGGCCTCGGTGCGCGACGCGTAGTCGAACTGCGGCAGGGCCAGGCCCACGTCCATGTGTGCGAGCGTAGGGGCGGTGCTGGAGTGTGTGATCAACGTGAGCGAGGGACGGCGGCCCGACGTCCTCGAGGAGATCGCGGCTGCGGGCGGCGACGCGGTGCTCGACCTGCACGCCGACGCCGACCACAACCGTTCGGTGCTCACGCTTGCCGGGCCGGACGTGTTCACCGCCGCCCAGGCAGTGGCGGAGGCGACCGTTGCGGCCATCGACATCGGCTCGCACGTCGGCGCCCACCCGCGCACCGGCGTGGTGGACGTGGTGCCGTTCGTGCCGTTGCGAGGATCGACGATGGACGACGCGGTTGCGGCGCGAGATGCGTTCGCGGCGTGGATGCCCGACGCGCTCGGCGTCCCGAGCCGCGTCTACGGCCCCGACGGACCGTCGCTGCCCGACGTTCGACGCTCGCTGCGCGGTGTCGCCGGGCACCCCACGGCCGGCGTCTGCTGCGTCGGTGCCCGGACGGTGCTGGTGGCCTACAACCTGTGGCTGCAGCCGGGCGTGGCGGTGGAGGTGGCGCGATCCATCGCCGAGGAGCTCCGCAGTCCCGCGGTGCGCGCCCTCGGGCTCGACCTGGGCGGCCTGGCCCAGGTGTCGCTCAACCTGGTCGAACCGGCGAGCGTCGGCCCGGACGCTGCTTTTGATGCCGTTGCCAGGCGAGCCGCGGTGGCGCGGGCCGAACTGGTGGGACTGGTGCCGGCCAGCGTGCTCGCCGCCATCCCACCGGATCGGTGGACCGAGCTCGACCTGGCGCCGTCACGAACGATCGAGGCCCGCCTCGGAGAGGCGGGCCTCGACAGGGGAAGCTTCGGGTGATGCGGGCGTTGCGGGAGTTGCGCCGGCGGATCGTGGAGCGCCGGCGCGACGGACGGGGATCACGAGGCGGATATCGCCCCGTTCGCTCGGCGGGCCAGCGCGCGTGCCCGACGGATGCGCCGCCGTTCACGTTCGCTCATCCCTCCCCAGATGCCGAACTTCTCGCCGTTGGCCAGCGCGTACTCGAGACAGTCCTCGCGCACGACGCAGCCCCGGCAGACCTCCTTCGCCTCACGCGTCGATGCGCCGCGTTCGGGGAAGAAGAGGTCAGGGTCCACACCCATGCAGTTCGCCTGGTCCTGCCAGGTTGGGCGTTCTTCTCGGTTGATGAGATGGAGTAGATCGGTCATCGGTGGCCTCCCTCGATCTTGCACCGATGTAATTACACGGATGTGATGATCCCCCGTCAGGCACGAATGCGCAAGCGGAACTTCGAAGAATGCGCCTAGAGGCGTCACTCGGTGACATCACCGTCGAGGCGGTCGACGCGATCGTGAACGCCGCCAACTCGTCATTGCTGGGCGGCGGCGGGGTCGACGGCGCCATCCACCGCGCCGCCGGTGCCGCGCTGGTGGAGGAGTGCCGCCTGCTCGGCGGGTGCCGCACCGGCGAGGCCAAGGCGACGTCCGGTCACGCGTTGGCGGCCCGCTGGGTCATCCACACCGTCGGCCCGGTGTGGCGGGGCGGCGCGCACCGCGAAGCCGAGTTGCTCGCGTCCTGTTACCGCCGCTCGCTCGAGGTCGCCGCTTCGCTGGGCGCCGCGTCCGTCGCCTTCCCGGCCATCTCCACGGGCATCTACGGCTACCCCCGCGAGGCGGCGGCCCGCATCGCGGTCGACACGGTGCGCGCGACCGCGCCGACGACATCAGTCGAGCTGGTGAAGCTCGTCGCCTTCGACCCCGAGACCTTCGACCTGTACCGGGAGCTGCTCACGTAACTCGCGTCTCGAGGAAATGGGGTACCGAATCGGTACCCCCTTTCCTCGAGACGCAGGGTGGTGGTCGGGTCAGGCGCCGCGGGCGCGGCCGGCGCGGAGGGCGCGCTTTTGCTCGATGAAGTCGACGAGCACGTAATCGCCGAGCGTCTCGGGCGTCGTGAAGAACGCCCGACCGCGGTTCATCTGCGTGAGCTTCTCGACGAAGGCCTTCAGATACGAGTTGGCGTCGAGCATGAAGGTGTTGATGCGGATGTCTTCCTTGGTGCACCGGGCGACCTCTTGCATGGTCGCCTCGAGTGTCTTGTACACGGGGGGGTAGGCGAAGAAAGGCTCGCCGTTCTCGTCGATATGGGCCGTCGGCTCGCCGTCCGTCACCATGATGATCTGCTTGTTGCGGCCCTTCTTGCGGGCCAGGATGCGGCGGCTCAACGCGAAGCCGTGCTGCATGTTGGTGCCGTAGACGAAGTCCCAACTCGCCTCCGGGAGGTCCTGGGGACGGATCTCGCGGGCGACCTCGGAGAACCCGACGATGGCGAAGTCGTCACGCGGGAAGCGGGTCGTGATCAAGGAGTGCAGCGCCATGGCGACCTTCTTGG
>JBEEFP010000056.1:0-145433 GCA_041166085.1 Actinomycetota bacterium
TCTCGAGGAAATAGGGGCCGATATTCGGCCCCTATTTCCTCGAGACGGCGGGTAGTGGCGTGTCCTACGGCCGCGGGACGGTGTCGAGGTCGGCCTGGACGGCGGCCCGGTCGTCGTCCTCGGCGATGGCAGCCGTGGCCGTGCGGGCCAACTCGAGAAAGCGTCCCGCCTGGTCGTGGTCGCCGGCCACCGCGCAACCCCGCGCCAGCGCCTCGTAGGCGAAGGCGATGTCCCAGTCGCCGATATCGTGCTCCTCGCAGATCGCGAGGCACCGATGGGCGTGGAAGAGCGCTGGCTCGGCCCGTCCGAGGACGGCGTAGACGCGCGAGCACTGCCACTCACCCCGCGCCGCGTTGACGGGCGCACCGCTCTGCAACCAGTGGAAGCACGAGGCATGGGCGGCGTGGATCATCTCCGCGTCGTCGGCGGCGGATCGGTTCGCGCTGTCGAGCAACGTCCACACGTGGTTGAACAGTGCGGCCGCCATGTTGCGCTCGCTGTCGGCGTCCAGCGGTGTCATGTCTGGTGCAGCCTCCTCAGGAGGGGATGAAGTTCGACAGGAGGCCGATGAGGGCGTCGCTGTCGGGCGGAATCCTGCGGCCGTAGAAGGCGAGCACGAACGCAGACGGCTCGATGGTGATCGGCGTTCCGCCCGTTCCCTCCGCGACCGACAGCCGTCCCGGACCCACGTCGAGGCGTACGGGCGTGGCGTCACCGAGGCGCAGCTCGTAGCTGGCCTCGGCCGCGTCAGGCCTGACCCACCCGCTCAGCAGGTCGGTGGGCACGAGCAGCCGCGCCTCCTCGTCGGTGATGGTCCAGGGCCGGTCGACCGCAGAGGCCACGTCGTATCCGTGCACGACGAACTCCCCGAGCACGATGCGCAGCGCAGGAGTCATGGTCGTGCGCATGCCGCCGTGGAAGTCGAAGGTGCGGTCCTCGGGGATCTTCGGGAACACCACGTCGAGGGCGGTGTGGACGTCCTCTCGCAGGAGGGCCACCAGCACCGGCAGGTCGCGGTCGGGCGTTTCGTCGAGCACCTGCTGGTTGAGACCGGCGGTCGCCGATGCGGTCGGACTGCGACGTCTGTCGGCGTAGCCCCGGCGCACGACGGTGAGGACGTGAGCCACCGTCTCGCCCACGTTCCACACCAGCCCCGGGACGGGGCGGGCGCCGTGCTCCGGATCGAGCGAGGCGACCAGGTCGATGAAGCGCCCTGAGGACGCGTGCAGCGCCGCCATCACCTCGTCCCGGCCGGTCACGGCCGCACCATAGCCACCACCCATTCGCGGTCATCATGGTGTGCATGCGAGGACGGACCCGGCGGTGGATGGCGCAAGCGGCGTTGCTGGCCCTGGTGGCCACGGCCGCGGTGGCGATACCCACCACGCCGGCGGCAGCCGCCACCGTCCCCGCCGGCTTCACCGATCAGGTCGTGGCCGCCGTCCTCTCGCCCACCGCCATGGCCTTCCTGCCCGATGGCCGCCTGCTGGTGACGACCCAGCCCGGTCAGCTCCGGGTGATCCAGAACGACGTTCTCGTGGCCACGGCCGCCCTCACGCTGACGGTCTGCAGCAACTCCGAGCGGGGGTTGTTGGGTGTGGCCGTCGACCCCGCCTTCGGAACGACGAACAACAACTGGATCTACCTCTATTACACGGCCAACGCGGCAGGGACGTGTGTGAATCGGGTGTCCAAGTTCGCGATGACAGGCAACACGGTCGATCCCACGAGCGAGGTGACGCTCGTCGACAACATGCCGTCGACGGCCGGCAACCACAACGGTGGCGACGTGCACTTCGGCAACGACGGCCTGCTCTACATCAGCATCGGTGACGGCGGGTGCGACTACAAGGACACGACGAAATGCGGGGGCCAGAACACGGCGTCACGCGACCAGAACATCCTCCTCGGCAAGATCCTCCGCATCACCAAGGACGGTGGCATTCCCGCCGGCAACCCGTTCCAAGGTTCCAACTCGGCCCGCTGCAACGTGACGGGGCGGACGACCGCGAACAAGTGCCAGGAGACGTTCGCGTGGGGCCTGCGCAATCCGTTCCGGTTCGCCTTCGACCCGAATGTCGCCGGCGCCAAGTTCCACATCAACGACGTCGGTCAGAACCTCTGGGAGGAGATCGACCTCGGCACCGCGGGAGCGGACTTCGGGTGGAACGTCCGCGAGGGCCACTGCGCCAACGGATCGACGACGGACTGCGGGCCGCCCCCGTCCGGCATGACCAACCCCATCTTCGACTACGGCAGGGGCACGGAGAACTGCGCGTCGATCACCGGCGGCGCGTTCGTCCCGACCGGCGCGTGGCCTGCGCCTTACAGCGGCGCGTACCTCTTCGCCGACTACGTGTGCGGCAGGATCTTCCGCCTGGTCGACAACGGCAACGGGACCTTCAGCCGCGTCGACTTCGTCACCGACCTGGGCGGAAGCAGCGCGACGTCGCTGACCTTCGGCCCATCGCCGACCGGTCAGTCGCTGTACTACACGAGCTACGCCGATGGCGGCACCGTCCACCGCATCAACGCCACGTCCGGCAACCGTCCGCCCACCGCCGCCATCGGGGCCACGCCCGCATCGGGACCGCTTCCGCTGCACGTGAGCTTCACCAGCACGGGTAGCAATGACCCCGACTCGGGTGACACGTTGTCCTACCGCTGGACCTTCGGCGACGGCTCCCCCGTCGACACCACCTCCGGTTCGACCGCGACCCACGACTACACGACGGCCGGCGTCTACACGGCGAGCCTCACCGTCGTGGACAACCACGGCGCCGCGTCACAACCGGCCAACGCGACCATCACCGCCGGCAACCGCGCCCCGCAGCCGACCATCACCGCCCCGAGCGCCACCACCACGTTCAAGGTGGGCCAGCAGATCACCCTGCAAGGTTCGGCCACCGACCCCGAGGACGGCACCGTTCCCGCGTCGCGGCTGGAGTGGACCGTGATCAAGCACCACGACACCCACACCCATCCCTTCCTCGGCCCCGTCACGGGCGCCACCGCGACCTTCACCGCGCCGTCCCCGGAGGATCTCCTCGCGGCCGGCAACAGCTACCTGGAGATCCAACTCAAGGCCACCGACTCGGCCGGCCTGAGCACCACCGTCACCCAGGACCTCCAGCCGAGGAAGGTCGACGTCACCTTCGCGACTGTTCCCGGTGGATTGACCCTGGAGATCGGCGGCACGCCGATCACCGCCCCGCAGACGTTCGTGTCATGGGTCGGATACGGGATCGAAGCCTTCGCGCCGTCGCCCCAGGGTGCGTACCGGTTCCGCAAGTGGTCGGACCGGGGCGCACAGCGGCACACCATGACGACGCCGAAGTCGGCCAGCACGCTGACGGCGACGTTCAAGACCGGTTAGGGCGTCAGGGCGTCAGGGCGTCAGCAGTGGGTCGTAGGCGACGGGATCGTCGTCGTCCCACGTGGCCACCACCAGCAGGCCGATGGCTGCGCAGCGCTGAGCGACCTTCGCGACGGCGCCGACGGTGTCCGTCACGGTTCGGAGAAGTGTTGTCACGGCCCGTGGGTTACCCCGGCGCCGAGGCGCGCAAACGGCTCGTACAGTCACTGTGTGGAATGGCACACCGTGCAGTACGACGTGGCCGACCGTGTGGCGCTCGTCACCCTCGACCGTCCTGACCGTGGCAACGCATGGACGGGTCGCATGGAGGTCGAGTTCCGCACCGCCATCGCGATGGCGGCCGACGACGACGCGGTCGGGGCCATCGTCGTCACCGGCGCGGGACGCTCGTTCTGCGTGGGCGCCGACACCCAGGCCCTCGACGGAATCGCCGCCACCGGCGACTACGACAGCGGCGTCCGAGGGGTCCTCCCGCAGCCCGGGGACGCCGAGGACCCGGTCGCCGCCACCCGGCACGGCTACCTGCTGACCGTTCCCAAGCCGATCATCGCCGCGGTGAACGGCGGCGTGGCCGGCGTCGGTTTCGTGCTCATGTGCTTCACCGACATTCGCTTCGCCACCCCAGAGGCCAAGATCACGACGTCGTTCGCCAAGCTCGGCCTGCCCGCCGAGCACGGCGTGTCGTGGATGCTCTCGCGCCTCATCGGCACCGGACCGGCGACCGAGCTGCTGCTGTCCAGCCGGGTCATCACCGGCCAGGAGGCCAAGGCGATCGGGTTGGTGAGCCAGGTGCACCCGGCCGCCGAGCTCGTCGCCGCGACGGCCGACTACGCCCGCACGCTCGCGTCGCAGCGCTCCCCCGCCGCTCTGCGCGTGTTGAAGCGCCAGCTGCTCGCCGACGCCCAGCGCTCGTTGCGCGAGTCGGCGGACGAGTCCGTCGTGCTGATGGAGGAGATGATGCGGGAGGCCGACTTCCGCGAGGGGGCGGCCGCGCTGGCCGAGAGGCGCCCGCCCCGATTCCGCTCCTGAGGGCGCCGGGCGGTATGCGACACTGGGCGGCTCCATGGTGGCCGTAGCTCAGGTGGTTAGAGCGCCAGGTTGTGATCCTGGAAGTCGGGGGTTCGAGTCCCCTCGGCCACCCGCTTAAGCTCGACTCCTCCGCGCCTCTAGCTCAATGGCAGAGCAACGGACTCTTAATCCGCAGGTTCTGGGTTCGAATCCCAGGGGGCGCACGAACCACGACACATCGCCGCGCCCGTTCGCTCTACGCTGCCCCGGTCAGTCTGGGGAAGGAGCCGGTGGACCTGTGAAGCGGACCAGCAAGGCGGAGCAGATCGAGCTGCTGGGGAACGTGAGTCTCTTCTCCGAGTGCAGCAAGAAGGAGCTGGGGCAGGTGGCCTCGATGATGCAGGAGCGCCGGGTCGAGTCGGGCAGCCTGCTCACTCGTGAGGGCGAGGACGGCGACGAGTTCTTCGTCGTCGCCGAGGGCCTGGCCGACGCGGTCATCGGCGGCAAGAAGGTCGGGTCCATCAAGCCCGGGTCGTTCTTCGGCGAGATGGCGCTGCTCGATCAGGGTCCCCGGGTCGCGACCGTCACGGCGAAGCTGCCCACCCGCGTGCTCGTCCTCGACGCCAAGGGCTTCGCCCGTGTCGTGCGCGACTCGCCGTCGGTGGCTCTCAAGGTGATGAAGACCCTCGCCGAGCGGCTGCGGGCCCTGGAGACCAGCCCCACCCGCTGAGCCCGCGGCTCCAAACGTGCGTCTCGAGGAACTGGGGTACCGAATCGGTACCCCAGTTCCTCGAGAGTCGCCGTTGCGCCGGGTCTAGGTGTTCCGGCGGGGGCGCTGCAGGGCCTGCACGGTGGCGGCGTCGAGGACGCCGGTGACCGGGACGCCGAGTTGGCGCTGGAGGTCCTGCAGGGCGGCCAGGGTGGCCGAGCCGAACGTCCCGTCGACGGCGACGGGGCGGCCGAGGCCCTTGAGCACTCGTTGCAGGGCGGCCACCCGTCCGCCCGGCTCGGCGTTGGGCGCCAGCGGCTGCACGTCGATGACATCGGACTCCGCGATCGCCCGCCACTGGTCGGCATTGGCCGTGTCCCACGACCAGAACGAATAGCTGGCCACGCCGAGGTCGCCCGCTGTGCGCATGAACCGGTGGAGGTCTGCGGTCGAGGGCGCTGGCCAGGCGTGTGACCCATCGATGCCAGGGTCGTAGGCCTGCCCAACAGGCAGGACCGGCTTCCCGAGGGGGGCCAACGTCGCGATGGCGCCCGCCACATCCGCGCCCGGATCGCGGTTGACCCAGTAGACCATCGGGGCGATGGCGTCAAAGTGTTCGGTGACGACGTCGTACGGATACCAACGCCGCGCATCGGGACGGGGGACGGCCGCGATGAGCAACACCTGCGGACCGGCCAGCTCGCGCAGGCGGGATCCGTAGGCCCGCGCGCCGTCCACGGTCAGGTTCGTGCCTTCGGACGGGGTCTCGATGTCTGCCGCGAAGCCGTCGATCTGGTGACCGTCGGCCGTCGTGTACGCGATCTCGCCCGTCGCCCGTTCGGCATCGGCGATCGGGTCCTGCAAGTAGGGGTAGTCCCAGCCGATCACCTTGACCCCAGCCTTGTGGGCGAGCGGCAGCAGCGCGTCGAGGTCACGCTGGGCGTAGAAACCCTTCTTGGACGATCCCAACCGGACGTAGACATGGGTCACGCCGTACTCGACGGCGTGGTTGACCATCGCTTGCACGTTGCCGCGAGTCACGCGGTCGAGCACGTGGACCCACATGCCCTTGCCGACGGGCACCGTCGGCTTGAGGGGCAGCGGTACGTTCACCGGCTGCACCTCCGGCCCGGCCACCGGGCCGGCCGCGGTCGGGACCGGGGAGACTGCGGGGGGATCGACGCTCGCTTCCACCGATGCGCTGTCGAACGCGGGGGACGCGAGGGCGCGCTGTCCCCGAGGGACGACCAGCACACTGACGACCCCGATCACCACCAGGAGGGCGGCCGCACTCCAACGCAGGTGCAGCTGCTCACGAGGCTCGCCTCGCCTCGTCCACAGCCGGCGCCCGCCGGCGACGGCGCGCGCCGTCGCCTTCGAGACCGCCTCTGATCCCTGCTTCCTCCAACGCTGCGCTCGCGTTTCGAGCGTCCGCGTGTCCGCAGAACAAGTCAAGCCCCGCCGTCCCCCTGTTCATGCGCCGCAAGGCGCTCCGCCGACCGAAATCATCGACTCACGCCCCCTGATGCTTGAGGGATTCGAGCCCGATTTCCGGCATTTGCGCCCGCCCCCCGCCGTGGGGTGCGACAAGAGGAAAGTTTAGACCCTCTCCGGAGGGGGTAAATACGCGGGTCGCCAGATTGGGCCATTTGACCCATCGGCCACGGGGCTCGACAGCCGCCCCACGCCCGCGATCTCCAGCTCGACCGTGTCGCCGGTGCCGAGCCACGGGTAGGCCCCGCCACCGTGGGTGAGCGCCAGCTCCAGGATGCAGCCCGTCCCGCACGTGCCGGACCCGAAGAGGTCACCGGCCCGCACCACGCTGGACTCGGCCGCGTAGGCCGTCATCTCGGCCACGCTCCAGTGGCACTCGGCCAGGTCGGCCTCGCTGTACTGACGGCCGTTGACCCAGGCCCGCATGGCGCCCGCCGTCGGGTCGAGCTCGTCGGCCGTCACCAGCACGGGCCCGAGGGACGTGGCGAAGTCCTTGCCCTTGGCCGGCCCGAGGGACAGCGCCATCTCCTCTCGCTGCACGTCGCGGGCCGACCAGTCGTTCATCACCGTGAAGCCGACCACCGCCCGCGCCGCCGCGTCGAGGTCGGCGCCCACCACGTCCTCGCCGACGACCCACGCCAGCTCCAGCTCGAAGTCGAGCTGCTGTGTCCGGGCCGGGGGACGGACCGCCGCGCCGGGACCGAGCAGCACGGCCGGGTTGGAGAAGTAGAAGACGGGCCGGCGATACCAGGCCGGGTCCATCTCCAACCCCCGTCCCGCCCGCGCCGTCGCCACGTGCCGCTCGAAGGCGTAGAAGTCGCGCACCGCACCGGGCGGATCGACCGGCGCCAGCAGCGTCAGGTCGGCCGCCGCCACCGGGTCGCCCGCATCCGGCGCGACCCAACCCGGCTCCTGCGTGGCGCGCAGGGCCACGTCGGTGACGCTCCCGATGACGGGATGCACGAGCCCGTCCCCGTCGAGCCGACCGACGGCCGGCCCCGCGTCCGCCTGGTAGCGGACGAGCTGCAAGTCCTACGGGGCGATCTCGGCGGCCGACGCGCGCTCGATCACGCGGTCGATGAAGCCGTAGTCCTTGGCCTCCTCGGCCGTGAACCAGCGGTCGCGGTCGGAGTCGGCCTCGATGCGCTCGATCGGCTGGCCGGTGTGGAAGGCGATGCGCTCGGCCATCATCCGCTTGAGGTAGATGATCTGCTCGGCCTGGATGGCGATGTCGGCCGCCTGGCCCTGCATCTGCCCCGACGGCTGGTGCATGAGGATGCGGCTGTGGGGCAGCGCGTAGCGCTTGCCCGGCTCACCAGCGCACAACAGGAACTGGCCCATCGACGCGGCCAGGCCCACACAGATGGTGGCCACGTCGCAGCTCACGTACTGCATGGTGTCGTAGATGGCGAGGCCGGCGGTGACCGAGCCGCCCGGCGAGTTGATGTAGAGCGCGATGTCACGCTCGGCGTCGTCGGCCGCCAGCAGCAGGAGCTGAGCGCAGATGAGGTTGGCCTGGGTGTCGTCCACCGGTGTGCCAAGGAAGACGATGCGTTCGCGCAGCAGCCGCTGGTAGATGTCGCTGGCGCGATCTCCGGCGATGAACTGGTCCATGGCGGCCGGAAGGGGCTGGTTCGGCATGGGCCCGAGGGTAGCCTGACGCCCGCTTCTACCGAGCCAGGGCCCGTGGTGGAATTGGCATACACGCATGGTTTAGGTCCATGTGCTTCGGCATGAGAGTTCGAGTCTCTCCGGGCCCACCGGAGCCCTCACGGTTCTGATCACGACCGGCCGACGCCGAGGGCTACAAGGTCCACCCGCGCCGGCCGGGCCGGGTCAGGAACCACTGGGCCGAGAGCAGTGCGATGGCGGTCACGAACCCGAGGATGCTGAGCACGTAGAACACCGAGCTGATCCGGTCGGACTGCGTGCTGCCCGTGGGCGGGGCACCTGGATCCTGGGGTGCGACGGACGGCGGCGGCAGCAGCGTGTGGGTGGTCGTCGTCCCCGCGGTGGTGCTGGTCGTGCCGCGCGGCGCGGTGGTGGAGGCGCGGGCGCGGGTGGTGACCGGTGCCGTCACCGCCGTCGTCTCGGGCGGTGGCTCGGTGTCCGGGGGCGCGGTGGTCGTGACGATGATGGGCCGAGTCGTCGTCGGGGCCCGCGTCGTGGTCGAACCGATCTGGGCCGCGGCCGGGCCAGCCCACGCGACCAGGGTCACCCACACCACCAACACACCGGCGATGCGGGTCACGCAGGACCCAACCGCGCCGCCAGCAGGTCCGCCATCGACCAGCTCGGCTTGATGCGAGCCACCAGGCCCGTCTGCACCATGAGCACGCGGCCCACCATGATCAGCTCGTCGGGGAGCTTCACGACCGGGTCCTCGCGCGCGGCGGCCACGAGCTTCGACCACGCCGCCTCACGGTTCTCGTCCACTTCGCTGGAATCGAACAAGCTCACCCACGCCACCAACGAGCTCACGTCGCCGGAGCGCGTCCGGAACCCCAGCGCGTCGAGGGCCTGGCCCGCCATCACGGGATCCTGCTCGAGGCCCGAGCGGTAGAGGTCACGCAGGCCATGGCGGGTCGCCTCGCTGATCGCGGCACAGGCGCCGAAGTCGACGAAGCCGAGACGGGGCCCGGGCTGCAACAGGAAGTTGCCGGGATGGGGATCGGCGTGCAGGAACCCGTCGACGAGGATCTGCTTCAGGTAGGAGTCGACGAGCAGCCGGGCCGCCTCCGAGGCCGTCTCGTGGTCGGCCTCGCGCAGGGCCCGGCCCAGGTTCTCGCCCTCGACCCAGTCCATGACCAGCACCCGTCCACGTGACAGGTCCCGATGCAGGCCCGGCACCTCGATGGAGGGCTCGTCGGCGAAGTTGGCTGCGAAGCGCTCGAGGTTGGCGGCCTCGTTGACGTAGTCGAGCTCCTCGAGCACGACCCGGCGCAGCGCGCCGGAGATGGTGCGGAGGTCGACGCCCGCTAGGAAACGGTCGGCCAGCCGCAAGATGCGGACGGTGTCCTTCATCTCCTCCGGCACGATCTCGGCCACGTGCGGGTACTGCACCTTCACCGCGACGGCGCGGCCGTCGTGACGAACAGCGCGGTGCACCTGGGCGAGGGACGCGGCTGACGCCGAGTCGGCATCGAACGACGCGAACAGCTCCTCCACCGGACCCACGTCCTCCTCGATGACGCGCCGCACGACGGAAGCGGGCGCGGGCGGGACACGGTCCTGCAACTTGGACAGCTCGGTGACGTAGGCCTCGGGCAGGAGGTCGGGGCGGGCCGACACGAACTGCCCGAGCTTGAGAAAGCCGCCGCGGAGGTGCACGGCCGCGCGGTAGAGGTCGCGCGCACCCCGGCGGTGGCACGCTTCGATGTACCGGGCCCGCACCGCCTTGGGCGGAGCGCCGACGGGGAGCTTCAAACGGCCGTACCGACCACCGACCTTGGCCGCGGTGCCGTAGATCTCCAGGCGCCGCGACAGTCGCGACCCCGGCAGCTCCCATTCCTCGGACATCACGCAGACCCTAGGGCGGCTACGGTCCCGGGCCGATGCCGGAGTGGCCCGACCAACACCTCGTCGAGCTCGGTGAGGGCGTGGCCGCCGTCCTGCAGGGCGGCGGCGAGGCGGGGGTGTCCAACGCCGGTCTCGTCCTCGAAGGCCGCCGGGCCCTCGTCGTCGACACCATGATGTTCCCGGAGATGGCACAGGGACTGGTCGACGAGCTCGCCCACCGCGGCGCAGCGGCCGAGGTCGTGCTGAACACCCACCATCACGTGGACCACATCGGTGGCAACGAGCTGTTCCCCGACGCCCGCGTCGTCGCCCACTCCCGCACGGTCGACACCGTGCACGCGTCGGGGCATCCCGTCGCGGTCTACGACGGCTTCATGACCGCGTTCCGCGGGCGCTTCGACGAGCTCCAGGTGGTGGCGCCCGAGCCCATCCCTCCCGGGCTCGATCTGCCACTCGGCGCCGAGCTGCGGTCCTACGTACCGGCCCACACGCCGGGTGACACCGCGGTGTGGATGGCAGCCGAGCGCGTCCTGTTCACCGGTGACCTGTGCTTCTTCGGCGTGACACCGCTGGCCCTGCAGGGCCTGGTGTCCACATGGATCGACGCCCTCGACGACCTCATGGCCCTCGAGCCGCGCACCGTGGTGCCGGGACACGGGCCCGTGGGCACGGTGGCGGACATCCGGCTCGTGCGCGACTACCTGGCGGCCGTCCTCGATCACGGGCGGGCGGCGGTCGCGTCCGGTGTCTCACTCGACGACGCGCTGGCGACCTTCGACGCCGGGCCCGTCGGCGAATGGATCGAGGCCGAGCGCAACCTGGTGAACGTCGAGCGGGCCATGCAGGAGGCTCGCGGCGAGATCAGCCGGGACGACGTCTCGACCATCCCGCCCAGCTTCGCTCGGCTCCTCCACTAGATGGACGTGTTCAGCATGCAGACGCCGGCGCTGGTCGTCGACGCCGACGCCTTCGACCACAACCTAGCCACCATGGCTGCGGCCCTCCCGGGCGCGCGCCTGCGTCCGCACGTCAAGGCGCACAAGTCCACCGCGCTGGCGGCTCGGCAGGCAGCGATGGGCCACCGCACCTTCACGTGCGCGACGATCCGCGAGGTCGAAGGCATGGCCGCAGCCGGAATGGGTGACGATCTGCTGCTGGCCAACGAGGTGGTCGACGCCCGCCGCCTCGGCGCTGTCGCCGCGTCGGGTGCGCGCGTGACGGTGGCCGTCGACTCAGCCGAGACCATCGACGCTGCGCGCGCCGGCGGCGTCGACGAGGTCGTCATCGACGTGAACGTGGGCCTCCCCCGCTGTGGCTGCCGCCCCGAGGACGCGGGCGCACTGGCCGACGCGGCGCGGGCCACCGGCCTCGAGGTGCGGGGCGTCATGGGCTACGAGGGGCACGTGGTGGGGCTGGAGGACCGGGAGGAGCGGGTGGCCAAGACCCGGACCGCGATGGAGCTGCTGGTCGCCGCCCACGGCGACGTCGGCGGCGAGCTCGTCTCGGCCGGTGGCACGGGCACCTACGACATCAACACGTGGGCCAACGAGATCCAGGCTGGTTCGTACGCGCTGATGGACACCGCCTACGACAAGCTCGGCCTGCCCTTCCGCCAGGCCCTGACGGTGTTGGCCACCGTGATCTCGGTCGGGGACGGATGGGCAGTGGCCGACTGCGGGCTCAAGGCCCTCGGCATGGACCACGGCAACCCGACGGTGCGCGACGCCAAGGTGTGGTTCTGCTCCGACGAGCACCTGACGTTCTCCGCCGACCAGCTGCCGCGTGTCGGCGACCGCGTCCACGTCGTCCCCGCCCACGTCGACCCCACTGTCGCGCTGCACGAGGTCATGCACGTCGTGCGCGACGACGAGATCGTCGACGAGTGGGCGGTCGACCTCAGGGGCTGGTGACCGCACTGTTCTCGAGGCAATGACTTACGGAAACCGTAAGTCATTGCCTCGAGAACAGCGGGGTCAGGCGGACGTGAGTTCGGCCAGGTGGTCGATGTCCTCGACGATGAGGTCGAGGAGGAAGTCCACGTCGGGCACCAGCTCGCGACAGCTGACGAGGCCGAAGTCGAGGGTGTCGAGGTAGCTCTGCACAGTGATGTTGAGGCCCTGGCCGTCCACGACGGCCGACACCGGGTAGTAGTGCTCGAGTCGCGCACCGGCGGCGTAGAGCGGCTGCCGCGGACCGGGGACGTTGGAGATCACCAGGTTGGCCGGCGAACCCATGCGTCCGGCTGACAAGCGGGTGGCGACGCGCATGGCGCGGCTGAAGACCGCGGGCGGAGGGAACTGGCTGAAGTCCGTCAGCATCTCGGCCGGGATGGCGTCGAAGAGCTGCTTGCCACTCATCATCGACTCGTGCACCCTGCGCACGCGCTCGATCGGGTCCTTCTCGTCGGTCGGGATCACGGCCAGCAGACCGGAGACGCGGTTGGTCCACTTCTCCGTCTCCTGCCCGGTGCGGATCGACACCGGCACCATGGCGACCAACGGCTCCTCGGGCAGGGCGCCGTGATGCTCGAGGTAGCCGCGCAGTCCGCCCGCGCACACGGCCATGACGACGTCGTTCACCGTCGCGCCGAGCGAGTTCTTGATCGACTTGATCGTGTCGAGCGACGTCGATCGCATGGCGAACTTCCGATGGGCGGTGATGGGCCCGTTGAACGGCGTCTTCGGCGCGCGCAGGGTGAGACGGTTCGGCGACGGGTCGTGGTCGGTGTCGCGGGTGCGGCCGATGTTCAGGACCCGCCCGATCGGTCCCCGCAGACTGTCCCGCCACTGGTTGGCCATGCCGACCATGACGGGGTTGCGTGTCGCCTGCCCGATCTCACGGGCCAAACGGGCGCTGAGGACCAACGCACGACCCGGCTTGCGCACCAGGTTGGCGACCGCGCGGGCCAGGACCTCGGTGTCGCTCGGCGCGGCGGCCGGGTGCCACCCCTCGGCCGGAGCGTGGATGGCGTCTCCCTCGGGGGCGGCGTCGAGCATCAGGGTCAGCAGCTCGGCTCCGGACGCGCCGTCGATGGTCGCGTGGTGGACCTTGGTCAGCACCGCGAAGCGATCGTCCGCCAGACCTTCGATGACGTAGGTCTCCCACAGCGGCCTCGAACGGTCGAGGGGGCGGCCGATGATGCGGGCGACCAGCTCGGCCAGCTGCTCGTCGCTGCCGGGCGGAGGTACTGCCGTGTGCCGGACGTGGAAGTCGAGGTCGAAGTCGGGGTCCTCGATCCAGAACGGGTGGTCGAGACCGAAGGGCACGTTCACCAGCCGCCGGCGCAACGGCTCGAGCAGGTGCAGCCGCTGCTCGATCTGGGTCCGCCACGCGGCCAGCGGGTCGTAGTCCCCCTCGGGCCGCTCGTAGACCGACACGCTCGACACGTGGCCGAACTGCGACGGCGTCTCCATGTACAGGAACGTGGCGTCGAGACCAGTGAGCTGTTTCACGCCACGAGCCTACGCCCGTCACCAACCCAGCCGACCTTTCGGCAATGCGGTGGAAATAGTCCACCAAACTGCCGAAAAGTCAGGACGGGGGTTCGCGCAGGGTGGCGGCGAGAGCACGGAAGGCGCGGCCCCGGTGGGACAGGGCGTGCTTCTCGTCGGGCGTCATGTCCGCGAACGTGCGGCCGTCGCCGTCGTCCGGGACGAAGACGGGGTCGTATCCGAACCCGTGGTCGCCGCGAGGCTCGGTGGTGATCGTGCCGGCGACGTCGCCGCTGGCCACGACCTCTCGGCCGTCAGGGAAGCGGGCCAGCGCGACGGTGCGGAACCGGGCCCGGCGGTCGCCGACACCGTCGAGGGACGCCAGCAGCTTGGTCACGTTGTCCGCGTAGGTCGCACCCTCGCCGGCGAAGCGAGCGCTGTAGACGCCCGGCGCGCCGTCGAGGGCCACGACCTCGAGCCCGGTGTCGTCGGCGACGGCCGCCTCGCCCGTCGCCTCCACCAGCGCGACAGCCTTGAGCCGGGCGTTGGCCTCGAGGGTGTCGCCGTCCTCGACGACATCGGGCACCTCGGGCGGACGGGGCAGCAGCTCGATGCCCTCGAGGATCGCCGCGATCTCCCGCGCCTTGTCGGGGTTGGCCGACGCGAGCACGAAGCGCATCGGGTTACTTCTGGCGAACGGGCGGCGGGGTGGACAGCACCTCGACCTGGGCGTCGAGGATCTGGGCGATGCCGTGCTCGGCCAACGACAGCAGTTCCTGGAGCTCGTCCTTGCTGAACGGCATCCCCTCGGCCGTGCCCTGCACCTCGATGAAGCGCCCCGACCCTGTCATCACCACGTTCATGTCGACCTCGGCCCGCACGTCCTCGGAGTACTCGAGGTCGAGCATCGGAACGGCATCGATGACCCCGACGGACACCGCCGCGCACGAGTCGGTGAGCGACGCGCCTTTGCCGATTCGCGTCAACGCGTCGTGCAGCGCCACGTAGCCGCCGCAGATAGAAGCGGTCCGCGTGCCCCCGTCGGCCTGCAGGACGTCGCAGTCGACGACGACTTGGATCTCGCCGGTGGTCTTGAGATCGGTGACGGCGCGCAACGACCGGCCGATGAGGCGCTGGATCTCCTGGGTGCGCCCGCTCTGCTTCCCCTTGGCCGCCTCGCGGTCCACCCGCTCGGCGGTGGACCCCGGGAGCATCGAGTACTCAGCCGTCACCCAGCCCTTGCCGCTGCCCCGCATCCACGGCGGGATGCGCTCCTCGACCGACGCGGTGCACAGCACCTTGGTCTTGCCCATCGACACCAGCACCGACCCTGGCGCGAACTCGGTGTAGTCGCGCTCGAACGTGAGGGTGCGCAGGTCGTCGGGCTTGCGTCCATCGCGGCGCGCGGTCACTGGACCACCATCTCGACAAGCTCGATGGGTGTCCAACGTGTTCTCATGGTTCGCTCCGCAGGCTCGCTCACAGCTCGTACACCGAGTCGATGGCGGCGACGTCGACCGGTCCGCCGAAGGCGGCCTCGGCCTCGGCCTGGCTCGCGCCCGTATCGAGGGTGGGCCAGATGTGGGTGATGACGAGCCGGCGGGCGCCTGCGGCCCGGGCCGTCGTGCCCGCCTGGCGAGCGCTGAAATGCTGCACGGAACCCTCGCGATCCTGGAGGAAGGTGGCCTCACACAGGGCCAGGTCGATGCCGGGTCCGAGGGACTCCATCGACCACCCCGACCCGGAGTCGGCAGAGTAGCCCAGCACCTTTCCGCCACTCTCGAGCCGGACGGCAAGCGTCTCGACCATGTGGTCGGTGCGCGAGAACGTGAGTGTGACGTCGCGGAACTCGCGCCGGTCGCTGTCGGCCACTGGGTGCAGGGCGAACGTGGGCTGCGTCCTCTCGAGACGATCGATGACGTCGCGGGGCGCGAAGACGGCAATGCCTTCACGCGGCTCGTCGCCGTACCTCACGGCCACGTGGTACGCCTCGGCGTCGACCACGTGGTCGCCGTGGCCGTGACTGAGCACGATGCAATCCACATCGACCAACCCCACATGGCGCTGCAGGTTGGCGAGGGTGCCGTTGCCGGCGTCGAGCCAGATGGTGGCCTCCGCAGACTGCACCAGATAGCCGCTGGCGGCACCGCCCGGGCCGGGGTAGCTCCCGGAACACCCGAGCACCGTGAGCTTCAGTCCCACTGCCACCCCTCGACGTCGTCGAGCTCGGGTCCGAGCAGACGGCCACCCAGCTCGCGGAACCAGGCCACGTCGCCCGAGGACACGAAGCGGTGCGTGCCCTTGCCGGTGGTGCGCCGCCCCAACCCCGTCTCGTCGAGCAGCGCCCGGACCTCGAACGCGGTCTCGTCGGCCGACGACACGAGCACAACGTCGCGTCCCATGACGTCGGCGATGGTGCGGGCGAGGAACGGGTAGTGGGTGCAGCCGAGCAGCAGGGCGTCGACACCCGCGTGCTTCACGGGCGCCAGGAGACGCTCGGCCAGCACGTGCACCTCCTCGGTCTCGAGCTCACCCCGCTCGACGAACTCCACGAATCCAGGGCACGCCGCGCACGTGAGCTCGATCGGAGCGCGACTGCTGCGAACCGCGCGCTGGTACGCGCCCGACTTCACCGTCCCCACCGTGGCGATCACGCCGACCCGCTGGTTGCGGGTGGCCCGCATCAAGGAGCGCACGCCGGGGTCGATCACCCCGACCACCGGGATGTCGAACTCGAAGCGCAGCAGGTCGAGAGCGGCGGCCGACGCGTTGTTGCACGCGACCACCACGAGCTTCACGCCGTGGCGCTCGACGAGCATGCGCGTGATCTCGAGCGCGAAGCCGCGCACCTCCTCGAGCGAACGCGGGCCGTAGGGGTACCGCCCCGTGTCGCCGAAATACACGACGTCCTCACCGGGCAGCAGGTCCATGAGGGCGCGCGCGACGGTGAGGCCGCCGAAACCGCTGTCGAACATCCCGATGGGGCCGTCGTTCACGCGGGTACGAGATTACGGGCGGGCGACGAGGTCGCCTGTGACCTCGTCGACGGTGCGGGCACCGCACAGGGCCATGGCGACGGCGAGCTCGTGCTGGAAGCCGAGCAGGACGCGCCGGACGCCCTCGCTGCCGCCCGTCGCGAGACCCCAGAGCACCGGCCGCCCGACCATCACACCGCGAGCACCGAGTGCCAGAGCACGGACCACGTCGACGCCGCGGCGAACTCCACCGTCGACGTACACCTCGCCCCGCCCGCCAACCGCGTCGACCACCTCGACCAGCGCGTCGGCCGCGGCAATGGCGCCGTCCAGTTGACGGCCGCCATGGTTCGACACACACACGCCGGCCGCGCCCGCAGCCAGGCACGCCTCCGCGTCGTCGCCCCGCAGCACGCCCTTCACCAGCACGGGCAGACCGCTCAGCTCGCGCAGCCAGTCGATGGCCTCGAAGGTGATGGTCGGGTCCTGGTCCACAAGACTGCCGACGGCCGCGCCCGACTGCATGGCCGCCTCGCCCACGTTCGCAGGCAGGACGAAGGCGTTGCGCACGTCGCGCAGGCGCTGCCCGAGCAGCGGCGTGTCTCCGGTGAGCACCAACGCCGTGTACCCCGCCTTGGCCGCCCGCTGCACCAGTTCGGCGGTGTGGTCGCGCTCCTGCAGGACGTACACCTGGTACCAGCGCGGTGCGCCAGGACCACTGGCGGCGGCGATGTCCTCGAGCGGCGTCGTCGAGCGCGTGGCGGCGACGAAGAGTGCGCCGGCGGCGGCGGCACCGGCCGCGGTCGCCGCCTCGCCATCGGGATGGGCCAGCTTGTGGAACGCGGTCGGCGCGACCAGGACGGGGCTGGCGACCGGCGTGCCCAGCGCGGTGGTCGTCATGTCCACCGTGCCGACGTCACGCAGCACGCGCGGCCGCAGCCGCACGCGGTCCCACGCCGTCACGTTGTCTCCGAGGGTCAGCTCGTCGCCCGCGCCACCGGCGAGGTAGTCGTACGTCGGCCCCGGCAGCAGCGAGCGCGCCTCTTCCTCCAACGCGGCGAGATCCATCGTCGCCAAAGTTACGTCTCGAGCAGGCGCGTGCTCGGCGCTGGAGGTCCTAGAACGTCTTGGCCCCACACTCGCCCGTGCGTGAGGCGGCCGAGTTCGGGCGCCCGTCGTTGGTGGCGACGGGGCTGTTGCCGCTGCACTCGAGCTTCCCCTTGATCGAGTTGGCCTCGATCTCCGGGCTGAGGTGGTTCGGCGCGGGGCCGCTCCCGACGTTGTTCATGACGACGACGCCGCCGCTGATCGTGTTGTCCCCGAGGGTGAGCCCCCCGGTGTTCCCCGTCAGCGCCACGCCAGTGTTGAACCGGTTCCCGAAGCACACCTCCTCGACGGTGTCGCCGAGCAGGAGATAGTCGGTGGCGCCCTTCACCGTGAGCTTGCCGCTGACGGTGCTGCCACAGATGGTCAGACCGGCTGCCCCGCCGTCAGCCAGGAGCCCACCTTTGATGGTGGAGTCCATGATCGAGACCCGGGCCCCCGACGGGATCACGACGCCGCCGGGGCCGACATTGGCGTGGTCGAGGCAGGTGCTCCCCGTCGCCGGCACTGTCAGCTTCGAGTAGTACCCGCTGAGGGTGAACGTGCACTCGACGGTTTGAGGGAGCGTGGCCGAGGACGGCTCGTAGTTGCTGTTCTCGGCGAACGAGGCGGTGATTGCGTGGGTTCCCTGCCGCAGATACTTGGTCGAGAAGGAGCCGACGCCATTGGTCAGCGCCACGGGTGGGCCGAGGTTGCGCAGGCCGTCCTTGAACTGAACCGTGCCGCCGGGCGTGCCACCGCCCGGCGCGACCGGCCCGACCGTCGCGGTGAAGGTCACGGCGTCGCCGAGGCCTGACGAGTTGAGAGAACTCGCGAGTGACGTCGTCGTCTTCGCCTTCGCGACCACCAGCGACGCCGAGTCCGACGAGCTGCCGTTGTAGTTGCCGTCGCCCGAGTAGGTCGCGGTGATCGTGTGCGGCCCGGCGGGAACGGTCGATGTCACCAGGGTGGCCACACCCGCAGCCAGCGACTGCGGAGCGCCGAGATCGGCTCCGCCGTCCTTGAACTGCACCGTGCCGGACGGCGTCGCGCTCCCCGGCCCGCCCACGGTCGCGGTGAAGGTCACCTCCTGCCCATAGGTGGTGGTGGCGAGTGACGAAGAGACGGACGTCGTGGTGTCGGCCCTGGCCACGGTGACGTACACCGCGTTCGACGTGTTGCCCTGGTAGTCGTTGTTTCCCGCATACGTGGCGGTCACCGAGTGGAACCCGCCGGCAAGGGCCGAGGTCGAAGCCGACGCCCGATTCGGACTGCCTCCAGTGACCGAGCTCGTCCCGATGGTGCCGCCCACGGAGTCGCTGAAGGTCACGGTCCCGGCGGCGGCGGCCGGCGACACGGTGTCCGTGAAGGTCACGGAGTCCCCGTAGCTGGGACTGGTCGTCGAAGCGGACAGCGCCCCACTCGACGTCGCGCGACTGACCGTGTGGGTGATGGTGGGCGACACGCTCGACCCGTAGGACGAGTCGCCGGCGTACGAGGAATGGAGCGTGTGCGATCCGGCGCTCAAGCCGCTCGTCGTCACAGTGGCCTGGCCGGTGGCCTGGTTGACCGCCGCCGTGCCGTAGCTGACGAAGCCGCCGGCGATCGTCTCGCCGACCGACACGAATCCGGTCGGACGTGCGGCATTGCCGTCCAAGCCGGGGGCCGGCGAGACCTGCACCGGGAAGCTCACCGACTGCCCGAGCACGGTGGACGTCGAGGACTGGCTCACCGCGGTCGTGGTCGACCGCTGATTCACCGTCACGGTGTCGTCGCCGGAGCTGGGGTCGAAGTACCCGCTCTGCAGCGCGATGTCCCCCACGTAGAACCCGCGGATCAGCCAGGTCCCGATCGGAAGGCAGCAGTAGGAAGCTTCTGCCTCCGACATACCCGGTATCGCCAGACCGCTGGCACCCAGCTGGGCGCTGACCATGAAGTGCTTGGACGCGTCGAAGTCGCCAGTCGGCAGCGCGTACCAGAAGTCCACCCTGCCCTTCGGGAAGTTGCAGTCGTCGAAGTCACACGACGCACTGACGTCCCACACGGTCGCGTCGAGGTCGAGCGCAGTTCCGTAGCCCGTCGGGTCGGGCGTGACCGTGACGTCGGTGCGGCTCGCGCCGCGGCTGGCCCACGCAGGTGCGGCACTTCCCAGCACGCCGGCAGTGCTCGCGACGAGCGCGAGCAGCACCGCAATAGAAAGACGTCGCATCAGGATCCCTCCCCGTCGAGCCCGACGTCGTCGCCGGACGGCACCGCCACTGTTTCGAGAATCCGCTCGAACGGCAGGTCCGCCCGTTCGCTGGCGTCACGCACCGCGTCCTCGGACGCCGATGTGAAGAGGTGCATGACCACCTCGTCGGTCGGGAGGAGGAGGGCTCCCGAGTACTCGATGGCCGTGCCGCGGTCGCTCAGCTCTCGACACGCCATCCCGGCGCGGGTCGCCGCCGACTCGACGTCGTCCCTCTGGACCCCTGGCGAGTAGCACTCGACCAGGTATGACCTCCCCCCGAGGCGCACGGACTCGACCATAGGGACCCGCCCGCAGCGCTACATCGGGGGGTTCCCTACTCCTGTAGCGATTTGGCCATGTGGGCGCCGAGCTCGGCACGCGACGAGATGCCCAGCTTGCGGTACACCCGAGCCAGGTTGGCCTCGACGGTCTTCGGGCTCACCGACAGCGCACCGGCGACCTCCCGGTTGGACATCCCCTTGGCGGCGAGCTCGGCGACACGGCGCTCCGACGGTGTCAGCGTGACCCCACTGCTGCGTCGGAGACCGACCCGTTCGATCTCGCTGAGAGCTCGCTCGGTCCAGAGCCGGGTTCCGAGGCGCGCGAACAGCTCGTGCGCCTGCTGGAACGACGCCATGGCTCGTCCTCGCTGGCGTTGCCGCCGCTGGATGATGCCGGCGACCAACAACGTGCGGCCGAGCTCGAACGGGATGTCGATGCGCTCGTGCTCCGCCAAGGCGCGCTCGACCTCCACGGCGGCGCGGGCCACGTCGCCCCGCGCGGCCAGGAGAAGGGCTCGGCAGCGCGCGCCCGTGGACAGCGCCCACGCTCGATCGAGCTCGCGGCCCCGCGCCTCGAAGGTATCGAGCAGCGCCTCGGCTCGTTCGAGGTGGCCGAGGGCGATCAACGCCTCCAACGCGTCGGGGAGGAAGAACGCGGGCACCGGCTCGGGGATCCCCTGGCCCTCGAGGCCCATGACCAGGGGTTCGCACGCCCGCCATGCCGCCTCGGCGTTCCCGAGGGACAGTTCGAGCAAGCCGAGCGAGGCAGCCAGCCAGATCCGGGCCAGCACGTGTTCGAACCGGCCGAGAGCGGCGGCCGCCTCTTCGCACGCGCGTCGCGTATCGGCGACGTCGCCCCGGAGTGCATGGAGGTACGCGCGCTGCGCGAGGGTCCACGCTTCGGTCGACTGACCGCCCGTCGCGTCCGCGAAGGCGGACGCCTGCTCGACGAGCACGGTCGCTGCGGCGAGGTCTCCGGTCCTCGTCTCCAGCCAGCTCAGCCAGAGCGCGATGAACGCAACGTCGCTTTCATCGCCCCGCTCGACGGCGCTGGCCCACACGGCGTGGAGCCGCTCGCGTCCTTCGTCGTGGCGTCCGACGTACGCACAGAGGAGACCGGCCAGCGTGCTCGGGCGCCACGGGATCGGCAGGAGGCTCTCATCGTCCTCGAGCGCGAGCGCCCGCTCGACCTTGTCCCAGTCGACGCCGTTGCCGCACAGGTAGTCGAACATGGCGCAGTACCCGAGCGCCTCCGCCAGCAGCGGGTGGTCGGGAGCTGCTTCTGCCCGTTCCATCGCGCTGTGGGCGTGGGGGGCGGAGCCGAAGAAGTCGTACAACTGGGCCTTGACGTAGGCCAGACCGAGCTCGATGGTGTTGGCGACACGGGGGTCGTCGGCGTGCTCCAACGCCTCGGTGAAGAGCCGGACCGCTTCGATGATGTTCTCGTCGTTGTAGCTGACCTCCCCGAGCAGACGAAGGGCGTCGGCCCGCAGCGGTCGGGGCAACGGTCGGGCGAGGAGCGCCTCCAGCAGTTCTCGCGCGCGCGAGCGATCGCCGGCGCGTATGTGGTGCTCGGCTGCCGCGATGCCGCGGGAGGTCCGCTCGTCATCGGTGGGCGTGAGGACGGCGGCCTGTTCGAGCAACTCGGCCGCCGACCCCCACGCGCCGCGAGAGCGGGCGAGGGCCGCCCCGTCCACGAGGGCGCACGCGATCTCCTCGCTTGGCTTCGTCGTCGAAGCCGCGAGGTGCCGGGCCCGTTCCTCCGGGTCGGTGACGCGCGCGGCGAGACCCCGATGGGCGGCCCGCCGACGCGCCAGCGATGCGGATCCATACACCGCCGAGGCGTAGAGCGGGTGGCGGAAGACGATGTGGCCGTCCTCGTCGATGCTCACGATGTCGTCCTCTTCCGCCGGCCGCAATTCCTTCTCGTCGACCAGGACGGTCGTCGGATCGGACAACGCCGATGCCACGAGCAACGCGTCACGAGTCTCACCGGGCAGGCGCCGAAGGCGCCTCGACAGGATCTCACGAACGCTGTCGGGTACCGGCGTGGTCGCGCCCGCTGAGGAGCCGGTCCGGACGATCTCCCGACCGATCTCCAGCGCATAGAAGGGGTTGCCGCGGGAGATTCCGTGCACGCGCACGAGCGCCGAGCGCGTGAGTGCCTGATCGAGCCGGTCCTTGAGCACGTGATGGAGGGCGGCCACGGTGAGCGGCCCGATGGACGCCACGGTCACCGCTTCGGCCGGCACGAGCCGCTCGGGAACCACGCGACAGGGCTCGCCGAGTCGGCGCGCGAACAACCAGCCTCCAGCAGCCGATCGACGGAGCGCGAACTCGAGCAGCTCCGCCGAGGCTCGGTCGAGCCATTGGACGTCGTCGACGGCCACGAGCAGGCGGTGCTCGGTGCTCAGCTCCCGCAGCAGGGACCGAACCGCGGTCGCCAGCGTGCGGGGCTGAGCTGCGACGCCGGTGCGGTCCCCGCGCAACAACGCGGCGTCCAGTGCCCGCCGCTGGACGGCGGGCAACGAGACCAGCTCGTGTTCGGACACCGGCTCGAGCAGATCAGCGAGGGCGGAGAGCGCGTACTTCATCTCGGTCTCCGCCGGACGGCACGCCAGCACACGGAAGCCCTTCGCCTCGGCGTCATGCACGACGGCCTCCCACACCGTCGTCTTGCCGACGCCGGGCTCGCCCTCGAGGACCAACGCGGCGAAGCCCTCAGCTGCGGCGGCGAGGAACGCGCTGCCGACGGCAAGCTCGGGGTCGCGCCCGAACACCGCACCCATCGGGGAGAGTTTGTCTGATTTCCAGGATCAGGGCGTCGTGAAGGTCGGGCATACTCCGGTTGTGGAAGAGCACGACCTGCGCAGGATCGTCGAGGGCGCGGGGGTCATCGAGCTCGTCGACTGGCCGGATGCGTCCGTCCCGGCGACGTTGCACAGGGCCGGCTACGACGTCGTCGGCCACGAGCCGGACGGATACAAGCGCTACGAGATCGCCGACGCGCCGCCGGTGGACCCGGGCGAGGGCCGGGCCTTCCCCCTCGCCGACGGGTCGTTCCTCGTCGGGCGCAACGTCGATGAGCTGCCCGACGACGTCGCCATCGTCGTGGTCTTCCGTCCGCCGGCCGAGCAACCCGACCTGCTTCGTCAGGCCCGCGAAGCGGGTGCTCGGGTGTTCTGGATCCACCCCGGCATCGAGACGGCGGAGGGCCTGGAGGACCTGACGGAGGAGGCCGGACTCGTCTTCGTCGACCGGGTCTCGATCCTCGACTTCGTCTCGCCCTGACGACGACAGCAACGACAACTCCAACGACAACGGCGACTCAGAAGTCGAGCACCTCGGCCGCGGCAGTGGAGTCGGTGTGGCTCGGTTGGCGCGCCCCACCGAAGGCGTAGAGCGACGAGCCCATGGCGGCGACGGCCAGGCCGTGACGAGGGCTGCCCATGGCCGGGCCCGCGCTCCAGCTGTTGGCGGACAGGTCGAACAGCTCCACGGTGTCGAACACACCGGTCGGGCTCTCACCCCCGAGCGCCACGAGACGACCGCCGACGACCGCGGCAGCGAGGCCACCCCGGGCGGTGGGCAGGTCGGGCAGCTTCTCCCACCGTCCGGCCACCGGGTCGTAGCGCTCCACGGCCGCGACGTTCTTGTCGGAGGACAGCAGTCTGCCTCCCACCGCGTAGGCGAAGTGCCCGTCGGACGCGCCGGCCAGATGCTCGCGTGGAGTCGGCAGGCCCGCCGTCTCGAACCACCGTCGCCCGTCGAAGACCTCGACGGTCTCCACGAGCTTGCCGCCCGCCTGCCCGCCGAAGACGATGATCTGGTCACCCACGACGGCGGCGGCTGCAGCCGCGCGCGGGCGGATGAGGTGGGGCAGCTCGAGCCACTGCCCGTTCCGCAGCGCGAACACCTTGTCCGACACGGTGGCGGTGAGGGCGTGGCCATCGGGCACCCAGCCGCCCAGCACCACGAGCTCGTCGTGGTAGGTGACGGCCGCTTCATGGTGCAGTGGGAGCGGAAGATCGGGGCCGCTCTTCCACGTGTCGATGGCGGGGTCGTAGCCCTCGACCTTGGCGGTCGAGCCGTCGCCGGTGAGCCCGCCGAGCACCCACACCGTCCCGCCGAAGGCGGTCGCCGCCATCTGCTGGCGTGCGGTGGGCGCGTCATGCAGCGAACGCCACGCCGGTGCGCCCGCTGACGGAGTCGGCGCCGGCCTCGGAGTGGAGGTGAAGTCGAGCGCCTCCGCCGCCGCGGTCGAATCGGTGTGGCTCGGCTGGCGTGCTCCACCGAAGGCGTAGAGCGACGACCCCATGGCGGCAACGGCCAGGCCATGACGAGGGCTCATGGCCGGGCCTGCGCTCCAGGTGTTGGTCGACAGGTCGAGCAGCTCCACCGTGTTGAACACGCCGGTCGGGCTCTCACCCCCAAGCGCCACCAGACGGCCGCCGACGGCGGCCGCGGCCAGGCCGCCGCGCGCAGTCGGCAGGTCGGGGAGCTTCTCCCACCGGCCGGTCGAGGGGTCGTAGCGCTCGACGGCGCCGACGTTCTTGTCCGAGGAGAGCAGCCTGCCGCCGACTGCGTACGCGAACCGCCCGTCGGAGGCGCCGGCGAGGTGTTCGCGCGCGGTCGGAAGGGGGGCGCCCTCGGACCACCGTTGTCCGTCGAACACCTCGACGTTCTCCACCAGCTTGCCCCCCGCCTGACCGCCGAAGACGACGATCTTGTCGCCCACCGCCGCGGCGGCGGCGGCCGCGCGCGGATGGAGCAAGTGGGGCAGCTCGACCCACCGGCCGCTGCGCAGAGCGAACACCTTGTCCGACACGGTGGCGGTGAGGGCGCGCCCGTCCGGGACCCAGCCACCGAGGGCCACCAGCTCGTCGTGGTAGGTGACGGCCGCTTCATGGTGCAACGGCAGCGGGAGGTCGGGGCCGCTCTTCCACGTGTCGATGGCGGGGTCGTAGCCCTCGACCTTGGCGGTCGAGCTGTCGCCGGTGAGGCCGCCCAGCACCCAGACGGTGCCACCGGAGGCGGTCGCGGCCATCTGCTGGCGGGCCGTCGGCGCGTCGTGAAGCGCGCGCCACGCGGCAACCGGTTGCAGCGGCACCACCGTCGTCGCCGGCGCGGTGCTCGACGGCGCTCGTCGAGCAGGCTTCGCTGTCGGCGACCCGCCCCGAGTCGCGAGATACGCGGCGAGCAGCGCAACGACGAGCACCACCGCTCCCGCAGGAATGAGCCAGCGGGGCGCGCGACCTCCCGGTGCGCGGGGCGCGGCGGGCGGCGCGGGCGGCGGGGCTGCCGGCGCAGGCGGAGGTACGTCCGGCGGCGGCGGCGCCGGCGACTCCACGAGGGGAGGCGGTGCTGATCCTTCCGGGCGCAGGAGGTTGACCGGCACCAGTTCGGCGGGAGTGACCTCGTGCGGGACGGGATCAACGATCGCGGCGGCTGCCACGGGCTGACCGACCAGCGTCTCCGCGCGCTTCACGAACGACGGTCCGGTCGGACCACCAAGAGCGGCGCCCAGCACGGGGCCCGACGCCGCGACGATGATGCCCGTCTCGCTGAGCCACCCGCCTCCCCACACCTCGGCGGCTGCCGACGCCACCGCGATTCCGAACGCCTCGGCGTCGGGATAACGCTCAGCAGGATCCGCTTCGAGCGCCCGCGCCACCACTTGTGCGAGGGCACTGGGAATGTGCGAGGCCGTTTCCGAGAGGGGCCGTGGCCGCTCGTGCACGTGCCGGTACAGCGTGGTCAACGGGTCCGAGTCCTCCGGGAAGGGCAGGCGCCCGGCCAGCAACTCGTAGAGGACCATGCCGAGCGAATACACGTCGGTCGCGGGACCGAGCGTGCCGCCCTGGGCCTGCTCGGGCGCCATGTACGCGGGCGTGCCAAGGACGTCACCCGCTCGAGTCGCCACGGTTGCAGAGCCACCGACGACCTTGGCGATCCCGAAGTCGGTGACCTTGAGGACACCCTCCTCGGAGAACAGCAGGTTGTCAGGTTTGACGTCGCGATGGAGCACGCCGTGCTTGTGTGCGTATTGCAGCGCCGAACTTGCCGCCAGCGCCACGGCGACGGAACGTTCGGGCGTCAGTGCGCCCGCTCGGAACCGGCTCCACACCGTCCCCCCGGTCAACCGCTCCATCACCAGCAGACACAACCCCTCGTGCTCGACGAAGTCGTAGATCGGCACGATGTGGGTGTGGTTCAGGGAGGCGAGCAGTCTCCCCTCGGCGACGAACCGGGACCGCACCGCCGCGTCTGCCCCGAAGGCTCGCGGGAGTTGCTTGATCGCCACATCCCGCCCGAGCTGGCGGTGACGGCCGGCAATGACGACGCCCCAGGCTCCCCGCCCGAGCTCCCCGTCGACGTCGTACATCGGGAGCGCAGCGACCACCAGCTCTTGCTCGTGAGACATAGGGTGCCCGGAGAGTACCGTGGCGTCGGGGATGGGCACGGCCAGGTGAGCCACGTCGTCGAGGTGCGTCAACCCGGGGTCGCGTCGCGCCGGCTCACGTTCGACGGATCACTCGAGGTCGGGCGGGACAGCGACGCTCTCCCCGTTGACGATCCCCTCGTGTCGCGTCGGCACGCCGTCCTCGACGCCGGTCCGCAGGGCCTGGTGGTGACCGACCTCGGCAGCACCAACGGCACACGGGTGAACGGAACGATCATCACGGCACCCGTACGGCTCGTTGCCGGAGACGTGGTCGGAGTCGGAGGTGTGGACCTCGTCGTGCTCACCGGGCCCGACGACGAAGCCGTCGCCGCGCCGCCCACTGCCGTCGAGCCGCCCGCACCTCGGCCCGCCCTCGACGCGCTCCAGGCCCGCTCGGTCGACGGAGCCGTGCTCCGATTCCGCCCCGGCACCGCGGGCGAGCGGGCCGTCCCGGCCATGGCCGCCGCCGTCCGACGAGCGGGAAAGCGTCTCGCCGGGCTCGGCCCTGACATCCGCACCGTGGCACAACAGATCTGCCTCGTCGATCCGTTCCCGGACCCGGCGAACCCAGGTCAGACGGTCACCTCGGGCAGCGTCGTCGACCTCGACCGGCGCGAGATCTGGATGGTCGTGACGGCCGAGGCGCCGCCGGAGCCACCCGAACGGCCCCTCGCGCTGCTCCTCGGAACCACCCGCGGCGGAGGTGACGCCGCGACCATGGCGATCATGCTCGAGGGATACGGCCTGAGCGTGGCCGGCCTCGCCAGTCCCGACGCGCAGCTGCGCGACCTCGACCTGCCGCCGCTGCACGAGGCAACCGGCGAGCTCCGTACCGCGATGATGCAGTCGTTCGTCGCGTTCCTCGTCGCGCGCGCGGGTCGTGAGGAGTTCCTGCGAATGCTCGAGGCGGCCGGCAACGACGGGGTCGAGGGGGCGGCAGAGGCGGTCTACGGCATGGGCTTGGCCGCCCTGGAGGACACGTGGCTCGACGCGATCGACGAGACGACGCCGAAGGTCAAGGCCGCGCAGTTCTTCCGGTTGACCCTTCGGTTCCTCCGGCCCCATCTCCGCCGCGAGGTGGAGATCTTCGGCTACATGCTGCTCGCGCTGGGATTCACGACGGTTTTCCCGTTCGTGATGCGGTCGCTCCTGGACCACGCCATCCCGCGGCGCGATCTGAACGAGGCGCTCCACCTCATCGGGTTCCTGGGCATCGCCTTCGTGATCTCCCTGGTCGCCGGCCTGCGACAGAACTACCTCTCGGCCTTCGTGAGCAGCGCCGTCACGCGCGACCTTCGCGTGTCGATGTTCACCCGGCTCCAGCGCCTCTCAGCCGGGTGGTTCAGCCGCCAGCAGGAGGGGGACATCCTGTCCCGGCTGTTCTCCGACGTCGGGCAGATGGAACAGGGCCTGTCGCAGACCATCCGCGAGGGCATCTTCCAGGTCCTCTCCCTGGTGGTGTCGGCCGTGGTGCTCCTGACCCTGAACCCGCTGCTTGCTGTCGTCACGCTGGCAGGCGCTCCTCTCGTCGGGCTCGTGTACAAGGTCATGGCCGCGGGCTCACAAAGACGGAGCCTCGCGGTACAGGAGGAGCTCGGCACCACCTACACGGTGGCATCCGAGAACTACGGCGCCCAGGCCGTGGTCAAGGCGTTCGGACTCGAGGAGCGAGAAGGCGAGCGGTTCGCTCGGGCGTCGGACCGGCTGTTCGGCCGTGAGGTCCGCCTGCAACTCTTCGGCGGCGTCTTCGGCCTCTCGGTCAACATGATCGTGACCGTCCTGCGGCTCCTGATCCTCGGCCTCGGCACGTGGCTGGTCCTCCACGGCCACCTCACCATCGGCGGCCTGGTGGCCTTCATCACCGTCATGGGCGAGGTCATCACTCCTGTCACGGTACTGACCGGCATAGGTCAGCAGGTCCAGGCCGCGATGGGCTCGCTCCTGCGGATCAACGAGATCCTCGAGGCCGCGCCAGACGTCGCCGACACCGACGATGCCATCGAGCTCCCACTGGTGCAGGACGAGATCCGTCTCGAAAAGGTCAGCTTCGCCTATACGAACGAGCGCCCCACCCTGGAGGAAGTCGACTGCGTCATCCATGCGGGCACCCGGGTCGCCTTCGTCGGACCGACCGGCGCGGGAAAGTCGTCGGTGCTGCAGTTGCTCATGCGCTTCTACGACCCCGACGAGGGCGCGGTGCGCTTCGACGGCCAGGACGTGCGACACGCGACCCTGTCGTCGCTGCGGGGTCAGCTGGGCGTCGTGTTCCAGGACACGTTCCTCTTCGACACGACCGTCCGCGACAACATCGCGATGGGGCGGCCGGGGGCAACCGACAGCGAGGTGGAGGCAGCAGCGCGTGCGGCCGAGCTGCACGAGTTCGTGCTCGCGCTGCCACGCGGGTACTCCACCATCGTCGGGGAACGAGGCGGACGATTGTCAGGCGGCCAACGGCAACGCCTGGCGATTGCCCGTGCGCTCCTGCGCGACCCCCGGATCATCCTGCTCGACGAGGCGACGTCCGCGCTCGACCCGCGGACCGAGCGGCTCATCAGCGAGACGCTCGACCGCGTCGGCGAGGGCCGCACCACGATCGCTGTCACGCATCGCCTGACGTCGGTGACGAAGTACGACCGCATCTTCGTGATGTCCGGCGGCCGCCTGGTCGAGCAGGGCACCCATGCAGAGCTGGTCGCGGCCGGTGGTGTGTACGCGGACCTGTGGGCCGAGCAGACTGCGGGCGTGGTCCCCACCGAGGCGCCCTTCGACGCGGTCGCTGCCCTTTCGACCATTCCGATGTTCTCGAGCCTCGATGCCGAAGCGCTCGAGGCCGCGGCCACACAGCTCGTCCCCGTCGCCTTGCGTCCCGGCGAGCAGTTGGCCGAAGGAGCCGGAATGCTCGCCGTCGTGCGACGGGGAACGCCTCAGGTCCTCGCCCCCGGGCTCGATGGACGTCTCGCCGTCGCCACCGAACTGCGGCCGGGCGATACGTTCGGCGTCTCTGCGCTGCTCGGAGAGGAGACGGGTTCGGTGCTCGTCGCCCCCCACGACGAGGTCGGGCTGCTCGTCCTCGATGCCGATGCCATCGCCCGCCTCGCGGCGAAGCACCCGTCCGTGAGCGACGCCCTCACAGGCACCGAGATTTCGACACCGGGACCACGCGGCGGTGAGCGGCTCAGCCGCGCCAGCCTGCTGCTTCGGCCCAACCGCAATGCGGTGTTCGCAGGGCCCACGGTCGAAGGGCCCGGCCCCGACGAGGTCCGGCGCATGAGCGGCGCCTTCCGGGCGGTGCGCTGATGGCGGCGACCCACGACCCGGTGCTGCACGCCTTGATCGAGGCGGCCGTAGGGGGCACGGGAGGAACGGACGGCTGGATCCTGGCCGTGCGCGGCGAGCAGCTCGAAGTCGCGGCCGCGACGGGCCCTCTCGCGGCATCGGTGCTCGGCGTGACCATCCCCGGCGGTGCCGGCACCGCCGGCTTCGTCGTCGCCTCGGGGCAGCCGATCGCGCTCGCGCCCCACGCCGGCGACCCTCGCGCCGCCGAGGGCATGGCCAGCGTCACCGGCCGCGAGCCGGCGAGCCTGCTCTGCGTGCCCTGCGAGTCCGACGACGGCGTGACGGGGGCACTCGAGGTCGTCGACAAGGCCGGTGGCGGCGCCTTCACGTTCGACGACGTCGAACTGGCGACCCTGCTCGCTGGTGTGGCGGGCATTGCATTGGCCGGCGGGCGGGCGGCCCAGACCAGCGCCCCCGATCCGAGCGAGCTGGCCGGCGAGTTGCGCCGGCTGGCCGAGAGCCAACCCGCTCGTTACGCGGCGGTCGCGACGGTGGTGGCTGCGCTGCTGAGCAATGGCTGAGGAGGAGCTCCCGGCGTACAGCCGTGACTCGACGGCGGTGCGCCTTCCCATGGCGGTTCGGCTGGAGGACCTCTCACCCGACTGGGCGTGGGGAGGCGCTTCCGGCAGCGGCGTGCGGGTCGCCATCATCGACAGCGGCATCGACGCCGACCACCCGGACCTCGACCACTGCGTCGACACCGCCGGGAGCATCGCCTTCACGCTCGATCCGGACGGAAACGTGGTCGAGACGACGGGCACGCACGAAGACTCGTACGGCCACGGCACCGCCTGCGCCGGCATCGTGCACGCGATCGCGCCGGGCGCCACCATCACGAGCGTGAAGGTGCTCGGCGCCGGGCTGAGCGGAAAGGCCGCCGCCTTCCTCCAGGGGTTGGCGTGGGCCGTCGACCATGGCTTCGACGTGATCAACCTGTCACTCGGCACCACCAAGCGCGACTGGGCGCTCCCCTTCTACGAGATCTGCGACCAGGGCTACTTCCGCAACTCGCTGATCGTCACTGCAGCCAACAACGTGGCCCGCCCGAGCTTCCCGTCGCTGTTCGCATCCGTGACCAGCGTCGCGTCCAACCTGTCGCGAGACCCCTTTCGCTTCCACTTCAACCCCGAGCCACCCACCGAGTTCCTCGCGCCCGGCATCGACATCGACCTCGCGTGGCGGGGCGGGACCCGCCTGACGGGCACCGGCAACTCCTACGCCGCACCCCACATCACGGGCATCGCCGCGCTCATCCGCTCCAAGCACCCTGATCTGCGGCCGTTCCAGGTCAAGACGGTGCTGTGGGCGACCGCCGCCAACGTGCGAGAGGCGCCGGCCGCCGCCGGCCGACTCAGCCGGACGATGCGCCGTCTGTCATCGGTCCGGGCCAGCGCGGCGCTCTCGAGCACCGGGCTCGGCCGCGCGTAACCAGGACGAGCTCCAGCCGTCCTGAACTCCGTGGACGCGCTGGTGATCGAGCGCCTCCTGGACAAGCTGCGAGAGTTCATCGCCGAGCAACTGGACCCGGAGGAACGGGCGGTGCTTGCCGCCCTCCTCGCACCTGCCGTGGCCGCCGCGTTCGGCGAGGGCGAGGTCGTCGGGTTCGGTCTCACCGACCTGCCGCCCCCGCCAGAGGTGCTGGCGGCCGTCCTCGAGCGTCAGGGCATCCGGGTGGTGGGCCTCGGCCTGTAACCGGAACGGCTGTCCACCGTCTGGTACTGGCGAGGAGCAGAACGTCCGCGTGACGTGGAGGTGGTGACCACGAGCGATCCAAGCGACGACTCAGGCTGGCTGATCGAACCGCCGGCAACCGACGGGGCGATCATCAGCCTCGAGGTGGCGACGGACGCGGAGCTCACCCCGGAACTGCGCCAAGCGATCGAGGCGTTGGCGCTGGCCGTCGAGGCACTCGGCCAGCCTTCGGAGGTCGAAGGCTTCGCGCGGGCAGGGATCTGCGACACGAACATGGGCTGCTCCCCACAATCCACCCGGCCGTGCTTCAGCAAGCTGATCGTCGACTGCCGGATCATCAAGTGCCCCACCTTCTACGTCCCGACGCCATGAGCGGCACAACGACCCGATGAGGTGGGCCAATGAGTGAGACGGACAGCGGCTGGCTGGTGGAGCCGCCGAGCGCGGACGCCGCCCTGGTGCGCATCGACATCGCGGACACCTCCGAGCTCACGCCCGAGCTGCGCCAGGCCCTCGAGGCCCTCGTGGCGGCCATGGAAGAGGTCCGGCTCGAAGGCGAGCCCTCGGAGGTCGAGGCCTTTGGCCGCCGGTGCCCGGCGAGGACGGTCTGCTCGCCTGAGACGACATCACCCTGTGTCAGCAAGGTGATCATCGACTGCGTGATCACGAAGTGCCCGCGGGCCTTCGCGATGCAGTAGAGGAACGGGAGGTTCTTTTCATGAGCGACGACGCACAGCCGCCGGACGATGGCGGTTGGGTGGTACAGCCCGCCGGCGTGGAGATCCAGATCGCGGTCGGACACGAAGCGGAGTTGACACCCGCCATCCGGGAGGCCATCGACGATCTCGTCCGCGCCCTCGAAGCCGACCAGGACGTCGAGGTGGAGGCGTTCAGTCGGGCGTGCCCGTCGAAGTGCGCCTCGCCCGGCTATGGCACCTGCAACCCGCGGGGAGTCTGCGCCCCCAAGGTCTGGTTCCCCTGCGCCAGCAAGGAAGTCTGCTCGATCATCGTGAAAGCCGTATGAAGGAGTCCCGCTACAACGTCTGGGTCGAGCGGGATGGCGCCTCGTATGTGTACAACGGCGTCAGCGGTGGCCTGCTCCGACTCGCCAACGGCGACCGCAAGGCCGTGGACCGCTTCCTTGCCGGCGACCCGACGCCGGGCTGCAAGCCCTCGCTGCTGGCCGACATGGCCAAGGGCCGGATGCTCGTGTCGGACGGCCACGATGAGCTCTCCGCACTCGCCACGCTGTACCAGCTCACGCGGTACGACACCTCACAGTTCGGCCTGACGATCGTCAGCAGCCTGGGCTGCAACTTCGACTGCCCGTACTGCTTCGAGGACAAGCACCCCTCGATCATGGGTGAAGAGGTGCAGAAGGCGGTGCTGCAGGTCCTCGACGACCAGCTGCCGACCATCGAGGGCTTCGGCGTGACGTGGTTCGGAGGCGAACCCCTGATCGGCAAGCGGCCCCTGCTCGCCCTGTCCGATGCCTTCATCGAGCGCTGCGACCGCCACGACGTTCGCTACTCCGCGACCATCACCACCAACGGGTACCTGCTCGACGAGCAGACGTGCGCCGAGCTGCGCGACCGCCGCGTCGAACACGTGCAGGTGTGCCTGGACGGCCCGCCGGACATCCACGATCGCATGCGCCCGCTCGCCAACGGCAAGGGCACCTTCTGGCACATCGTGAAGAACCTGCACCATGCCGTCGACTACCTGAGCATCTCGGTGCGCATCAACGTCAACACCGAGAACTACCTGCGGGCCGAGGAGTTGCTGCAGATCCTGGCGGCCGAGGGCTTGTCCGGGAAGCTCACCGTGAACATGGGACAGATCGTGGCGACCGACGACGGCGTGCCCTCCCCGTCGTCGAGCTACGTCGCCCCGTGCTTCACGACGAGCCGGTATGCGGCGGCCGAGACGGAGTTCACCGCGATGGCCTCCCGCTACGGCTTCGGCGGCTATTCCGTGCCGTCACCGTCGGGCGCCCCGTGCACGGCGGTCCGGGCCAACGAGCTGGTCGTCGGCAGCGACGGCGAGCTCTACAAGTGCTGGGACTCCGTCGGGAACCCGAACGAGGTCATCGGCCACATCGGCGACTACAAGAACATCAACGGTCGCCTGCACCGCTGGATGAGCTACGACCCCTTCGCCAACCAGGAGTGCCAGAGCTGCGTCGCCCTGCCCGTCTGCATGGGCGGCTGCGCCCACCACGGCATGGACATCATCCAGCACGAGAACCGCTGCGACAGCTTCCGGTTCAACCATCACGAGCGAGTGTTGGCTTTCGTCGACGCCGCCGCCGATCGGGAAGACGAGGGCGTGGTCCCGACGGCACAGCTCGCGCACGCAATGGACCGGCGCTAGAGACGGCTGGGCGAGACCTCGTCGGCCGCACGAGCGTTCCGCGCGCCGAAGAGCTCCACATCACCTGAGACAGAAGCTGCGCACGCTGAGCACACACGGACGTGGCGCGCCGCTTCCCGCATCGCGCCGGTGTCATAGAACGCGGCGAACGTCGCGCACCCGGCGCCGCGGCGCCGCACCATGAGCTCGAGCGTGAGGGCGTCGTGCAGTCGGCGCCTGGCCCGATGCACGATCACCTTGGCCGCGCCGGGCGACACGCCCAAAGCGTCGGCCACTTCGGCCGGGGAGAAGCCGAAGTTGGTCACGAGGGTCAGTGCAGTGGCGTCTCGGCGGGAGAGGCCGGCCACCAGTCCGTTCACCAGCTGGGACAGCTCGGCCAGCTCGGCGAGGGCATCGGGTCCGTCCTCGGCGGCGGCACGATCGCAGGAGTCGTCGTCGGGCATGCACCGCGTGCGAGCTTGGATCCGGAGCGAGTCGATGGCGGCGTGCCGGGCGATTGCGAGCAGCCACGGCCGGAAGTGGTCGGACTCGCGCAGCGTGGCAAGCCGCTCGAGGGCGCGGGCGAAGACCTCCTGCACGACGTCGGCGACCGCCTCAGCGCCGTGCACTCGATCGGCGACGACCGTACGCACGGCCGTCACGTGCGTTCGGTAGAGCTCCGCGAACGCACCTGGATCTCCCCGCCGGACACGGCCGACCAGCTCCCCGTCCGACACGGCGCCGCCCGAGCCGCTACCCACGGCACAGGAGCGTAACCCCGACCCACGACCGATGCGCTGGGAAGCGAGGACCTCAGAAGTAGATGGTGGTGCGGGCCCGCTCGGTGACGGCGTCGATGTCGTCGGTCCACGCGCCCGTCGAGAGGTACTTCCACCCGCCGTCGGCGAAGAGCGTCACCACGACACCCTCGTCGATCTGCCTGGCGCACTTGACCGCGCCCGCCATGGCCGCGCCCGAGGAGATGCCCGCGAAGACACCGACCTCGACCAGTCGCCGCGTCCATTCGATGCTGTCGCGCGGGCCCACGATCGACTTGCGGTCGAGGAGGTGCTCACCGTCGTTGTCCACGAAGATGGGCGGGATGTAGCCCTCGTCCAGGTTCTTGAGCCCGTCGACCATCTCACCGGCCGGCGGCTCGACGGCCCAGATCTGCACGGCGGGGTTGCGCTCCTTGAGGAAGCGACCGACGCCGAGCAGCGTGCCGCTGGTGCCGAGGCCGGCGACGAAGTGGGTGACCTCGGGGCAGTCCCGCCAGATCTCGGGGCCGGTGCCTTCGTAATGGGCCTTGGGGTTGGCGGGATTGGCGTACTGGTACGGGTACCACCAGTCCGGGTGCTCGGCCGCAAGTCGCTGCGCGTTCTTCACCGCGCCATTGGACCCCTCGGAACCGGGCGACGGGATGATCTCGGCGCCCCAGATCTGCAGGAGCTGCTTGCGCTCCTCCGACACGTTCTCCGGCAGCACGATCTTGAGCGGGTAGCCCTTGGCCCGGCACACCATCGCGAGACCGATGCCGGTGTTGCCCGACGACGACTCGATCACGATCTGACCGGCCTGCAGCGCGCCGTCCTTCTCCGCTTCCTCGACCATGGAGCGGGCGATGCGGTCCTTCACCGACCCACCGGGGTTCTGGCCCTCGAGCTTGGCGAGGATGCGCGCGCGGGGGTTGGGGCTGAGGGCGCTCACGTCGACGAGCGGCGTGTTGCCGATCAGCTCGACGATCGAGTTGTAGACGGCCATCTAGCCGCCGGCGACGGCCGGCAGGATCGAGATGGTGTCGTCGTCGCCCACCTTGGTGTCGAGCTTGTCGAGGTAACGGACGTCGTCGTCGTTCACGTACACGTTCACGAACTTGTGGAGGCTCCCGTCGGTGGTGACCACCTTGTCGGCCAGCCCAGGGAACTGGCGGACGAGGTCCTCGAGCGCCTCAGCGAGGGTCGCGCCGTTGGCCTGCACGGTCGCCTGTCCCCCCGCGTGCTGACGCAGGACGGTGGGCAAGCGGATCTCGACGGCCACGGGACCTCCAGAAAGTCGACCGGTTCGGTGAGGATTCTACCTACCCTCGAGAACGACCGGTTCCTCGGTGATGTTCCCGTCCACGATCCGGTACGAGCGCACGACCGGCACGAGGTCCTTGAGGGACACGAGGATGTAGTGCCAGTCGGGGTCGGGCGCCTGGGCCACGTCGGTGGGTGACGGGTAGGCCTCGGTGTGGGTGTGGGAGTGGAACACGCCACCCAGCTGGAGCCCGCGCGCCTCGGCGTCGCGGTCGGCGCGCAGCAGATCCTTGGGGTCCACCTCGTAGATGCGACTGCTCTCGGCCGCGTTCCGCGTCGGGTAGAGCACGATCGCCTTGTCGCCACCGGGAACGGTGGCGATGAGGCCACACGCCTCGTCGGGCAGGCCGTCGTAGCAGTGGCCGATCATGGCATGGAACACATCGGGAGCCAGCCTGAGCATCGGCGGGCGAGGGTAGCGGCCTACGTGACCTTCAGCGCGGTGTGCATGCCCGCCTTGTAGTGACCGGGAAGGTTGCAGACGACGACGTAGTTCCCCGCGTCGAGTGAGATGGCGAAGTCCGGTGCCGTGCCGGGCTTGATCGCCTCCTGCTCGCCGATGTGCTTGACGCCGGCGCCCTCCTCGTCGACGTTGCCCTCAGCGTTCAGCGGGAGCTGAGCCGGGTCGAGATCGCTCTTGAACACGACGAACTCGTGGTCGAGCTTGCCCTCGTTGTGCAGCGTGAAGTGCACCTCGCCCGCCGCGGCGCTGGGCGGTGCCAGCGCGATGGCGAACTCCTTCTCCGTGGCCTTGACCACGGGACCGTCGGCGGCCGACGTCGGCGTGGCCGCCTCGGTGGTGGTGGTGTCATTGCTCGCGTTCGGATTGCTCTCCGTGCCGCAGGCGCCGAAGACACCAAGGACGACGCCGACGAGCCCCACCCGCATGTACCGATGCATATGTCCCTCGCTTCAGAAGGTTCTGCCTGCACGACGGTAGCTTCGGATTGGTCATGCCGCCCAAAGGATCCAAGGTCGTCGCCCAGAATCGCAAGGCCCGCCACGACTACGAGGTGCTCGACATCTTCGAGGCGGGCCTGCAACTCAAGGGCAGTGAGGTCAAGTCGCTGCGCGCCGGTCAGGTCCAACTGCGCGATGCCTATGCCCATGTCGATGACGGCGAGGCATGGTTGCACGGCGTGCACATCGCGCCGTACGCCTTCGCCTCCGGGTTCGGTGCTGTCGACCCCGACCGGACCCGGAAGCTGCTTCTGCACAAGCGGGAGATCGCCGAGCTCGCGTCCCGCACGACCACCGAGCCGCTGACCATCGTCCCCATGGCGATCTACTTCGTGGACGGCAAGGCGAAGGTGGAGCTGGCGCTGGCGCGGGGCCGGCGTCGCTACGACAAGCGCAACGTCATCGCCCAGCGCGACGCCGATCGCGAAGCCGAGCGGGCCCTGCGGGGGCGGAACCGTGGGGAATAGCCGCCAGTAGAGTGGTGGTTGGACAAGAGCTGTCCTTCACACGGGGGTGATTTGGTTTCGACATCGGCAGTTGATTCGAGAGAAGCGAGCCGTGGTCTCCGGAGCCACGTAAAAGAGCCGGAACAAACACAAACGCCGACAACACGGCACTTCTCGCTGCTTAGTCAGTGAGACGGTCCCCCGGCCCCCGCCCTGCGGGTCGGTACGGAACGACATCTTGCAGGGCTCACTCCGCCGGACTCGTCAGTGGTTCGACGGAGGACATCTCAGCTGACTGGGGCCCCGTCCCTCGCCGGTGCGGAGGCGGGGCCCGAGACCTTCAGCACCGGCTGCGCTCGGAGAAGCCTCGTTGATGCGTCGATGGACGCGGGTTCGAGTCCCGCCACCTCCACGCTGCTCCCAACCGTTTGGGCACGTTCTCCGACGTCGGACGTCGGTGAGCGTGCCCGAACTGAGCCCCTGAGCTACGTCAGCTCCTGCAGGAGGTCGAGCATGTCGTTGGCGTGCTCCTCCTCGACCGCGAGGATCTCCTCGAGCATCTTGCGGGTCACCGGGTCCCCGTGGCCGAGCCAGCCGATGATCTCCTGGTAGGACGCGATGGCCACCCGCTCGGCGATCAGATCCTCCTTGGCCATCTCGGCGATCGTCTTGCCTTCGCTGTATTCGGCGTGGCTGCGGTGGGTGAGGGTGTCGGGATTGAAATCCGGCTCCCCCTGCAGGATGGTGATGCGCAGGGCGATCTGATCGGCGTGGGTGGTCTCGTCGTTGGCGTGCTCGAGGAACTCGGCGGCGGCCGCGGTCGAGTTCTGGCCCTTGGCGGTGAAGTAGTGGCGCTTGTAGCGCAGGATGCAGACGAGCTCGGTGGCCAAAGCCTCGTTGAGGACCTGGATCACCCGTTCACGATCGGCGCCGTAGGCGTCGGTGATCGGGCCGTGCTCGATCTGCTGCCGGGCCCGCTCGCGGAGGGTCTTGACGTCGGTGAGGAAGTCTCCCATGGCAGGACCCTACCCAGTGAAGGGGCCTTTCTCATCCGGCCGCGGCTCACGGGGCAGCCCGAGCACGCGCTCGCCCAGGATGTTGCGTTGGATCTCGTCGGTTCCGCCGCGGATGGACAGTGACGGCCCGGTGAGGAACAACGTCTGCCAGTCGTCCTGACCCAGCCCCGAGACCACCCCGGACGGGCCGGCCACGTCGAGGGCGAGGGCGCCGAGGTCCTTGAGCGTGGCGCTCATGCGGAGCTTGCCGCCCGATCCCTCGGGGCCGGGTGCGCGACCGGCCTGGGCCGCCGCCTTCGCACGCGCACCGGTGAGACGGGCCACCTCCAGGTCGGCGAGCACCGCAGCCAGGCGATCGCGCTGCACCGGACCAACACCCGTCCCGCGGGCGAGCGCCGCCACCTGGTCCCGCGACACGCCCCAGCCGCCTCCGATCGACGAACGCTCGTGCATGAGGGTGGTGATGGCGACCTTCCATCCCTCGCCTTCGTCACCGATGCGGCATGCGTCGTCCACCGGCGCGTCGGTGAGGAACACCTCGTTGAAGTGCGTGTCACCGTTCATCTGCCGCAGCGGCCGTACGTCCACGCCGGGCGCGGTCATGTCGAGCGCGAACGCGGTGATGCCGGCGTGCTTCGACACCGACCAGTCGGTGCGCGCCAGCAACAATCCCCATCGGGAGTAGTGGGCGCGGCTGCTCCACACCTTGGTGCCCGTGACGAGCCAACGTTCCCCGTCGCGCACGGCTCGACACCGCAGCCCGGCCAGGTCCGACCCCGCGTCGGGCTCGGAGAACAGCTGGCACCAGATCTCCTCGCCGCTGCGAATGGCGGGCAGCCAGCGGTCCTTCTGGGCGTCAGTGCCGTGGGTCAGCAACGTGGGCCCGACCAGGCTGATGCCGACCATGAACGGATACAGGTCCGGACGATCGAAGGCGGCGAGCTCCTCGTTCACGATGGCAGCCTGTTCGGGTGTCGCCCCCATGCCGCCGTACTCCGCAGGCCAGGTCGGTGCGCCGAGTCCCCCGTCGGCCAGGACGCCGAGGAAGCGACGACCGGCGTCGAGGTCGTCGCTGCCCGCACCGAGCACCGACGGCACGGCCCGGTCGGCGCGTGTCGCCAACCGCTGCTGCAGCGCATGACGGACCTCGCTGCGGAACGTCACGTCGTCGGCCACGCGCCGATGCTACGAGTCAGCTCAGGGCGGCGTCGACGCTGTCGTGCATGGCGAACACCCGATCCAGGCTGGTGATCTCGAACACCTTGCGCACCTGACCATCGGCACACACGATGCGGATCTCGCCGCTCTTCATCCGCAGACGCTTGTGGGCCGATACGAGGGCGCCGAGGCCGGTGGAATCGAGGAAGTCCGTGCCGGTGAGGTCGACGATGATGCAGGTGTTCCCGTCGTCGATGAGCTCGGCCAACCGGTTGCGCAGCTCGGGCGCGGTGGTGAGATCGACCGATCCGCTGATCGCCATGAGGGCCCTGCCGTCGTCGACCACTCGCGCGTCGATCTGGAACTCGAGCACTGCCGTCACGGTAACGGAGTTAGTCCCATCGGGCTATGGATCCTGGTCATGCCCGATCCGTACCGTTGGTGCGATGCGTGTGCTGATCTGCGACGACGAGCCGTCGATCCGTCAGCTGTACCGCTATGCCTTCGAGCACGAGGGGGCGGACGTGGACGAGGCGGGCGACGGCAACGAGTGCATCGCGGTCGCTGACGCTGCCCATCCCGACCTCATCGTCCTCGATCTCTACATGCCCGTGCGCGACGGCTTGTCGGCCTTGCCCGAGCTGCGCCACAAGTCGCCGGGGTCCCGGGTGCTGGTCGTGAGCGCCCACGCGGGTGTGGAGATCTTCGGTCGCAGCCGTGCCTTGGGCGCGACCGCCTGTTACGAGAAGCTCGGCTTCCTGCGCAAGATCCCGGAGATCGTGGCGCGCTACGCGGCCTGACCGGCGAGGAGGGCGGCGACGGCCCGCAGGTCGCGCACGAACGCCTCGTACTGCTGCTCGCGGTCGTCGGCCCGGAGGATGGCGGAGGGGTGCACCGTCGCGGTCACGCGCCACCCATGGGACGACTCGAGGATCTCGCCCCGCTGCTGGGTGACCCTGAACTGGCGGCCGAGAATGCCTTGGGCCGCGGTCGCGCCGAGGCACACGACGATGTCCGGACCGATGGCGTTCACCTCGGCCTCGAGCCAGGGCCAGCACGCGTTGACCTCGGTGGCGTTGGGCTTCTGGTGGATGCGGCGCTTGCCGCGAGGTGTCCACTTGAAGTGCTTGACGATGTTGGTGACGTAGGTCGCCGAGCGCTCGATGCCGGAGTCCGCCAAGGCGCGGTCGAGGAGCTGTCCCGCCGGACCCACGAAGGGCTCGCCGGCCACGTCCTCCTTGTCGCCCGGCTGCTCCCCCACCAGCACCACGCGCGCGTCGCGGGGTCCCTCGCCGAACACCGTCTGGGTGGCGTGCTGCCAGAGGTCGCACCCCCTGCACCCCGCGGCGGCACGACCAAGTTCGCCGAGGTCCGATGTAGGCGGGACGAAGTCCCGAGCAGTCACGCGCTTACAGGTACCCCATGGGGTTGACGGGTACGCCGTTGGCGCGGACTTCGAAGTGGAGGTGCGGGCCGGTGGACAGCCCGGTGCTGCCGGCCTTGGCGATGATCTGGCCCCGCGCCACCCGCTGGCCGACGCCGACGTTGATGGCGCTGAGGTGGCCGTAGAGGGTGGCGAGTGAGTTGCCGTGGTCGATGATCACCGCGTTGCCGTAGCCGCCCCGCCAGCCCGCGTAGACGATCTTGCCCGCGCCTGCGGCCCGCACCGGCGTCCCCACCGACGCGCGGAAGTCGATGCCGGTGTGGATTCGCACGTCGCCGTAGATCGGGTGCACGCGCGGGCCGAAGCCCGACGTGATGGCCGCGCCGGGGATGGGCGAAGCGAAGATGCCCTTGCCGGAGATGGCAGGGCCCTGGCCCCGCTGCACGCCGCGCAGGAAGCTGGTGATGGCGTTGGACTCGGCCTTGAGCTGCGCGATCTGGGTCTCGAACTCGCGACGCCGGTCGCGGACCTGGGAGACCAGCGCCTCCTTCTGCTGCTCCTGGGCCAGCACCTCGGCCCGCGCGCTCGCCTGCACCTTGCGCGCCGCCTGCACCTCGGCCGTGCGGTGGGCGACGACGTCGCGCTGGGCCTGGGCGTCGTCGCGCTCGGTCTGTACCGCGGCCTCACGCGACTGGAGCTCGCGCTGGCGGGAATTGAACTGGTCGACGACGTCCTGCTGGGCTTGTACCAGCGTGTGCACGTAGCTCGCGGCCGCCGCCATCTCCCGCTGGCTGCCGGGCTGCAGATACCGATCGGCGGTGCGGATGTCCGGCTGGCCCATGTAGGCGCGCACGGCCCGTTCGGTGAGCTTGCGCCGGGCCTCGATGAGCAGTCGCTGCGCCAGGTTGAGCTCGGCCTGGGCCTGGGACAGGGCGGCCGCCCGCTGGTCAAGGGAGGCGCTGGCCGCGTCCAGCTGGGCCTGGGCCGTCGCGACCTGGGCGTCGAGGGCGGCGACCTTGGCGTCGAGGACCTTGCGGTCGGCCTCCACCTGGTCGAGCTGGTCGAGCAGCTTGGCCTCCTCGGTGGAGGCTTCCTGCACCTGGCTGCGCAGGGTGCCGAGCTTGCGATTGATCTCGGTCTGGCGCTGCTGCTTCGACGAGGTCGACGTGGCCGCCAGCGCGGAGGGGGCGACGTCGAGGGTCACCAGGGCGACCACGATCAGGAGCGCGGCCCATCGGCCCGCTGTTTTCACACCAACAACACTAGACACTCCTGCAACATCGGCCAAGAGCGCCCCCCGCCTGAAGCACGTCTCGAGGAAATGGGGTACCGATTCGGTACCCCATTTCCTCGTGACACGGCGTCGGGGCGGGTTCTAGACGTCCAGGAAGCGGCGGACGGCCACGGCGGCGCCCAGGGCGCCCACGACGGCGCCGACGACCAAGAGGAACAGGCCGGTGCCGATGGCCTCGGCCGAGGTGGTGAACAGGCGCTGGGTGCTGCCGAGGAAGAGCGTGTCGACCAGGCCGAGGACGGCGTTGCGCGCCAGGTACACGATGGCGAAGGCCATGCCTGCGCCGATCAGGCCCTGCACCAAGCCCTCCAACATGAAGGGCAATCGGATGAACCAGTTGGTGGCGCCCACCAGCTTCATGACCGCGACCTCACGGCGGCGGGCGAAGATCGCCATCTGGATGGTGACGAAGATGAGGGTCGCGGCGGCAAGGAGCACGACCACCGCCATCCCGAGGAAGAAGATCTGGGCTCGGCGCGCCACCCGCAGGATCTTGTCGATCGTCTCCTTGGCGTAGACCACGTCCTGCACACCCGCCTGCTTCTGGAAGCGCTCGCCGATGGTGCTGACCAGCTCGGCTCGCTGCGGGACGACGCGGTAGGACGGCGGCAGGTCGGCGGCCTTGACGCTGTCGACCATGTCCGGCGAGTTGGCGAACATCTTGTCGAATTCGGACTTGGCCGCCGTCTGGTTCACGTACGTGTAGCGCTTCACGAACTCGTCCATCGACGCCAGCTGGCGCTCGACCGCCTCGTTCTGTGTGGGCTCGACGTCGGGCTTCATGAAGATGTTGAGCTCGACGCCGCCCCGCCATTGCAGGGTGGCCTTGGTGACGCCCTGCTTGAGGAGCAGGGCGAAGCCCACGAGCGTCAGCGACACCACTGCGGTGAGGATCGCGGCCATCGTCATCAGCAGGTTGCGCCGGAGGTTGGTGGCGGTCTCGCGCGTGACGCGGGTGACGGAGAGCGGCATCGCTACGTCCCGTATCCGTAGACGCCGCGCGCCTGGTCGCGAATGACGGTGCCGCGGTCGAGCTCGATGACGCGCCGACGCATCGAGTCGACGATCGACTGGTCGTGCGTCGCCATGACGACGGTGGTGCCCGTGCGGTTGATGCGATCGAGCAGCCGCATGATGCCGATCGTGGTGTTGGGGTCGAGGTTTCCGGTGGGCTCGTCGGCCAGCAGGATCAGGGGCCGGTTGACGAAGGCGCGCGCGATGGCAACGCGCTGCTGCTCACCCCCCGAGAGCTCGTGCGGCAGGTTCTCCATCTTCTTGGAAAGACCGACCAGCTCGAGGATCTGCGGGACCTGGGAGTCGATGACGTGCCGCGGACGGCCGATGACCTCGAGGGCGAAGGCCACGTTCTCGGCGACGGACTTGTTGGGGAGCAGCCGGAAGTCCTGGAAGACGCAGCCGATGTTGCGGCGTAGGTATGGGATCTTCCAGTGGCTGAGCTGGCCGATGTCCTTGCCGGCGACCCAGATGTGGCCGCTCTCCGGCTCCTCCTCCTTGGTGAGGAGGCGCAGGAACGTCGATTTGCCCGAGCCCGACGGCCCCACCAGGAACACGAACTCGCCCTTGGCCATGTCGACGGAGACCTCGCGCAGCGCGACGGTCGATCCCTTGTACGACTTGGTGACGTTCTCGAGGCGAATCATCGAGTCCTAGCGCCGCGAACGCGGAAGCCGCGGCGGGAAATCAGGCTAGCAACCTGTCCCGCCAGCCGGTGTCATCCCCCCGAGCCCCTGTTCTCGAGGCAATGACTTACGGAAACCGTAAGTCATTGCCTCGAGAACGGCGGGGGTCAGACGCTCTGCGAGCGGTTCCAGCGCAGCCACGCCTCCATGAAGGCGTCGAGGTCGCCGTCGAGAACGGCCTGCACGTTGCCGGTCTCGTACTGCGTGCGCAGGTCCTTCACGAGCTGGTACGGCGCCAGCACGTAGGAGCGGATCTGGTTGCCCCAGGCGTTGTCGGTCTGCGGACCGCTGAGCGCGTCGAGCTCGGCCCGGCGCTCGGCCCGCTGGCGCTCGGCCAGCTTGGCGCCGAGGATCTGCATGGCCCTGGCCTTGTTCTGGTGCTGGCTGCGCTCGTTCTGACACGACACGACGATGCCGCTCGGCAGGTGGGTGATGCGCACGGCCGAGTCGGTGACGTTGACGTGCTGGCCGCCCGCGCCCGACGAACGGTAGGTGTCGATGCGCAGGTCCTTCTCGTCGATGTCGACCTCGTCGCTCACGTCCTCGATGAACGGAACCACGTCGAATGACGCGAACGACGTCTGCCTGCGGTTCTGGGCGTCGAAGGGCGAGATGCGCACGAGTCGGTGCACACCCCGCTCGGCGGAGAGCAGCCCGTAGGCGTAGCGACCCTTCACGATGAAGGTGGCCGACAGGATGCCCGCCTCCTGGCCCTCGCTCACCTCGTCGACCTCGATGCTGAAGCCTTTCGACTCGGCCCAGCGGCTGTACATGCGCAGCATCATCTCGGCCCAGTCCTGGGCGTCGGTGCCGCCCGCGCCGGCGTGGATCTCGCACACCGCGTCGCCTTCGCCGTGCTCACCACTGAACAGCGACCGCACCTCGAGCTGGTCGAGGGCGCGGGTGAGCTCCTTCACCGCCTCCTCGAGCTCGGCCTCGACCGACTCGTCGCCCTCCTCCTGCGCCAGCTGGAACAGCGTCTCGGCGTCGCTCAACCGATCGGCCAGGTCCTCGAGCAGCTTCACGTCGGTGTCGGCCCTTCCGTAAGCACTCGACATCGATGTGGCCCGTTCGCGATCGTCCCAGAAGTCGGGCTTGCCCATCTCCTGCTCGAGCTCGGCACGCGTCGCGAGCGAACCGGCCAGGTCGAGATAGGCCTCGGCCTCCGTCAGCCGCTTCCGGAGCGCGGCAAGGTCATCGGAGAAGTCGCGCACGAGTCAGACCCAGAACCAGCTGACTTTTTCGCGATCAGACCGGATATGCCGGTCGAAGCGCGAAAAAGTCCGGACGCGGGTTGGGCTCATCGGCCGTGACAGAGCTTGTACTTCTTGCCGCTGCCGCAGTAGCAGGGCTGGTTGCGGCCGAGCTTCTCCTCGGCCGACTTCACCAGGGGGACGTTGACGACCTCGTCCTCCTCCTGCTGCTGCAAGGCCATGGCCTGCTGGTCGCCGCCGGCGACGGCGGCGGCCGCAGCGGCCTGGCGCATGCCGCTCACACCCTGCACCGGCTCGTCAGCCGAGACGTACTGGGCCCGCTCGAGACTCGGCTCGGGCTCCTCCACCACGACCTCGGCGTGCATCACGTACTTGACGTAGTCGTCGTCGATGGAGCTCATCAGCGTGCCGAAAAGCTCGAAGCCCTCCCGCTGCCATTCGACGAGCGGGTCCTTCTGGCCCATGGCTCGCAGGTGGATGCCTTCGTAGAGGTAGTCCATCTCGGCCAGGAACTCCCGCCAGCGGGTGTCGATGATGCGGAGCATGATCTCCCGCTCCATCTCCCGCATGGTGTCGGCGCCGCCCGGCAGTGTCTCCTCGCGCTGCTCGTAGTACCCGACGGCCTCGGAGATGAAGCTCTCGGCCAGCATGTCCTTGGTGGCGGCCTGCCGCAGCTCATCCGCGGTGAACTTGGTGGGGTAGTACTCGCGCGCGCCGTTCAGCAGACCGTCGACGTCCCAGTCCTCGACGTAGTCGCTCGGGCAGTTGTCCTCCACCAGATCGGACAACGCGCTCTCGAGGATCTGCATCGTCTCCTCGCGCAGGTCATCGCCGTCGATGATCTGCATGCGCCGGGCGTAGATGACCTTGCGCTGCTCGTTGCGGACCTCGTCGTACTTGAGCAGGTTCTTGCGGATCTCGGCGTTGCGCTGCTCGACGGTGTTCTGGGCCCGCTCGATGGCCTTGGTGACCATCTTGGCCTCGATGGGGACGTCGTCGGGCAGCGCCTTGCCCATCACCCAGCTCATCGCGCCGGTGGCGAACAGGCGCATCAGCTCGTCCTCGAGCGAGAGGAAGAAGCGGCTCTCACCGGGGTCGCCCTGGCGGCCCGAACGGCCCCGCAGCTGGTTGTCGATGCGGCGGCTCTCGTGACGCTCGCTGCCCAGCACGTACAGCCCGCCCAGCTCACGGACCTTGTCGCCCTCGAGCTTGGTCTCGTCGTCGAACTTTGGCACCAGCTGCTTGTAGAGGGCCTGGCCCTCCTCGGACTCGAGCTCCAGGCCCTGGGCCTGGACCTCCTGACGGGCCAGCCCCTCCGGGTTGCCACCGAGCAGGATGTCGACGCCCCGCCCCGCCATGTTGGTGGCGACGGTGACGGCGCCGAGACGCCCGGCCTGGGCGACGATGTGGGCCTCACGCGTGTGCTGCTTGGCGTTGAGCACCGAGTGCGGGATGCCCTTGCGATCCAGCATGCCCGAGAGCACCTCGGACTTCTCGACGGACGCGGTGCCGACAAGGACGGGCTGGCCCTTGGCGTAACGCTCCTCGATGTCGTCGACGACCGCGTTGAACTTGGCCAGCTCCGTCTTGTAGATCAGGTCGGCCAGGTCCTCGCGGATCATGTCGCGGTGGGTCGGGATCGGCACCACCGGCAGGTTGTAGGTGTTGGCGAACTCGGAGGCCTCGGTCTCGGCCGTGCCCGTCATGCCGGCCAGCTTCTCGTAGAGGCGGAAGTAGTTCTGGAGGGTGACCGTGGCCCAGGTGTGGCTCTCCTCCTTGATCTTCACCCGCTCCTTGGCCTCGACCGCCTGATGCAGACCGTCGGACCAGCGCCGGCCCTCGAGGGTGCGGCCGGTGAACTCGTCGACGATCTTCACCTCGCCGTTCTCGATGATGTAGTCCTTGTCGCGCTTGTAGAGCTCCTTGGCCCGCAGCGCCTGCTCGAGCTGGTGGACGTAGTTGACCGAGACGAGGTCGTACATGTTGTCGACGCCGAGGAGGCGCTCGACCTTCTCGATGCCGTCCTCGGTGGGGACGACGGTGCGCTTCTCCTCGTCGACCTCGTAGTCGAGCTCACGCGTCAGGCCTCGGACGATGCCGGAGAACTGGTAGTAGAGCCGAGCCGCTTCGTCGGCGGGGCCGCTGATGATGAGCGGCGTGCGAGCCTCGTCGATGAGGATGGAGTCGACCTCGTCGACGATGGCGAAGACGTGACCGCGCTGCGACATCTGCGCGCGGGACCTGGCCATGTTGTCCCGGAGGTAGTCGAAGCCGAACTCGGTGTTCGTGCCGTAGGTGATGTCGGCCGCGTAGGCGGCCCGCTTGGCCTCCGCGTCGTCGACGTCGGGCAGGACCATGCCGACAGTGAGGCCGAGGAACTTGTAGATGCGCCCCATCCACTCGGCGTGGAACTTGGCCAGGTAGTCGTTCACCGTCACGAGGTGCACGCCGCGACCGGTGAGACCGTTGAGGTACATCGGCAGGGTGGAGACCAGGGTCTTGCCCTCCCCCGTCTTCATCTCGGCGATCCAGCCGAAGTGGAGCGCGGCCCCGCCCATGAGCTGGACGTCGAAATGGCGCTGGCCGATGGTGCGCACCGCGGCCTCGCGAGCGACGGCGAACGCCTCGACCAGGATCTCGTTCATGGCGTCGTGGACGTTGTCCTCGCCGGCCCGATCGACCTGCTCGCGGAACTCGACGGTCTTGTGCCGGAGCGCCTCGTCGGACAGCGCCTGCATCTCGGGCTCGAGGGCGTTGATCTCGGGCACGATGTCCCTCAGAGCCCGTACTTTCTTGCCCTCCCCGGCGCGAAGGACCTTCGTGAAGACGCTCATGGTGGGAGCCAGTCTACCGGCGCGCCTCAGCGTTCCGGCTCGGAGCCCGCACCCGCTGGGCGACCACCATCCCCTGCCGATCGAGGCGCACGCGGAACTCGCCCGAGGCGACGAGATCCTGCAGGTACTGCCGGTCCTGCTCACCGACGGCCTGGGTGTCGATGACGATCCACCGCACGACGGCGGGATCGTCGGGGTTGTCGTCCTTGATGCCCCAGTTGGCGGCGTGGAACGGGTTCGGATACTCGTAGATGCGGTAGCGATGGGAGAGGTGGGCGACCATCGTGTAGCTGGCCGACACCGGATCGCCGTCGGGGATCATGGCGACGGCCTGGCGCTTGGTCTCCAGACGCACGTGGTCGAACGTCGCGAACGAGTCGGTCTTCTGGCCGATCGGCGAGATGCCCCACGCGTTGGCGGCCACCACCGACGTGATGACGCAGACGCCGACGAGCACCCGTCGCACCTCGAGCCGCTTGGCCTGGGCGACGGCCTCGATGGTCGCCAGCGTCAGAGCGGTGAGGGGCAGGGACGCGTAGTGGACCGCGATGGTGCGGGTCCAGATGTAGTTCGACAGCAGGTTGGCCACGAACATCGGCACACCGAGCACCAGCACCTCGGGCGCGAGCAGGGGCAACATGGCGAAGGGCGCGAACATCTGCCACAGGTAGTGCTGCGCCTCGCCGCTCGTGAGCCGGTCGGTGATGTTGCTCGGGCGCTTGATGGTCTGGCGGATGATGTTGCCGGGTGACCCGCCGATCCCCGTGTAGAGCTGCTCGTAGAAGACGCCGCCGGTGACGGCGGGCAGCACGATGCGCGTCGTGATCACGTACCACGCGGCGCCGAGGCCCACCGTGATCAGACCAACCTTGCGATCCTGGCGGAACAGGACGATGAGCCCGAGCACGATGATGAAGAGGGCCACGTCCTCCTTCCACATCACCGCGTAGACGAGGCATCCCGCGTACCAGCCCCACCGGTGTCGCAACGCGAACCAGTAGGCGAACAGCAACGGCGTGATCGCCATCACCTCGGGATGGAAGAGCTCCCAACCCATGAGTCCGAGCGACGGGTGGAGGAGATAGACGCCCGAAAGAGCCACCGCGCTCCAGCGGTCGCTGACCCTGTCCCGCGCGATGAGGAAGACGGGCACCGCGCCGAGCGCCATCGATGCGATCTGCACCATGTTCATCAGGTGGGCGCCCTGGCCCATCCAGTAGAAGGGCACGAACACCAACATGCCGGGGCTGAGGTGGTGACCCCAGAAGTCGAGGCCGCGGACGGTCATGAAGCTGTGGAACCGCGACAGGAGCCACACGGCCTGGTCGAAGATGCCCATGTCGAACCCGAACGATCCGAAGTACTCCTGACGACGCCACACGTTCGGCGCGTACGAGACGAAGAACAGCACCATCAGCAGCGCCACGACCCACCACGCCGGGTCCACCGCCTTGGCCCGGTCGCGCCAGGTCCGCTCCCGCTCGAGCCCTGGCAGCTGCGGCTGCACGGCGACCGCTCGGCTCACGGCAGCATCTTGGCAGCCGCTCAACCCGCGCCGGCCGCGGACGCCACCTGCCGACCGTCGACGTGTCGCCAGAGCCACACGCCGTCGACCCGCTCGGGCGAACGACCGAGCAGCTCGGTCATGAAGGCGCGGACGTCTTCCTCGTAGAGCTGGCGCCCGACGAGCACACTGGTCACGCCCCAGCGATCGAGGTCGTATCCATAGGTCTGGCGCAGCTCGGGAGTCAGCGGCGGCGCCTGCTCGCCCCGCTGCGGCACGGCGAGGGCCTCGGACAGTGGTGTGCGCTCGGGCAAGGTGATGAAGGTTCGATTGGCGTCGGGACCGAGGATGTACCCGTCCGGCATCCGGAACCGGAAGCGTGCCTCTGCCTGCCACAGCATCGGCTCGGACGTCGACGGATCGCGGGCGAACGGCGAGACCAGCACGACGCTGTCGCGGGGCACGCGCGCCACCGCGGCAGAGGTGAAGAACTTGGGGACGTTGGCCTCGGTGGCCGGGAAGCGGAACGTCGGGAGCACGGGCACCAGGGCGAGCAGGCCCGCGGCTGCGCCGGCGACGGCCATCGGGGCGTGGTGACGGCGCCGGAGCACCGCGTCGGCGAACACGGCGAGCAGCGCGGCTGCCGCCAGCCACGCGACCAGCATGAGCCGAACGGGCTGCACGCTCTGCAAGAGGCGAACGTGGTCGAACAGCTTGCGGGGCATCGAGGTCGACGTGCTCACCCCGCCCACGTGCAGGTGCGGGCCGAGGGCGAGCACCAGGAAGCACACGCCGACGACGGCGGCCACCTTGACGAGATCGCGTCTCCAGGCCCGCGCCGCCGTCACGATGAGCAGCACGAGCAGCGGCAGGCCCACGTAGCTCCCCTGCTCGTCGATGCAGCAGGAGTTGCTGAACTTGTCGGTCACGCTGTGCGACCACGACGGCCGCACCTGTTGCAGATCACTCGGTACGACGAACGACAGCACGTCGGCCGACAGGGCCTCCGGGGGGAAGACCACGCCGTGGGTGGGATGGCGGGGCCCGAAGAACTGGAACGCGAGCGGGCCACCCACGATCAGCGCCGCGACAACCACGCCCGCACCGAGCGAGCGCAGCACGTGCGGCACGCGCGGGCGCACGTCGCGCCAGTGGCTGGCCGCCAGCACGAGGGCGCCGACCGAGAGAGCGAGCACCTCATAGACGACCAGCTCCTCGGTGATGAACAGCTGAGCGGCCAGCAGTCCGCCGAGCAGCGCGCCCGACGCGCGAGAGGAGCGGCGTTGGTGGACGAGGATGTCCTCGGCGACGATGCAGAGCAGCGGCGGGATGTAGGCCTGCACCAGGTTGGAGTGGGTGAGGGCCTGGCCGATCATGTACGGCGAGAACCCGTACAACAGTCCGCCCACCACTGCGGCCAGCTCGTGGGTCACGTGACGACGGATGAACAGGTAGAAGCACCAGCCCGACAGCGCCACCGCCAGGGTGATGACGACGTTGTACGCGGGGATGACACCGATCAGCAACGTCACCGGCGCCATCACGAGCGCGGTGAGCGGTTCGGCCGTGTTCCACATGAGATTGACGCCGTCCGGCGCGTTGATGTGGTGGGTGAAGAGCGGGTTCATCCCGTGCCCGAGCGCCCACGGCGTCCAGCGCAGGAACCACATGTGCAGTGGGGGATCGCCACCGAGGCCGATCCAGGTTCCACCCGGTGCGCTCCACGCCTTCCGGAACAGCAGCACCGCCAGCAGGACGAAGGCCAAGAGGGCGGTCGCGGGCGGGGACTCGAGCCGTGGGCGGACGCGCCGGGCGAGCCCGTGGACGGCTGGCATCGAGCCCGGAGTGTACGGGCCGGTAGCTTCTCCCGGATGGACGGGACGACCGGGGCGCAACGGGCGCCCGTTTCGCTCGGCGACAGCACGACCCGCGTTCCCCCTCCCTGTCACCTGTGCGCCGGGACGGGGCTGCGGGTCCGTCACCCGGCGCGCCGAGAGGGCGCACCGATGTCGTCGTCGTTCGCGTGCACGAGCTTCGGCCACCGCCACCACCAACCCATCTGGGAGTGCGACGGGTGTGGGCTCCTCGTGCAGTGGCCACAACCGTCGGACACCCAGCTGGTGGCCGCCTACGAGGAGGTGGAGGACCCGACCTACGTCGCCGAGAGCGACAACCGCCACCACACCTTTCGTCGCGTCATCGGCAAGCTCGGTGCACCGGGGTCCCGCCGTCTCCTCGACGTGGGTGCGTACTGCGGATACTTCCTCGACGTCGCACGCGACGTCGGATTCTGCGTCGAGGGTCTCGAGCTGTCGCGCTGGGCCGGAGATGTCGCGCGTTCACGCGGTCACACCGTTCACCAGCAGACGATTCGCAAGCGGGCCGACGTGGGTGGGCGCTACGACGTGGTGACGCTCTGGGACGTGGTCGAGCACCTCGCCGACCCGCGCCGCGAGCTGGAAGCCGTGTTCGACCTGCTCGAGCCGGGCGGCCAGGTGTGGCTGTCGACCATCGACGCCGGCAGCAGGGTGGCGCGTCTCTTCGGGAGCCGCTGGCCGTGGCTCATGGACATGCACCTCTTCTACTTCGACCGCTCCACGCTGGCGACCCTGCTGACGCAGGCGGGCTTCGTCGACGTGGAGATCGGTCTGTACACCCACGTCATCTCCGGCCGCTACCTGCTGCGCAAGGTGGCGGCCAGCTTCCGACCCCTCGGGCCCGTCGCCCGCGCCCTGCAGCGGGTGACGCCCGAGCGCGTGCGGGTGCCGATCAACCTCGGCGACAACATGATCGTCTCGGCCCGCAAGCCCGCCTGAGGACGAGCAGCTCCGGAGAGGCGGCTAGGTGTCTTCGCGGATGTCGAGCAGCTTCTCGCGCACGGCGTAGATCACGGCCTCCATGCGGGAGTGGAGGTGCAGCTTCTCCAGGATGTTGCGGACGTGGTTCTTGACCGTGTTCTCGGAGATGTAGAGCTCGTCGGCGATCTCGCGGTTGCTCATGCCCTTGGCGACGAGCTTGAGCACCTCGAGCTCGCGTGCGGTGAGGGCGGGCGCGGGGAACTGCTGCTTCTCCTCGGCCCGCTTGGACATGGCGTTGAACTCGTTGAGCAGCTTCGACGCCATCGACGGCGAGATCAGGCTCTGGCCCTGCACGACGGCCCGGATGGCCTCGGCCACCTCCTCGACGGAGATCTCCTTCAGCAGGTAGCCGTTGGCGCCCGCCTTGACCGCCTCGAAGAGGTCGTCCTCCTCGTCGGAGACCGTGAGCATGAGGATCTTGGTGGTGGGGACCTCGCTGCGGATGGCCCGCGCCGCCTCGATGCCGTTGACGCGGGGCATGCGGACGTCCATGAGCACGACGTCGGGCGCCAGTTCCTGGGCCTTCTGGATGGCCTCCTCGCCGTTCTCGGCCTCGGCGACGACCTCGATGTGATCCTCGGTGCCCAGCACGACGTAGAGACCGCGGCGGAACAGGGCCTGGTCATCGGCGATCAGGACGCGGATCAACTCCCCGTCGCCCCTGCTCTGTTCGTCGGACAAGAGGTTCCCCCTGCTAGGTGGCGTCGATCAGGCCGATGTCGCCGTCAGCCCGACGGTAGACGACCGCCGCCTTTCCGGTCTCGGCGTTGGTGAAGAAGAAGAAGTCGTGACCCAGCAGCTCCATCTGCAGCGCCGCTTCCTCGGGGGTCATGGGCTTGATGGCGAACTGCTTGGTCTTCACGATGCGCCCCTGGATGAGGCGTGCACCGTCCAGTTCGTCGTCGAACCCCTCGTCCTCTGGCTCCTCCTCGGTGACGGCGGCGGATTTCCTCGGGAATTCTACCGATCCGTGCCGACGGGGGTGGGACCTCCCGATGAGCTTCCCCTTGAGCTTCTCCATCCGGTGCTCGAGCTTGTCGACCACCCGGTCGACCGCCGCGAAGGTGTCGGAAGCGGCCGCCTTGGCTCGCACGATGTGGCCATGGCCGTGCATCGTGACCTCGCACACCTCCTTCTCGGAGATGCGCGGGTTGCGCTCCTCGGAGAACATGACGTCCGCCCGTTCCATGCCGTCGAGAAATCGGGTCAGGCGGGTGACCTTCTCCTCGACCGTGTTGCGAAGGGCGTCCGACACCTCGACGTTGCGACTACGGATGGCGATGTCCAACGAGTCCTCCCGGGCCTGGATGGTCATGACAGATGGGCCGCGTGCGGCTGACCTGGTCTTTGTCCCCACACTCGCCTGCAGAGGAGATAGCGGGCCGGATGGCGGCGGTCCGAGGACCCTGCGTCACCCGTGTCGGCACGCGTCGCTCCTTCTCCGCCGGGTGCCGCCGATCGGCACCACGTCAGGCAGGACTTACTCCTAAGCCGCACCATGCTCAGCAACCAAGCGTTGCCTTACGTGGGTCGTTTCGCCTGCGGCTGGCATCGACTTGCAACCACAGACCCGCACGCGGCCCATGAGCCAGTGTACGCAGCTGAACGCTGACCGCGGCTATGGAAGACGTCGGTGGACCAGGCAGTCCACCAGCTCGGCCGCGACCTCGTTGGCGCGACACCAGCCGTTGGAGCCGAGCAGGCGCCGTCCCCGCACGACGGCCTCGGGCCGGATCGACGAGAGGGCCAGGACGCGGGCGACGACATGGTCATCGAGATGGGGTGTACCGCCGGGTGCCGGTCGCATTGATCTTTGCTTCGGCCACTGTGCGTGGCAGCTTGAGTGGCGTACTTGCCGCGGTGAGGGCGTCCACACGGGTGGCACCGGCGGTGCGCAGGGTGAGTGCGGCGGCCGTGATGGTGGCGCCGCTCGTCACCACGTCGTCCACAAGCAGCACGGCGGACGGCACCGGGCCGCTGGCCGTCAGCTGGGGCCCCGCTCGGCGCTGCTCGAGGACGCGGCCCGTCTGCGCCGGACCGGGCAGCCGCCGCAGCAGCGCGCCGCACGGCAGGCCCAGGTGACGAGCGACGGAGCGTGCCAACACCTCGGCCTGGTCGAAGCCGCGGTTGCGCCGCCGCCTCGTCGTCGTGGGGATCCAGGTGACGATGTCGAGGCCGACAGCTTCGACGCGGCTGGCCATCGCCGCCGCGAGCCACGGCACGGCGCCACGGGCGTTGCGGTACTTGAGACGCGCGACCAGCTCGCGGCCGGCGCCGACGTAGGCGAACGGCACGGCGAGCCGGTCCACACCCCGCGGCGGCGGGCGGCGGGGCGGGGGCTCGAGCTCGTCGATGCACGCCGCACACGGGGCGGGACCGGGGCGGTTGCACACGGGACAGCGGCGGGCCAGGAGCACGGGTCCAACGCTACGGAGGACCAGTGACAACGCTCGCAGGAGCTGCGCCCTTCTCGCGCAGGAATCTTGACAGCTGCTGCCATGTTTTCGAGAATGTCGTCATGGACGAATCGACCCGTGGAGGAGGTATCTCGATGTTGATGCGCTGGGACCCGTTCCGTGAGATCGACCGGCTGTCCGACCAGGCCTTCGCCGGCCTGCGCTCGCGCCAGGCCGTCATGCCGATGGACGCGTACCGCCACGGCGACCAGTTCGTCGTGCACTTCGACCTACCGGGCGTCGACCCGTCGAGCATCGAGCTGACCGTCGAGAAGAACGTCCTCACCGTCTCGGCCGAGCGGTCGTGGCAGAAGGGTGAGGGCGACGAGATCGTCGTCAGCGAGCGCCCGCAGGGCGCCTTCAGCCGCCAGCTGTTCCTCGGTGAGGGGCTCGATGCCGACGGCGTGTCGGCCAACTACGACCAGGGTGTGCTCACCGTCACCATCCCTGTCGCCGAGAAGGCCAAGCCCCGCAAGGTCGAGGTGTCGACCAGCGGCAGCGACAACGGTCAGACCGCGATCAACGCCACGTCCACCGCGGCCTGACGCCACATTTTCGTTCTGGGATGGAAAACCGCCCCTCCCAGGGGTGGTTTTACATCCCGGTTCGTTGGAGTCCTGCGAGCGAGTCGCTGAACGGGGGCTCGGCGATGCCCGCCTCGGTGATGATGGCGGTGACCAGTTGGGCCGGAGTGACGTCGAACGCGCGATTCTCGGCCGTCGTCCCCGCCGGCGCGACGCGCGTGCCCATGACGGCGAGGACCTCGTCGGGGTCGCGGCGCTCGATGGGGATGGACGCGCCGGACGGGCAGGCGGGATCGACGGTGGAGAGCGGCGCGGCCACGTAGAACGGCACGCGGTGATGGGCGGCCAGCACCGCGAGAGTGTAGGTGCCGACCTTGTTGGCCACGTCGCCGTTGGCCGCGATGCGATCGGCGCCGACGATCACGCAGTCGACGTCGCCCGCCGCCATCAGCGAGCCGGCCATGACGTCGGCCACCAGGGTGGCGGGGATGCCGAGGCGCTCGAGCTCCCACGTCGTCAGCCGCGCGCCCTGCAGCACGGGCCGCGTCTCGTCGACCCACACCGTGGGCGCCTTGCCCGCCTCGTGCGCGGCCCGGATCACGCCCAGGGCGGTGCCGTAGCCCGCGGTCGCAAGGGCGCCCGCGTTGCAGTGCGTCAGCACGCGCGCGCCAACCGGCAGCAGATCGGCGCCGAGGCGCCCCATGGCCTGGTTGCGAGCCACGTCATCCGACGCCAGCCGCTGCGCCTCGGCCACCGGGTCGGTGGCCGCGACCGCCCGATGGACACCCCACGCCAGGTTGACGGCCGTCGGTCGCGTCGCGATGAGGCGGGCGGCCGCGGCCAGCACGTCCTCGCCGCGCGTCGCGGCCAGCGCCACACCCATGGCGCCGGCCACACCCAACGCGGGCGCGCCGCGGATGGCGAGGGTGGCGATGGCGTCGCAGAGCTCATCGACCGTGCGGCAGTCGAGGAACGCCAGCTCGGCCGGCAGGCGGCGCTGGTCGATCATGCGAACCACCCCGTCCCGCCACTCGATGGTGGGCGGGATGGCGCTCATGTCAGTAGCGGTAGTGCTCTGGCTTGAACGGGCCGTTCTTCGGGACGTCGATGTAGTCGGCCTGGTCCTGCGACAGCTCGGTGAGGTGCACGCCGAGCTTGTCGAGATGGAGACGAGCCACCTTCTCGTCGAGCTCGCGGGACAGGCGGTACACGCCCACCGGGTACTCGTCGGTGCGGGTGAACAGCTCGATCTGGGCCAGCACCTGGTTGGTGAAGCTGGTGGACATCACGAAGCTCGGGTGGCCGGTGGCGCAGCCCAGGTTCAGCAACCGCCCCTCGGCGAGCACGATCACCGAATGGCCGTCGGGGAACGCGAACTCGTCGACCTGGGGCTTGATGTTGAAGCGCTGGACGTCGGACATCTTGCCGAGGCCGGCCATGTCGATCTCGTTGTCGAAGTGGCCGATGTTCCCGACGATGGCGTTGTGCTTCATCCGGCCCATGTGCTCGGCCGAGATGACGTCCTTGTTGCCGGTGGCGGTGACGAAGATGTCGCCCTTGTCGACGACCCGCTCGATGGTGTTGACCTCGAAGCCCTCCATCGCCGCCTGCAGCGCGCAGATGGGATCGACCTCGGTGACGATGACGCGTGCACCCTGTCCCCGAAGTGACTGCGCGCAGCCCTTGCCTACGTCGCCGTAGCCGAGGACGACGGCGACCTTGCCGCCGATCATCACGTCGGTGGCGCGGTTGATGCCGTCGATGAGGCTGTGGCGGATGCCGTAGAGGTTGTCGAACTTCGACTTGGTGACCGAGTCGTTGACGTTGATGGCGGGGGACAGGAGTGTGCCCGCTTTCTCCCGCTGGTAGAGGCGGTGGACGCCGGTGGTGGTCTCCTCGGTGACGCCGATGATGCTCTTGCCGATGGTCGTCCAGAGTCCCGGGTTCTCCACCAGCGTCTTGCGCAGGGTGGCGAGCACGACCTTGAACTCCTCCGAGTCGGCGTCGGTGTCGTCCGGCACCGCGCCTGCCGTCTCGAACTCGGTGCCGAGGTGCACGAGCATGGTGGCGTCGCCGCCGTCGTCGAGGATCATGTTGGGGCCGTCACCATCGGGCCACCGCAGGATCTGTTCGGTGCACGCCCAGTACTCCTCGAGCGTCTCGCCCTTCCAAGCGAACACCGGGACGCCCGCCGCCGCGATCGCGGCCGCCGCATGGTCCTGGGTCGAGAAGATGTTGCAGGAGGCCCACCGCACCTCGGCGCCGAGCGCCGTGAGGGTCTCGATCAGCACCGCGGTCTGGATCGTCATGTGCAACGACCCGGCGATGCGCGCGCCGCGCAGCGGCTTGCTGTCGCCGTACTCGGCACGCAGGGCCATCAGGCCCGGCATCTCCTCCTCGGCGAGGACGATCTCCTTGCGGCCGAAGTCGGCGAGGCCGATGTCTGCGACCTTGTAGTCGGTCTCGGTCACTGCCATGTTCGCTCCCCGTTGCTGTCGAAGCCGTCTCGTGTAAATGGGCCACGGTTTCCGTGGCCCATTTCCTCGAGACAGCGGGTGATGGTCGTCATCCGGCGCTCAGCGCCGCTTTGAGGTCTTCCTGAACCGCGACGGGCCCGGGGTCGACGCCCTCCTGCAGGGCGAGGTGCAGGGCGACGAAGTCGCCGAAGAGGATGAGGTCGAGGAGCTGGGCCAGCTCGCCGTCGCCTTGGGCCCGCACCTCCTCGACCGACGCCACCGTCTCGCGGACGAGCTCGGTGGTGAGGTCGAAGCGCCTGCTCACCTGCGGGTGCTCGTGATCGTGACGCAGGTTGATCAGGGTGAGCACCTGGCGCGTCACGTCGCCGTGCTGACCCCACGCCGAGAGCTCGTTGTGGCACAGCTCGGGATGGGTGTTCCAGAACGCGGGTGACTTGGCGTTCTCGTTGATCTGGGTCTTCCAGCGCTGCGCGGCCGCCGACCCGAGCGCGCCGCCGCCGTAGATGATCGGGAACGTCCGGCCGATGCGCCGGGCCAGAGCCTCGGCCTCGTTGCCGTCGACGACGAGGGCGTCGCGCCGTCGCCGCAGCTGATCGACGGCCAGGTCGATCCATTGGCTCGCGCCAGGGAACAGCCCGATCTCCTCCAGGACGACGAGCGGGGGGATGGCGAGCGAGCCGAGGCCGACGCGGGGCTGAGGGATGTTGGTGGGCACGCCGACGACCGGCGCCCCCCAACCCGCAGCGCGCTTTGCGATCTCGCCCCCGCCGGTGATGGCCACGATGCGTGCGCCCTGCAGGGCGGCTTCGGTGCCGGTCTCGATGGTCTCCTCGGTGTCGCCCGAGAACGACACGACGAACACCAGCGAGCCCTCGCCGACGAAGTGGGGCAGCTCGTAGCCCTTCACGACCACGACCGGCACGGCCATGAACGGGGCGGCGGCCGCGAGGAGGATGTCACCGGCCACACCGCTGCCGCCCATGCCGAGGACGACGACGTGTTCGATGGACTCGCGCGACGGCAGGCCTTCGAGGCCGCGCGCGGACTGAGCCGCGTCGAAGACGCGCTCGGGCAGGGCCGCCGTTGCTTCCCGCATGTCCTGGGTGTCAGTTGACATTCGCTCGCTCGCAAGCGTCGCTCGCTGAGGTGCGATGGGGACCCCACAGGTTCGACCCGCTTGCCACGTTCCGCCCTGTCCCCCATCGCGGGCTGCTGCTCGGTCGCCGCAGGCCGCTCACGTTTGGTCCTCGAAGGTGGGCTCGATGCCGTCTGACTCGGCCTTGGCCAGGAGCCGGGTGTGCTCGCTCTCGTCGACCGTCTCCGCCTCGTCGATCAGCATGATGGGGATGTCGTCGCGGATGGCGTACCGGCGTTTGAGGCGCGGGTTGTAGAGGCTCTGCTCATCACGGAAGTACAGCAGCGGTCCCTTGTCCTCCGGGCAAGCGAGGATCTCGAGCAGCTTCGGGTCGAGCGCCATTCAGTCCTTCTTCATGATGTCGAGGACCTCGGAGACGTGCTCGTCGCACTCCTGCCGGGCCCGGGCTTCGAGGTTGAGCCGCAGCAGCGGCTCCGTGTTGGACGGACGGAGGTTGAACCACCAGTCGCCGAGATCGACCGTGAGGCCATCGAGCCGGTCGAGCTCGGCCTTGGCGTACGCGCCGGCGACGCGGTCGATGACGGCCTGCTGGTCGGCCACCTCGACGTTGATCTCGCCGGATTGGGCGTAGCGCTCGAAGGGCTTGCGCACCTCGGAAAGGGGCTGGCCCGCTCTGCTCAGGAGCTCGAGCACCACCATGGTCGCGATCAGGCCGGAGTCGGCCCGGTAGTTCTCGCGGAAGTAGTAGTGACCCGAGTGCTCACCGCCGAAGATGGCGCCTGTCTCGAGCATGACCTGCTTGATGAAGGAGTGACCGACGCGGGTGCGCACGGGCGTTCCCCCCCGCTCGCGGACGACCTCGGGCACCGCCTTGGAGCAGATGAGGTTGTGCAGGATGGTGGCGCCCGGCTCGCGCTCGAGCATCGTCGCCGCCACCATCGCGGTGGTGGTCGACCCGGAGAGCAGCTCGGCCTTCTCGTCGACGAGGAAGACGCGATCAGCGTCGCCGTCGAAGGCCAGCCCGACGTCGGCGCCCGTTTCCAGCACCCGCGCCTGCAGGTCCTTCTGGTTCTCGGGTTGGATCGGATCGGCCGGGTGGTTGGGGAAGGTGCCGTCGAGCTCGCCGTACATGATCTCGAGGTCGAAGGGCAGACCCTCGAACACGCGGGGGGCGACGAGGCCGCCCATGCCGTTGGCGGTGTCGGCCACGACCTTGAGGGGACGCAGCACCGAGGCGTCGGCGAAGGCGCGGACGTGGGCCGCGTACTCGCCGAGCAGCTCCTGCTGGGTCACGGTGCCACCGCCCGGTCCTGCGGGCACGCCCGCTTGCACCGCCGCCTCGAGCTCCCGTAGGCCCGTGTCCTCCCCCACCGGCTTGGCGCCGGCCAGACAGAGCTTGATGCCGTTGTACTGCGCCGGGTTGTGGGAGGCGGTGAACATCGCACCCGGCGCGTCGAGGCGGCCAGCCGCGAAGTAGATGAGGTCGGTCGACGCCATCCCGAGGTCGACCACGTCGATGTCCTGGCCGGTGACGCCCTCGGCGAAGGCACGCGTCAGCTCCACGCCCGAGGGCCGCATGTCGCGGGCCACGAGGACGCGTTGGGCACCGTCGCGACCGACAAAGCGCGCAAAGGCGGCGCCGATGGCGCGGCACACGTCGGCATCCAGCTGGTCAGGGACCGTCCCCCGGATGTCGTAGGCCTTGAAGATGGCGTCGAGCTGTGCCATTCGGCCCACAACCTTAGTGGGCGTCAGTGCGGCGTCTTCTGGCTCAGTTCGTCAGTGGTGACGTCGTAGATCCCGCGGCTGGCCCAGAGCCGGATGCGCACGATGTCGCGGGCCACTCGCAGCGCGTCCACCCCCATCCGGACGGTCGAGGTCGAGGAATTGGCCAGAGCGACCGGCACCTCGGTCAGCGAGAGGCGGTAGCGCTCGGCCATGTGGAAGAGCTCGATGTCGAAGGCGAAGCGATCGATGCGCGCTCGGCTGAACATCAGACGGGCCGCGTCGGCGCGGAAGGCCTTGATGCCGCACTGGGTGTCGCGGTACTGGCCGAGGAGCACGGCCATCGTGAGCGCGTTGATGGCGCGGCCGCCGAGGTTCCGAAGGCGGCGGCCCCGCACCAGGGTCGTGGTGTCGGCGTGGCGGCGGCTGCCCACGACCATGTCCCACCCCGACTCCACCTCCGACAGCAGGCGCAGCAGCTGCTCGGGTGGATACGACAGATCGGCGTCGGTGAACGCGACGGTGCGGCCCTGGGCGGCGAGCACACCAGCCCGGACGGCCGCTCCCTTGCCGCGGTTCTTGTCGAGCACGACGACCTGGTCGGCGCCTCCGGCCCGGGCCGCCTCGGCTGTCCCGTCCGGCGAGCCGTCGTCGACGACCACCACCTCGAGCCCGCGGGCACCGAGCTCGGCCAGGGCCTCCCTCAGCCGGGCGATCGTCGCGCCGATGCGCTGCTCCTCGCCGAAGGCGGGCACGACAACCGAGAGCCGGATCACCCCCGGCGCATCGGGGCGGTCGGTGCGCCGCGCCTGCGTTTCGCGGACCGTCTCGAAGAGCACGGTGCGGTAGCCGACGACCCGCACGACGGCGGCCGCGGCCAACGCCACGAGCTTGGCCAGCACCAACGGCACCGCTTGTCGCGACTGGTTGGTGACGGCGACGACGGCGCGGAGCACCGCGACGTCGAGCAGACCCGCCACCGCGGTGATGAGTACGAAGGCGGCGGGTCGGTCGACCCAGCGCACGTGCGGGTCGTCCCCGAAGGTCACCATGCGGTTGAGCCCGTAGGACAGGGCACTGGCCACCGTGATCGCGATGACGTCGGCCACGATGACGGGCACGCCCGCGCCCACCCGCAGCAGCAGGACGATCCCGATGTCGACCGCAGTGACGAGGACTCCTACGGCGGCGAACCGCCGCAGGCGGCGCCTCACGGGTCGGACGACGTGGGTACCGCGACGGGCTCCTCCCTCGGCAACGGAGCACCGTCGAGGTCGTCATCGGGGCCGTCGCCGTTGCGGGAAGTGGCGAGCTCTCGCTCCGCCTCACCGGAGGCGACGGTCGATGCCTCCCGCCGACGACGGCGGTGGTCGGCGACCATGAATGCGACGACCGCGGCCAGTCCGAGCGCGGTGAGGCCGTCGCCCATGATGTCGACCCCCGTGTACCCGAAGTGGAGCTCGACGTGCTTCTTGGTCGGGACCACGACCATCTGGTTGGGCGTCACGCGCCACGGTCCCTTCGCCCCGGACGCGTGCCAGTTCGGGAAGTAGGAGCTCTTCACCAGCACTGGCACGCCGACGCGGTCGACGTCGAAGGAGATGCGATCGTCGGTGATCTTGATGCGCGAGACGCTGGCGGGCTCGACCGGACGGCGGGGTGCGGTGGCCGTGCCGGCGCGCACGCGTGGCCAGTTCGACGGGCCGCTGGCGGCACGGGGCACGTCCCACCGGTCCGGGTGCTGGAAGAAGTCCACCCCCGCCGCCTGCCACGTCTTGGCGCCCGCACCGAGGTCCGTCATGACCGCGGGCAGGTAGTCCAGCGGCGCGACGGTGGCCGACCCGCTGACCTCGTAGACCTCCCAGTTGCGGTCGCGGCTGACGCTCTGGTTGTTCTCCGTGTAGTTGACAGGCCAGGGACCGATGGTGTCGACCAGCTGCAACTCGGGGTTGGCGCGCGCCTGGGCCTTCGCGTCGTCAGAGAACACCATGTAGTACTTCACGCCCATCAGCTGCAGGTGCTCGACGCCCTGGGTCACGTCGAGGTCGCGGTACGGCAGGTCGCGCTGGGGACGCGACGGCCGCTTCGACAGCTCGGACTGCATGAGGAAGTGGTAGGGCGTGCTGGCCGCCGACTCGAAGTACACGCCCTCCATGGAACCGATGCAGCCCTTGGTCCAGTACGGCAGGAGCATGAGGCTCATCGGCGTGCCCTGCTGGTCGAGCTCGCTCTCGTACTCCCAGTTGGCCCGTCCACAGCCGTAGCGCTCGCCGACCTTGCCCATGGTGGTGAGGATGTCGCGGTACTCCGGGTAGCCGGACTTGCGCTCGTAGCCCGTGTAGTTCCAGTTCACCCAGCCGGGGATGAAGCTCTTGTCGGTCGACTTGAACGTCAGCCATTGGTAGCTGCCGTCGGCCAGGTGCCTGCCGCCGGGGAGGACCTGTAGCGGGAAGGCGGTGAAGATGAGCGCGCCGGTGATGGCCACCACGGCCGCCGCACTCTCGGCGACCCGCGCCATCGAGGGCCTGCGCTCGAGGAGCCATGCCACGCCCCGACCGGCCTCGGCCACCGCGACGCCGGCGAGGAGGAACAGGCAGAGGAACCAGAACGGCAGCATGCGCGCGTTCCAGATCCGCCCCTGCGGGAGGAACCGGAACGCCAGCGCGGACAGCGTGGCCATGATCGTGAGGAAGGTGCCGACGCGCCGACGCAGCAGCACCGATGCCGCCCCGCCGCCCGCGGCCAGGACGACGACCCAGCGCAGGTCCTGCGGGAGCAGCTCGTGATGAAAGGTCGTGAGCTTCTCCCACCCCATGTCGGTGGTGAAGGGCAGGCGCATGATGAAGGGCACGACCCAGAAGGCGGACACGGCGCCACCGACGATGCCGACCGGTATCGCGTACTTGAGCCGCCGCACCGACGGCTCCATCAGCGTGAGCACGATCGCGCCCGCCACCGCGAAGTACGCGGGGAGCACGTGGCACAGCCCGGTGGCGGCCAGCAGCAGGGCGGCCAACGCGCGATGGCGGCCCGTGCGCAGGCCGTTGGCCAGCACGCCCAGGAAGACGATGGCGAGGGCGAGGCCGATGGAGAAGGTGAACTCGCCGGCGAGGGTGGACGGCACGTTGCCGCCGTAGATCGTGTACCCGCGGTTGAACAGGTACGGCACGGTGGCCGCAGCGAGACACGCCGGGCCCGGGCGGCGCATCCCGGCCAGCTTGCCGAAGGCCCACGCCGCGACGGGGAGGGCCACCAGCCCCGAGACGCTGATGAGCTTGAAGGCCACGCCGTAGGGCAGCACCACGTCGAGCAGGACGATGGCGAGCATCGGGAGCGGGAAGTAGAAGAACAGGATCGGCGTGCCCGCGTACCAGTCGGGCGACCAGCCGGTGAGCCGCCAGTGCGGCAGCAGATGGTCCCGCAGGTACGCCGGGGTGGCCACGTGGGCACCCATGTCGCCACCCGCCGGCGTGGTGTTCAGCGTCAGCAGCGACGGCGACAGCTGGGCCAGCACGAAGACGACGGCGCCCGCCACCACGAGGAAGGTGACGATGGATGCAGGCGCGGGTCGACGCAGCGAGAGACGGCGCATGTGGCTCAATTGTGCCTCATGCCGTGCCCTCTTCGGCACCGCGGAGGGGGGCCGGGGTTAGCGGCGGACGGTGGCGAGGTCGAGCACGCGGTCGACGCCGACGCGGCTGCCGTCCCGGTCCCACCAGCGCGTGTCGCACCGGCTGCAGCTGTGCATGGTGACGCGGTTGTCGGCCACGGTCATCTCGATCTCGACCAGCTGGCTGGCCCGGCAGTTCGGACACGACATGCGCTTGCTCCCCTTCGATTCGGTACAACCCTCCGTGCCCTGACTATCGGCAAATCGGGCACCCGGCTTGAGCGGACGACGGCCATCCCGCCTGGCACGCGTGCTTTTTTGCGCAACAGCCGCCGGAGCGGTCAGCGGACGACGGCCAGGGCGAGGCCGATGAGGGTGATGGCGTTGAAGGTGGCGTGGGCCACCAGACCCGGGCCGAGGCGGCCGGTGCGGTACGCAAGCGTCGACAGGACGGCCCCGAAGGCGCCGAGGGCCACCACCAGGGCCACCGCCGACCAGCCGGCGAGCGATGGGGCGTGCACGAGGCCGAATGCGAGGGCCGAGATGGCGATGCCGGCGACGGGGCCGAGGCGACGTACGGACGCGCGCTGGAGCAATCCTCGGAAGTAGAGCTCTTCGAAGAAGGGGGCGCCCACGCAGAGGAACGGGGCCAGCAACGCCAGGCGGGCGCCGCCCGCTCCGCCCGTGACCTCCTTGGCCTGTCCTTCCACGTCCACCCCGTGGTCGAGCAGGTGGAAGAAGCTGACGATCACCGGGATGAGGACGAACTGGCAGAGGAGACCGACGGCAATACCGACGCCGATGTCGCGCGGCTGGAGCCGCAGGCCGTAGTCCCGGGCCAGGCTGCCCGTGCCCTTCGTGCGGCTGGCGCGCAGGGCGACGCCGCCGAGGCCGGCCCACAGGCCGATCAGACTGGCGACGATCGTGCCGGTGCCGTTGACATCGGCGCCGGGACGCAGGAGCAGGTAGCCGTTGGTCGTCACGACGGTGCCGAGCAGGCCGGCCGCGAAGGCGATGGCGGCGTCGCCCAGGCCCCACCTGGGCTGGGGCGCGTCTGAGGACGGCGGCCCCTCGTCGGGGGCCACGCCGGGCAGATCAGTCATCCAGCGTCTTGCCGATGTAGCGCGATCGCACCTTGTCGCCCTCGCGCCAGTAGGCGTACCAATACGGCCCGTGCGGGCAGCGCGTGCAACCCGCCTTCCCGCAGCGCACGTGCTGCTGGCGATAGGAGACCTTGGGCTCGCCGGTCTCGTCGTGGAACTGTGGGCCCGCCTTCTCCCGCAGGCGCCCCTTGGCGAGGATCACCAAGCGGCGCAGCTCGAACTCGTCGAGCCCGCGCACCATGTCGGTGGCCCGACGGTCTAGGCCCATGAGGGCAGGCTACGCGGGCGTCAGCTCGCGGCGACGTAGAGGGTGGGCTTGCGACGGTCGACGAGGGCCCACCCGAGGGGCACGTGCATGCCGTCCGCGTGCTGGTCGCACAAGGCCCAGCCGCCCTCGACCGACGGCACGTCGAGCCAGGTCGTGCGGTTGGCGTAGTCGTAGCTGAGGACGGCGGCCACCGTCCCGCCGCACCCGGGGTGTGCACAGTGCGCAAGGCGGTCCATGGGTGCAAGACCGTACCCAAGCCGCCGACACGGATGTTGGACCCTGCGCGCACCCGTCTTATGCAACGGATGTTGCACAAGACGGTGTTGTGATTCACAGTCCACGTGGACGGCTGCGGCGGTGGACGCGAGCCGAACCTTTACCATGGGCCCATGAGCCCGCAGCAGCCCGATCAGGGCCAACGAAGGCCCACTCCCCCGGGCCTCGGCGGGCCGGCCGAGCAGAACTGGCGCTGGGCCGTCTTCGTGCTCCTGGGCCTCGTGGCGGCCGCCCTGCTGCTGCCGCCGTTGTTCAACAGCAAGCCCAAGACCGAGCTCACCTACACCGACGTCCTCCAGAAGTCGGCGGAGGGCCAGGTCACCGACATCACCATCAACAACGACACCGGGCACATGACCGGCAAGTTGAAGGACGGCAAGACCTTCTCGGTCAACGGCCCCCACCCGGTGCCCGACGCCGACCTGGCCGTCCTGCGCGGCAAGGCCAAGGTCAAGTTCACCAACGACACGCCCAACCTGATCGCGTCGCTCCTGCCCTTCCTGTTACCGATCGCCATCCTCATCGGGTTCTGGGTGTGGATGAGCAGACGGGCCCAGGGGCAGATGACCGGGCTCATGTCGATCGGTCGCTCGAAGGCGAAGGTGTACACCACCGAACGCCCGCGCACGACCTTCGCCGACGTGGCCGGATACAACGGCGTGAAGCAGGAGATCCGCGAGGTGGTGGACTTCCTCAAGTCGCCGGGGCGCTTCAAGGAGATCGGCGCGCGCATCCCCAAGGGCGTGCTCCTCGTGGGTCCGCCCGGCACGGGGAAGACACTGCTCGCCCGCGCCGTCGCCGGCGAGGCAGGCGTGCCGTTCATGTCCGTCACCGGCTCCGACTTCATGGAGATGTTCGTCGGCGTGGGCGCGTCGCGCGTGCGCGACCTGTTCCAGACGGCGCGTAAGCAGGCGCCCGCCATCATCTTCGTGGACGAGGTCGACTCCATCGGCCGCAAGCGCGGCGCCGGCCTGGGTGGCGGACACGACGAGCGCGAGCAGACGCTCAACCAGATGCTCTCGGAGATGGACGGCTTCGAGACCACCGAGGGCATCGTGATGATGGCCGCCACCAACCGGCCCGACATCCTCGATCCCGCCCTGCTGCGGCCGGGCCGTTTCGACCGCCAGATCGTGGTCCCCCTGCCCGACCTCGAGGAGCGGCTCCCGATCCTGCAGGTGCACTGCCGGGACAAGCGCATCGCCACCGACGTCGACCTCACCGTCGTCGCGCGCGGCACGCCCGGCATGAGCGGCGCCGACCTGGCCAACCTCGTCAACGAAGCGGCGCTGCACGCGGTAAGGCGGGGTGCTGCCGAGGTGCACATGGAGGACTTCGAGGCCGCGCGCGACCGCATCCTCATGGGCCAGCGGCGCGAGACCATGGCGCTGAGCGAGGACGAGAAGGAGCGCGTCGCCTACCACGAGGGCGGCCACGCCGTGCTCGCCTACGTGCTGCCCGACGCCGACCCCGTGCACAAGGTGACGATCCTCCCCACGGGCATGGCCCTCGGTGTCACCCAGCAGCTCCCCATGGAGGAGCGCCACATCTATCCGCGGGAGTACATCGAGGACAGCCTGGCCGTCCGCATGGGCGGACGGGTGGCCGAGCTGCTCGTGTACGGCGACCTGTCGACGGGCGCCAACAACGACCTGGTCGGCAACACCGAGCTCGCTCGCAAGATGGTCCGCGAGTGGGGCATGAGCGAGCGCATCGGCCCGATGGCGTGGGGCTCACAAGGCATGGTGTTCCTCGGCGACGACCTCATGCACACGCGCGACTACAGCGACGAGACGTCGCGCGTCATCGACGAGGAGGTCGAGCGCATCCTCCGCGAGCAGGAGGAGCGGGCCACCAAGATGCTGCGCCGCCATCGCAAGGGACTCGACCTGGTCGCGGTCGCGCTGCTCGAGAAGGAGACCATCGACGGCGCCGAGGTCGCCCGCCTCGTCGACCAGGGCTTCGGCCGCCCCGTCCACGGGAGCCGCGACAGCCGCGTCCCCCGCTTCGGCTCCACCGGCCCCACCGACGACGGCCCCCTCGACGACGACGACGACGAGACGGTGGAGATGGACAGAAGTCGCTTTCAGCGCGAGCGCTGAAACCGCCTTCCGTAATCACACTCGCTCGCTCGCAAGCTTCGCTCGCTGAAGGCGATCGAGACGGAAGGCGAAGTACTTGGGTCCGATTGAGCTCACGCCGGGCGAACGCGACGATCAACCGCAAGTACTTCGCCTTCCGCCTCGTGGGGACCCCAACCCCATCGCGGCTCCCGCCGACGTCGCGCCGGCCGGTCACCACCCTCCGGACGCCCTCGACTACGGGCGGCCCAAATCGGGTTCCGGGGAGGCGCCCGGGGCGCGGGCTTCGGCAACGGCGGCCCAGAGGTCGGTGGCGGTGGGGACGCCGACGAAGGAGGCGGCCACCACACCGTCAGGACCGGCGACCAGGATCATGGGAACGACCTCGACCGCGTAGCGGGTGTGCAGGTCCTTGCGCAGTTGGTAGGGCACGTCCTGCACCACGACGGACGGGCTGGCCAGCACCGCCGTCTTCTGCCTGGCACGCGCGCACGAGTCGCACGTCTCCGAGGTGAACAGGGCGACGAGCCACGGCGTGTCGCGGCCGTCGAAGTCGGCCCGGTCGAGCTGGGTCGGCACAGCCCATCGCGACTGGGTGGGCGCGTCGGCACGGTCGCGCAGACGTTGCAGCAGACCCGCGACGAGCACCGCCACGACGATGAGCACGGCGGCGATGATCAGGCGGTCCATGGCGCCTCAACTATGCAGCCTGACCCCACGTTGACTACAACCTGACCGTGGCAGACCACGAGGACACCTTCGAACCGGCGACTCTCGGGGCCACGCCGTCCTCGGCCGACGCCATCGAGGAGCCGAGCCCGACGCCTGCGTCGACCCCGAGGCGACGCGTGTCGCCGTGGCCCATGTGGGCGCTCGGCCTCGTGATCATGGTCGACCAGGTCGACCAGAACATCGTCCGGGGGCTCGTCACGCCGCTCAAGGCCGACCTGGGCATCTCTGACTTCCAGATCGGCATGTTGCTGTCGTCGTTCGTGCTCGTCAACGGGCTCATCACCGTGCCCGCCGGCTACTTGGCCGACCGATGGAACCGCAGCCGCACCATCGGCCACACCGTCATGGCGTGGTCGGGGATCACCGCCCTGTCCGGGCTGTTCCGCAACTTCGGGTGGCTGCTGGGCGTGCGCTCGGCCCTGGGCTTCGGCCAGGCCATCACCGAGCCGGCCTGCGCCAGCCTCATCGCCGACTACTACCCGGCCGAGGAACGAGGCCGGGCCTTCTCGATCCAGCAGTGCCTCCTCTTCGTCGGCGTGGGTCTCGGCGTCGGCGTGGGTGGCGGTGTCGGCAACTCGCTCGGGTGGCGATGGGCCTTCCTGATCGTCGCCCTTCCCGGGTTCGCGGTCGCCCTGCTCGCCTACCGGCTGAAGGAGCCCAAGCGCGGGCACGCCGACCGCCTGCACCTCGGGCTCGACGACGACGGCGAAGACGACGTCGAGGTCGACCACGGCATGTTCGAGGGGGGCTTCCGAGCCTTCGTGCGCGACATGATCGTCGGGCTGCGCGCCGACCTGCGCACGATCTGGGCGATCACGACGATGCGGTACGCCCTCATCGGTGTGTCGTCCCTCCTGTTCACCATCACCGCGGTCGCCGCCGGCCTACCGCAGTTCTACGAGCGCCAGCTCGGCGTGAAGGCGGGCCAGGCCGAGGGACTGTTCGCGCTTCTCGTCATCCTCGGCGGCGTGCCGGGCGTGCTCATCGGCGGACGCGTCGCCGACAAGTACGCCACACGGATCCGCGGCGCCCGCATGGCCATCCCCGCCTACTGCATCCTCGTGGGCACCGGTCTGTTCACCCTGTCGTACCTGTGGGTGCCGCTGGCGGTCGCCATCCCGCTCGAGCTGTTCGGCTTCTTCATCATCACCATGTCGATCCCTGCGCTCCGCGCCGGCCTGTCGGACGCGGTCCCCGCCAACCTCCGGGGCGCCGGCTTCGGCGCGTTCAACCTCTGTTCCGTCCTCTTCGGTCAGGCCGCTGCGCCGCTCATCCTGTTCGGGATCTCAGGCGCCTTCGGCGACAACCTCCGCACCGCGCTGCTCGCCGTGTCTCCCCCCGTGTTCATCGGCGCCCTCATCCTGCTGAAGGCGCGTGATCACCTCGACGAGGACGCCGCGAAGATCTTCCAGGCCATCGTCACCGCCATGCAGGAGCAGCAGGAGCGGGAGGCCAAGGAGAAGGGCTGAGCCCGTCTACGGCGCCGGGATCCCGTAACTGATCGAGAACCCGATGACGCCATTGCCGTAGAGGCTGCGCTCGGCGACGACTGGACCAGTGGCGTCGATGACCATCGGCGTCTGGGGGCGCTGCAGGTGATCGCCGATACGGAAGGCGGCGAAGCGCCCAGCGGCGAGGGTAACGTCCTGGAGCCCGTCGACGGCGAGCCGTTGACCCCCGGCCAGCACCGCGAACGACAGCCGCACGGGCGAGCGGCCCGGGTTGTGCACGACGATCCACTCGTCGACAGCGGGCGACACGCTCCCCGCGGCGAAGAACCACCGCTGGGACAGCCGACGCGCGCCCATGGTGTCGGCAAAGCCGGTGCGGGGCGCGGGCGAGACGGCGTCGATGGTGCGCTCGACCACCACCTCGGGGCCCGAGCGCCGGATCACGCTGAGCACGAACGGGTCCTCCTTGGGAACGCGCGGCTCCTTGCTCTCCTCGAGGGTGATGCGCTCCCTCGCCGGCACGGTGAGCTGGAACGGTTCGGCCGCGCCCTTCTCGAGGGTGAGCTCGACGTCCACGTGCGCCTCGGCATCTCCGGGGTTGAAGATGGCCAGCCGTTCCGTGATGCCGCTGAGGACGTATCCGTCCGCAAACCGCCATTGGGAGGCGGCGGACGGTGCCCCGAGCACCAGCGCCATGCCCTTGCGACCACCCCCGTCATGGAGCTGCAGCTTGGAGACCACCAGGCGACCGGTGCGGACAGTGACCGACGTGGCCAGGGTCTCGCGCCGGCGCACGAAGTCGCCCACGTTGACGGGGACGATGGTGCGGGCCGGCACGACCAGACCCTGCAGCTTGCGCGGCACGGCCCGGCCCTGATCGGTGGCGAAGGACATGTCGGCGATGGCGTTCTCGGGGAAGGGGTTGAAGAGGGCGAGCACCATGGTCGACTCACGCGTGGTCGAGCCATCGGCGAAGTACCAGTGCTCCGACGCCGCCGACGCGCAGGGGGACGCGCTCGATCCGAGCGGGCCGGCGACCTCCTGCTCGACCACCCCGGAGCCGCCGTCGATGTCGACGAGGGCGGCCGCGTACGTGGCCTTGGCCACGTCCTGCAGGCGCACGCTCTCCACCGAGTTGGGGCCGACCGTCACTCGGCGCGTGGCCCGAGGGCCATCGCTCGGGACCACGGTGACGACGACTTGGAGCCTCCCCGTCCCTGGGTTCCCCACGAGCACCGTCGCGTCTGCGGCTCCGCCGGACTGGGCCGTTCCGCCAGTGCAGTACCACGTCGAGGACAGCGCGCCCGGCTCGGGTGCGGTGGGCATGTCGACGACGGGCCCGGCCGTCACGCCCGACGAGCGAGCGCTGCGATCGATCAGAGCCGCGGCGAGCAGCACGACGACCAACACGACGATCACGAAGCCCCGTCGAGGCGCGGCGGTGTCGTCGACCATCGGGTCGGTCACACCGACCGCCTGCGCCGGCGCTGCTCGCGCAGCGCCCGAATGGCCGCGAGCCAAAGGGCGATCTCCACGACGATGGCGATGTAGCGCGCCGGCGAGGTGTGATAACGCAGCGTCGCCTTGCCCCCCCGGCCGACCTCGAAGGCGTTGGCCCACCCGAAGGCGGTACGCCGGTCGGCGCGCCGCCCCGCCACAGTGAGCTGCCAACCAGGCGAGCTCGCCTCAGACAGCAGGATGGGGTCGCCGTCGCCCAACGCGCCCGTGTAACGGAATGGGGAGTGCTCGGTGGGCAGCACGGGTTGCGATCCGGCGAGCTCGGCGGTGCGGGCCGCGTCGAGCCCCGTGCCGCGGCTGGCCTCGGTGGCTGCCGCGCTGATGCGGGCGCGGTGGGGCGACCAGGCCGCGTTCTCGTAGACGACGAGATCCTGGTCGCCCTGGAGCTCGCGCAGGTCGACCTGGAACCCGAGCGCGTTGGCCAGCTGCGGCACTGCAGACCGGCCGACCGACCCGACCGGCACCACGACGTAGCGCACCGCCATCGGCGCCAGCAGGTGCCCGAGCCGCGTCGTGCGCCGGCTGCGCGCCAAGTTGACGGCGTCGCCGATGAGGTTGGTGGCGCCGTCCGAGGAGCCGGGCCACAGCACGGTGGCGTCGGGCGGTCCGTCGCGCGACGTCCCGTAGGCGAGCCCCTCCCCGAGGCGCCAGCCCTGCAGCGGCAGGGCCTCCGGATCGCCGAGCCACAACACGCGGAACGTGCCCGACCGCTTCTGCGCCGGCATCCACGAGAGGAGACCGCCGACATCACGGTCGGGCAGCTGCCAGCGTCCGTCCACCGCCGCGCCGAGGACCGGGATCGCGGCGATGACGACTGCGACGGCCGCGACGACCGACGCGGCCTGGCGGACCCCGAACTGGAACCCCCGCAGGTCGACCTCGAAGGCGATGAGCCCGAGCGCCACCGCGAGGGCGAGGGCGGCCGCCGCGGGCGCCAGCATCACCTCGGCCGACGGGAGCGGGATCGGCAACCAGTCGCGGCCGCCGGCCCACGCCACCACCCAACAGGTGACGGTGATCGTCCAGAGGCGGGCCGCCCAACTGAAGCGCCAGCCGCGGCCGATGAGCAGCACGAGGGTGGCGGCGGCGACGATGGCCCACCCGAACGGCGCCCCTCCGACGGGGCCTGTCTCGAAGCGCATCAGCGCGCCGAGGCCGAGCCCCCGCCCGGCCGGGAGGTCGATGCCGGTGAAGGTGGCCCAGTTGGCGCCGGGGAGCAGGAACTCGAGCGTCCATGGGAACAGGAGGGCCGCGGCCAACACCACGGCGCCGACGGCGGACACCAGGGCCCGCAGCGCCGCCCCCGTCGATCCCGCCAGCACCGAGCCGACCACCAGTCCGAGAGCGGTGAGGAGGGTGACGGGCGCGATCGCGGGCACGAGGGCGCCGACGAAAGCGAGCAGGACGCCGAGCGGAACGGCGTGGTCGGGCAGACGCCACCGCACCGCCTGGCCCGGCCGGGCCCACAGCGGGACGTGCACGCGGTCCTCGACGACATCGCGTGCGACCGGCGCCGACCAGTCGATCTCGGGACCGATGGGGTCGACCGGCAGCAACGGAGGAAGTCGCCGCACCGCTCTCGGGATCGGCGTGGGCTCGGGCTCGTAGCTCACCGGCACGTCGACGGGCGCCGGCTCCGGATCGAGCACGCGCCTCCCGAACGGCTCGAGCCCGGTGGCCCGCAGCAGGCGGCCCAGGACGAACGGCGCCGCCGCGTAGGCGAGCAGTCCGCCCCAACGGCCACGCGCCAGCGCGTCATACGGCAGCGGGTTGACGGCGTAGACGACACCGGCGAGCAGGCGGGCACGCGACGAGTCGAGGGGCCGGGCCAGGCGGGTGGCGCCCCAGATGCCCATGGGGATGGCGCCGAGCACGAGCAGCTTCTGCAGCAACCCCATGCCGCCGAGCAGCACGGTGCCGGCCACGCCCAACAAGCCGAAGGCTGCGGGCGCCGAACCCTCGGAGCCGAGGCCGGTGGTGCGCCATCCGCTGACGAAGAGCCGCAGGAAGGTGGCGGGGCTGTCGGGGAACGGCAGGATCTCGCCGACGGTCGGCATCCGGCCGGTGAGCAGTGACCGGCTCCCGACCAGCAGCACCAAGCCCATGGCCGACCACACGATCAAGGGCAGGCGCATGTCGCGGAACGAGACACTCAGGTCGCGACCGGCGACAGTGAACAGCCGCGTCCGCTCGTCGCTGCCGATCTGGCCGCGGATGAACGCGCTGAAGCGCGCGCTCCCCCGCACCTGGAGGCGACGCACCTCGCCGTCGGACATGGCCCGGCTGCGGCGCACCACCTTGCGTCGTGCTCGCAGGTCCGAGAACCGGCGCAGGTTCCAGCCCCACGCGCCCGCGATGGCCGACGCGGTCTGGCGCCGGCCTGTCAGCAAGCCATAGACGATCTCGGCCACGTTCAGGACGATGAGCTGCGGCAGGATCCGCACGAGGTGCAGGAACCCGTAGTTCTTCAGCACCGCGCGGAGGCGATGGCGCAACTGCAGTGGGCGGATGGCATCGCGCACGCGCAGCGGGTCGGCCCGCCCCTCCGAGCGGGGCCCGCGCAGGCCCGACGTCAGCGCTTCGATGTGACGGACCCGGGCGGCGGGCGCCACGATGACGCGCGCGCCCGCGACCTGCGCACGCCAGCTCAGGTCGAGGTCCTCGCCGTAGAGCGACATCTCCGGATCGAAGCCGCCCAGGCTCGCGAAGAGGTCGGCCCGCACCAGGGTGCAACCGCCGGGCGCCCAGAACACATCGCGCACCGAGTCGTGCTGCTCCTGGTCGAGCTCGCCCCGTTCGGTGAGGGGCGAAGGGACGCCGGTCTTGTCGGCGGACAGGCCCACCTGCAGCAGCCGCTCGGGCGCGTCCCAGTCGACGACCTTCGGCGAGACGATGCCGGCGTTGGACCGGAAGGCCTCCTCGACGAGGAGGCGCACCGCGTCCTCGTCCGGCGCCACGTCGTCGTGACAGAACAGGTAGTGGGAAGCGCCCTCGACCAGCTCGAGCACCTCGTTGCAGGCCTGGCCGAACCCCGCCTCGCCGGGCATCCGGCGCACGTAGGCCTGGGGCAGCACCGCCGCGACCCGGGGCGTCGGGTCCTCGCTGCCGCCCGCGTCCACCACCAGTACCGAGAAGTTCGGGTAGTCCTGGCGCCCGAGGGCGCGGAGGGTCGCCTCCAGCCACGGACCGGGATCGCAGGTCACGACGACCGCCACCACCGGGGGGGCGACCGCGGGGGCGTCCGCCTGATCCGGTTCGGCCATACAGTCGGGCGAGGCTAGTGCTCAGCAGGGGTGGTGCTCAGGCATGCCCGGGCCTCCACCGACCCACCGGAGCGCCTCCCCGAGTGCTTGCAACTGTTTATCTATGGGTATATACTGGCTAGCAACCACGACCATTACAGGAGACCTCATGGCCGACCTCCAGAAGACCGCCAAGGACGCCGCCTACGTCGTCATCGGCATCGGTGTCATCGGATGGCAGCGGGCCCAGGTGCGGCGCCGCGAGCTCGAGCAGCAGCTGCGGGACCCCCGCAACCAGCTCGAGAGCCAGGTGACCGAAGCGCGCGACCAGCTCCACAAGCTCGCCAAGGACATCGAGCAGCGTCTCGAGCCCGTCGTCGAGCAGCTCGAGGAGCGCCTGCCCGAGCAGGCCAAGGAGCTGGTGGGCCAGGCCCGCCAGGCCGCCAAGGACGCCCGCGAGCAGCTGCGGTCGCGCATCACCACCGCCGCGTAGTCCGAACCTTTCCCCCCCGAACTCGCCCGGTTGAACAGTGCATCTGCTGTCCAACCGGGCGAGTTCGCGTCTAGGCGGTGGTCGCGACCCGCTGGCGCCACTCGGCGAGCACGTCGCGCAGGGTGTCGTCGAGAGGGATCTGCGGCTCCCAGCCCACCGCGTCGCGGATGCGCGACGGGTCGCCGAGCAGCACCGGCACGTCGACCGGGCGGACGAGGGCCGGGTCCGTCTCGAGCACGAGGTCGATACCCGCGAGGGCGAGCAGGCGGTGGGCCAGCTCCTCGATGGCGATGGCCCGCCCCGAGCACACGTTGTAGACCTCGCCCGGCGTGCCGCCCTCCACCAGCAGCCGGTAGGCGCGCACCACGTCGCGCACGTCGGTGAAGTCGCGCCGCGGCGTGAGGTTGCCGACGGGCAGGACCTTGGCGCCGTCGCGTTCGGCTTCGGCGATCCGCCTGGCCAGGTCGGACACGACGAAGGCGCCGGACTGCGACGGTCCCACGTGGTTGAAGGCGCGCACCCGCACGACGGGGACGCCGTAGCCGAGGTGGGCCTGCAGGCCGAGGTACTCGGCGGCGACCTTGCTGGCCGCGTAGGGCGTCACCGGACGCACCGGCGTGTCCTCGCCGATGGGCCCTTGGTCCGGCGCCGCCCCGCCGTAGACCTCGGCCGAGCAGACGAGCAGCACGCGCGGGTGCGGCTCGACCCGGCGGGCCGCTTCGAGCAGGTGCAGGGTGCCGGTGGCGTTGACCTCGAAGGTGCGTGCGGGGTCGCGCCAGGAGTCCGACACGTTGGCCAGCGCGGCCAGGTGGTACACGGCGTCGGGACGGGCCTCGGTGACGGCGGCGGCCAGCGCGCCGGCGTCGGTGACGTCGACCTCGGGGCCGGGCGCGACGACCTCGTCGCCCTGGGATTCGAGATGACGGATCAACCACTGCCCCACGAACCCGTGTCCGCCCGTGAGGAACGCCCGCATCGCGGTGAGGCTACCGGCGGCCGTCGAGGGCGGCCCGGTAGGCGGCTGCGTGTCCCGCGGCGGCCGCCTCCCACGTCGCGGTCGCCGCGCGCGCGAGGCCGCGGGCGCGCCGGGCCTGGAGGCCGGCGTCGCCCGTCAGCACCCGGTCCAGGGCGACGGCCAGCCCGGACCGGTCGCCCGGCGCCACCAGCAGGCCGGCGTCGCCCACCACCTCCTCCATCGCCGATCCGGTGGTCGTCACCAGCGGTGCGCCGCACGCCAACGCTTCGAGGGCGGTGAGGCCGAAGCCCTCCTCGAGGGACGGGTAGGCGACGGCGGCAGCGCCCCGCAACAGCGCGGGCACGGCGGCGTCATCGACGAACCCCAGCGTCGTCACCCGCCGAGGGTGACGGGCGGCCGCAATGGCATCAGCGGCCGCCGCCCAGCCCCAGCCTCGCCCGCCCGCCAGCACGAGGGTCACCCCCGGGTGGTCACCGGCGATGTCGTCGAAGGCCCGCACCAACGTGGGGACGTCCTTTCGAGGCTCGATGGTGGCCGGGCCGAACAGCACATACGGCGGGTGCACACCGAGGGCAGACAAGGCGGCGGCGTCCCCGCCCAGCGCCGGCTCCTCCGGCCGGAAGCGGCGATGGTCGACGCCGTGCCGCACCACGGAGACGGGGCCCGCTGGACGGAACCGTGCGAGGAAGAGGTCGGCGGTGCGTTGGCTCGGCACGACGATGGCGGCGGCGCGACGGGCAGCGGTCGCGATGGCGCGCCGGAAGAACGGCACCTTGGCGCGCTCGTGCCACTCGGGATGGTCGAAGAACGTCATGTCGTGCACGGTGACGACGCGCGGCAGCCGGGCCCGAACGGGCAGCGTGTAGTGCGGGCCGTGGTGCACGGCCACGCCCGCTCGCTCCAAGGCGCGCGGCAGCCCGAGCTGCTCCCACACAAGGCGCACCGGTCGCGACGCGGGCGCAACCTCCCGCACGGTCGCGGGGCCGAGGCGAGCCCACCGGGCTCCGTCGCCCCGGCGTGCCAGCACGTGCATGGCCACGTCCTCCCGTTCCGCCAATGCCTCCAACACCTCGAGGGCGTAGCGCCCGGCCCCGCGCGCATCGACGGGGAACGGGGTCGCGTCGAAGGAGACATCGATCGCGGTCATCGGGTTCCGCGGTACATCTGCCGCCACAGTCCGGCGTGGCGAGCGGCCGCCTTCTCCCAGGTGAGCTCGGCGACGTGGACCGCGCCCCGCGCGACGAGCTCGTCGCGCCGTGCGCCGTCCTTGGTGAGCCGCACGAGCCCGTCGGCGATGTCGCCCACGTCGGTCGGGTCCGCGATGAGGGCGGCCTCCCCGACGCTCGGAACCGGGCTGGCCAGCACGGGCGCACCGGCGTGCATGGCTTCCACGGCCGGCAACCCGTAACCCTCGTGCAGCGGCACGTAGGCCACGCCCGTCGCCCGCCGGTACAGCGCGGCCAGCACCGCGTCGTCCACCGCGCCCATCGGGATGACGCCGTCGCTCGGCACCAACCCCGGACCCCATCCTGCGGGTCCGACCAGGAGCAGCGGGCACGCCAGCTTTGCCCGCACCAACTCGTACGCCTCGACGAGGCGCGGGAGGTTCTTCCGGGGTTCCAACGTGCCGACACTCAGGACGAAACGGTCGCCAACCCCGAGCCTGGCGAGAAGCTCATCGCAGGCAGCGTCGTCCGGAGGCGGCAGGTGGTCACAGCCGTAGAGCGGGCCGTCGAGCGTCGTCACCCGCGACACGCCCTCGGAGCGGAGCCGGACCGCGAGCGTCGACGAGGAGGCGAGCAGCAGCGCACCGCTCGCGGCGGCGCGCGCCAGCGCCCGCTCGTGCCACGCGCGCGCCCGCGGAGGCGATTGGGTGTCGGGGTCCCGCCACTCGAGCCCGTGGACGGTGACCACCAAGTGGGCACGGGTAGGTGGGAACGCAAGCGAGGGCGCGTGGACGACATCGAAGCCCCGCCGCTCGCGCAAACGTCCGTGGTCCCACGCACGGGTGACGAGCTGCACCGGCAGTCGGCGCTGCAACAGCTCCACCCCGACGTCGTCCGCGGCCAGGCCGACCGACCCCTGGATCAGCCCTCGTATGTACGTCCCGATGCCCCCGGGGACGGGCCGACGCAAATGCTCGGTGACGAGGCCAACCTGCATCAGTCGACGCCCGCGGACAGGTCGGCGATCACGTGCATCGCGGCTGGGATCTCTGCAGGACGGCGACGGTGGGAGAGCAGAGGTCAGTCAGTCCCGTTGCTCGCGACCGCGACGGAACAGTCCCTTGGCCAGCCGAAAGGCGGGCATCACGAACGAGCCCCGGATCAGCGCGAGGCGCCTGTCCTGATGGGCGATGGTGGCTTCCATCTCCTCGATGTGGGCGCGTAGTGCGGCCACCTCGCCGAGCCGCGCCTCGAGGTCACGACTGAGCCCCGAGATGCGCTCTTCGTCGGCGCGTATGACCGCAGCGGCCGTGTCCATGTTGGCGGCCGGATGACGGACCGTGCGCCGTGCCTGCCAGCGCCAGGGCTCGTGCAGCACCCTGCGGATGGGGGCCACCGCCCTGCGCCAGGTGTAGGCGGAAGCGAGCTCCTCGGCCCGTGCTCCCGATCGTGCGCGAAGCTCTGCGTCCTGCAAGAGGCGCACAAGGGCATCGGCCATCGGCCGAGCGGCACCCGGTGGAACGGTGAGTCCCGCTCGATGCACCCGGATCTCTGCCGCGAACGGGTCGGCCGTCGTGCAGACGACGGGCAGTCCCGCCCAGAGATGGTCGAGCACTGGAGACCGGGATGCCCCACTCGCGCCCGGAACCACGCTGACATCGGCGGCGGCGAGGAGCGCCTCGCGTTCCTCCTGGCTGTCGACCGCCCTGATCGACATCCCCGGCAAGCCGCTTTGCGCGGGAGAAGACATGGCGAGCTCGACGGGAAGCGGGGCCGCGTCGCTCGAGTCTGGGCCGTGGACGATCACGAGCTTGGCGTTGGGGACTCGCTCGAGAACGGTCCTGAACGCGTCGATCACAAGCCGCGCCTCCGCGGTCTGGGTGCCGCGGCTCTCCCAGAGGACGACGAGGTCACGCGGGGCCAAACCGGGCAGCCGCCCGAGCACGGAGGGGTCACGGTGGGGCCTTCGGTCGGGCACGCCGTCCGGTACGACATCGATCAAGTCGTGCAGCGTCGGATCGGCCGAGGGGATCGAGTGGTCCGTCCTTCCGACGGCGGCCAGTCTTCCCAGCCAGTACAGACGACTCGACTCGCTGGCACACGTGAAGAAATCCGCGGTTGCCAACACGTGCTCGAAGGAACCATCGCCCGGCTCGCCCAGATCGGCCACCACGACGGCCGGCGCGTCCATGACGGACGGGTGCTCGTCGAGGAGCGATGCTGGGATCACAACCACCTGGGACTCGAGCGCGAGCCGGCGCAGGTGCTGGCCGTCCTCGTACCGCGTCAGATCGACCCCCTCGACGTCGAGACTCGCCGTCACGGAGTACGCGATCGTCACCGAGACGTCGGGCACCAACGCCCGCGCCATCCCTGAGGCCCGGCCGTCGACGCGTGATCGATTTGCCGCATCGGGCGGCGCTACGACCAGAACACCACCGGCTTCGGATCGCCGCAGCGCCGGACCGAGCGCCATGCCGGACAGGATGCGGTGCTGCGCGACCAGGTACTCGTGCTCGACGAGGGCCGACCGGTGGGGCGTGCGGAAGAGCGGCAATACGTCGTCGTCAGAGCGCACGCGTGCGAGTTGGATCCTCGTGCGCTCGGCCATGAGGTCGTCGAAGTCGTCGATCACCTGCGACACGGCATGCAGATGGGCCAGCGCGAGCCGGGGGACCTCTTCCCTCTCGGACGCGTCGCCCCCGAGCCGGTACGCCGCGTCGTCGAGCTGGCCGCGCACCAGAGCACGCTTGATCAGCAGGAGCAACGAGGGTCCGAGGACCTGGCCGAGATGGACTTCGTCGTAGTTCTTGATGATCATGCGCAGGGCGTTGCGCTCGTACAGCAACATGCGCTGGTGCTCCGGGAAGCGGGACGAGGTCCCATGGAGGCGGTGGTACGTCTTGGCCCTCGACGCCAGGCGGACCTTGTGGCCGAGGAGCCAAAGGCGCCAGCCGAAGTCAACGTCCTCGAAGTAGGCGAAGAATTTCGGGTCGAACCCGCCGGACTGAAGGTAGACCTCGCGGCTGACGAGCATCGACCCTCCGCACGCGAAGAGCAGGTCCTGACGGTCCTCCACATCAGCCAACTGGATGGGAGTACCGAACCCCACCTGATGCGCCATGCCGTTGAAGCTCACCGCGCCACCGCCGAAGTCGAGCTTCGTGCCGTCCCACGACAGAATCTGTCCCGCGACACAGGTGTAACCGTCCTCCGGAGCAAATGCATCCACCAGCTCCGTGAGCCATGCGGTGTCAGCACGCATGTCGTTGTTGATCAGCGCGACGCAATCTCCGGTGGCGGCCTCGACACCCGTCTGTACCGCTGGAGCGAAGCCGGTGTTCTCCGCCTGCGGCAGCACCTTCACCCAGGGATACTCCGCCGCGAGGAGGTCCAACGAACCGTCCGTCGAGCCGTTGTCGACGACGACCACCTCAGTGCGTCCCTCGGGGTAGTCCTGGGCCGCAATGGAGTCCAGGCAGGCACCCAGGTGCTCGCGGCCGTTCAGATTGACGACGATCACCGACACGCGGGGACGGCCGTCGCGGTCGCGCCGTGCGCGCACGTCATCGTGATCCGCCAACGGTCGCACCGCATCGAACGCGGCGAGGAGCGATCGCGAGAGCTGCCCGGTGGAGCCCGGGTCGTCCTGGTGCGTCGCACACCACGCCCTGGCCGCGGATCGCACGTCGAGGGGGTTCTCGCCGGACGGCAGCGCTGCCGCAAGACTGAGCCCGAGATTCGTCAATCGCTCGACCTCCTCGGCGACGGCGGCGGGCGGCTCGACGGGCTGGAGCGGCGGAAGGTCGACGACCGCCGAGCCGGGGCGCAACACGACCGTCCGGCGATAGTGCGGCGGCTGATGGTCCGGCTCCTGGAGCAAGGCGTTTATGGCCGCATCGAAGGCAACATGGTCGGTTCCGGCGCCACACGCCACGAGAGCGCTCTTCACGAGATAGAAGCCCAGCCAGTGGTAGAGCCACCCGTCGCCGTGGACGTGGTGTTCGATCCCCTCTTCGACAAGCCAAGCCACGAGACCGTCGAGGTCGGGCAGACCGAGCTCGGCATGCTCGTCCAGAGCATTGAGCGAGTGGCCCACTCGTGTCGCAAACTGCGCATTGACGAGCTGCTCGCAACGCGCCGTCCGAGGATCGTCGAACGGGGCGACGAGGACAACCGGCCCCCGGCTCACTCGAAGCAGCTCCTTGACGAAGTCGACTCGGCGGTTCGCAGCGAGGTGCTCGAACACGTCGTGCGCGCCGATCAGGTCGAAGGAGTCGGACGCAAAGGGCAGCTCGAAGCCCGAGCCGACAACGGCCTGATGTTCAGAGAGCACGGGCGGATCGTCCGCGTAGACGTCCAAGGACACCGTGTGGTCATCGGGAAAGACGGACGCGATGACGCCCGCCGGGTCGCCGACGTCCAGGATCCGCAGTGGGGCGGCGCCGAGGTGACCGGCTCGCAGTGCGTGGATGTGTGAGTACCGGCCGAACAGGTCGAAGCTGGACGCCTCGAGGCGATGCACGCTGATCAACCCTACCGGGGAGGTCGGCCCGCCAGCGATCGCAACGTGTGACCCACACGGCTGGCAGCCTTGCGCACGACCTGGCGCACACCGCCCCGCCGGAAGTGGTCGATCGTGATGGTCATGTCGCGGCGCCAACCCCGTGGCGCGGCCAACGCCGACCGACTGCGTTCGAGCGCGAGGGCGATGGCGTCGTCGGTCCGGTCGGGCGCGACGGAGGGGTTCCTGCAGAACGTCAACAGTGGCTCCAGCACCTTGTCCCACGCGAAGTCCGGGGCGACCTCCTCGACATGCTTGCGACAAGTCGTACGCAGGTCGGCGTCACCGAGGATGCGCAACAGCGCCGCTGCCAGCGCCTCGACGTCCTGAGCCGGCACTGTCAAGCCGAGCTGGCGCTGCTCAACCAGCTCGGCAAAGGAGTCGCCCTGGGTGGTGACGATCGGCAGACCCGCCCACAGGTAGTCGAGGATCCGGGTTCGGAACGAGAACTCGGTCTCGAGATGGTCGAGATGGGTGCTGACGCCGACGTCCGCTTCGAGCAGATAGTCGTGGCGACGGTCGTAGGGGACCCATCCCTCGTTGAAGAAGACGTGCGAACCCGTCAGTCCGAGCTCGTCCGAGAGCCGTCTGGCGTCCAGCGCCATCCGCATCGTCGGCACGTTGGGATGTTGCACTCCCATGAACAGCAGGCGAGCGGTCGGCCATCGTGACCGGAGCGTGTTCATCGCGCGTATGAGCGTGAGCGGATCGAACCAGTTGTAGATGCCACCGCCCCACAGGAGCAGGTCGTCGTGCGGGCCGATCCCAGGGATCACGCCCTTGACCGCAGGGGCGGATGGCGACGGACGCGTCTCCTGCAGCCCGAAGGGCACGACCGCGAGACGAGAGCCGAGGCTGCCGTCCTCGTCGTAGGTCGCGGGATTGACGCGCCCGAGCGCAGACAAATGGCCGAGCCAGAGGGCGCGTTGCTTGGCACTCGCGCACATGAAGAAGTCGCCTCTCAGCAACTGGTCGTTCAACACCACCACCGCGTGCCGCACGATGCGCTCGCGGCTCTCGCTGTCCGTGTCTCGCGTCTGCTCCAGTTGCTCGAGGTGCATGGGGTCATACACGTCGACGACCATGACCTTGGCCGAGCCACCGAGGAACGGAAACCCGTCCAGCACCGTCCCCTGGAAGATGAAAACGTCGCACCATTGCTCGAGATGGCGCACGGCATCGGAGGTCGTGGCCGTTTCAGTGGTGAACCGGTCGTCGCTGAGGGAACACGAGGTCGTGGAGGCGAGCCGGACGTCGTGCTCGCGTGACAACGCGGCGGCGACGTGCCATGCCCGAATGGCAGGCCCGGCCATGCGCGTGCCCACTACATCCGTCGTGACGACCGCGATGCGACTCAACCGTCCTCGCTCGGCTGTGGTCGACCAACTACGCGGGAGTGCAGTTCGTCCAAGGCAAGGGCACGCTATCCGACCACCCTGAGCGCCCCTTTCGCAGTGTTCACGAGGCGCGTCACCGCCTTTTCAAGAAGTACGGCGCGGCTCCCGTGAGGGCGCGCATCCGGCGCCTGACGATGACGGCCGACGGGCGCCGCCCGTGCAGGATCCGGAGCACGATGTCACGACGGGCGTACGACCCAGTGACGAGGAGGTGACGGGCGCCCGCCCGAAGTGCTTCACGCCGCCCCGCATGCCGTCGCAGCACGATGAGGCGGTTGCGCTCGATGAGGATGTCGGTCAGCGCGGAGCGCCCGGCTGAGGCCTGGTGGACATGATGGGCGACGGCCGCCGGCTCGCAGACGTAGCGCCAGCCCCGACCCCTGCCTCGCCACGCGTGGTCGAGATCCTCGTAGTAGAGGAAGAGCCGATGGTCCAGCGGACCGACGTCGTCGAGGTACGCGCGACGCAGGAGGACGGCCGAGCCGGTCCACGCGAAGATCTCGGCGCGATCGTCATACTGCCCGTGGTCGACCTCGAGGTACCCGCGGTCGGCACCGAATCCGTCATCGGTGACGAGCAAGCCCGCGCTGTTGAGCACATCATTTGGCGGTCCCCACGTGGGCGCCGGCTCCCAGGACAACGAGCCTCCGTCGCGTCCGACGAGAAGGTAGACCGGCGCTCCGTCCGGTACGCGCACGAGCGCTGGCCCGAGTGACCACTGATAGGCGACGCCCCGGTCGTAGCTCGGTCCGACCCACCCGTCGACGAACTGCAGACGGCTCCACACGTCTACGCCATCCTGGCGGGCGCCCCATACCTGCGTCCGACCCTCGAACTGGACGTCGCGGAAGCGGCCGGCAAAGAGCACCTTGGCATTCACCGCGCCGATGCGGGGGTCCGCCGCCATGGCCGCGACCAGCGAGCTGAGCCAGTTCGGATCGGCTGTCGCATCCGGATTCAGGAGTGCGATGTGGTCCGCCGGGTCGGCATGCTGCACCCCGAGGTTGACACCGCCTGCGAAGCCGAGGTTGGACCCAGCGTCCACGACACACACCTCGGGCCACGTCGCGCGCACCAATGCGGATACTCCGTCGTTGGACGCGGTGTCCACGAGGACGATGCGCAGCCGTTCCGACGGGTAGTTCTGGGCGCGGAGGGACGCGAGGCTCGCCATGGTGAGCTGGCCGCCGTCGTGATTGACCACGACAGCCCCGACCGATGGCGTATCGCCTGTCATCGTCCCACACCCTGCCATGCCCATAGGCTCTCGTTGTGATCACGGCTGTGGCAGGTGGGGTCGGAGCCGCGCGGTTCCTTCACGGCCTCATCGACGTCGTCCCGCCCGAGGACGTCACCGCCATCGTGAACACGGGCGACGACATCGTCCTCCACGGGCTTCACATCAGCCCTGATCTCGACACCGTGACGTACACGTTGGCCGATGCCGTCAACGGCGAGACGGGCTGGGGTCTCGCCGGCGAATCATGGCGCGTGATGGACGAGCTGGAGCTGCGAGGCGGCGAATCGTGGTTCCGCCTCGGCGACCGTGACCTGGCCACCCACCTTTATCGCACCCAGTGCCTGCACCGTGGCCAACCCCTGAGCGAGGTGACTGCAGCGCTCGCGCGATCGTTCGGGCTCGGGCTCCGAGTCATTCCGATGAGCGATGACCGGGTCGAGACACGCGTGACTGTCGAGGGTGGCGTCGAGATCGGCTTCCAGGAGTACTTCGTCGCCCGCCAGCATGCCGTAGCCATTTCCGCTGTCAGGTTCGCGGGGGTCGAGACGGCCGCACCTGCGCCCGGCGTCGTCGAGGCCATCGTCGATGCAGACCGCGTGGTGATCTGTCCGTCCAATCCCATCGTGTCCATCGGGCCCATCATCGCCGTACCGCGGGTGCGCGCCGCCATCGAGTCGGCCAGAGATCGCACGATCGCCATCTCCCCGATCGTCGCGGGTGCGGCCCTGAAGGGGCCGGCTGATCGCATGCTCGCCGAGCTGGGCCACGAGGCGTCGGTCGTCGGCGTCGCACGGCTGTACTCGCCACTGGCGCGCGCGCTGGTCGTGGACCAGGCCGACGCCGCCCTGGCTGATGCCGTGGAGGCCGAGGGGATGGCGTGCATCGTGACGCCGACGATCATGCGCAGCCGGGTCGAGGCGGCCGCGCTCGCGCGGGTCGTGCTCGAGGGCGAACGAGTGGCGTGATGCTGTCGGTCCTCCCCGTCACCGGCCTGCCCGAGCTCCGCCCAGGCGATGAGCTCGCTGAGCTCATCGTCGAACGAGCGGCGCTCCACGAAGGCGACGTCGTGGTGGTGACCCAGAAGGCAGTCTCGAAAGTCGAGGGCAGGCTGGTCGCGGTCGACCCCGACGATCCGCTCGCGCACAAGCAACTCGTCGAGCGCGAATCGGTGCGGGTCCTGCGCCGGCGGGGCGACCTCGTGATCAGCGAGACGCGCCATGGCTTCGTGTGTGCGAACGCGGGCGTCGACCTCTCGAACGTCGAGCGGGGTTCGGCAGCACTCCTGCCCGTCGACTCGGACCGCTCGGCCCGCCGCGTTCGCGACGGCCTGCAGGCAAGGACGAACGTCAACCTCGGCGTGGTCGTCACGGACACGTTCGGACGCGCCTGGCGCCGGGGGGTCACCGACGTCGCCATCGGCTGTGCCGGAGTGGCGGCTGTCGTGGATCTGCGGGGCACCGCCGATGCGCTCGGCCACGAACTGCAGGCGACGGAGATCGCAGTGGCCGACGAGATCGCCGCAGCCGCTGATCTCGTCATGGGCAAGGCGCGAGGAATCCCGGTCGCCATCGTCCGCGGGCTCGACCCGATCTGGCTGCGCGAAGGCTCCGTCGCGGAGGAGATCGTCCGGCCGCCGCACGAGGACTTGTTCCGATGACGATGTCCGAACGGCGACCGCGCCCTGAGCCCTCCGGGTAGGTTCGCCCGGATGCGCATCGGCTTCGACGGCACGCCGCTGCTCGGTCCCAGGACAGGTGTGGGCTGGTACACGGCCGAGCTCATCGACGCGCTGTCGATGTCCGCTCCCGACGACGAACGCCTCGTGCTGCCCATCTCGTGGCGAACGGCGCGCCAGCTCGAAATCGATCTCCCCAACACCACCGTCGTCCGCCGGTTCATGCCGGCACGTCCCCTGCAGCTGATGTGGGACCGCACCCGCTATCCGCCTCTGGAGTGGTTCCTGAAATGCGACGTCTTCCACGCACCGAACTACATCGCCCCGCCGACCCGGCACACACCGGTGGTCGTGACCGTGCACGACCTCGCATTCGTCCGCCATCCCGAGACCTGTCTCCCGCCCGTCAAGGCGTTCGCCCATCTTCTGCCACCCGTGCTGCGCCGGGCCGCGGAAGTGATCGCCGTGTCGCGATTCACGGCCGACGAGCTCGGCGAATGGCTTCCCGAGGTGCGCGACCGGATCACCGTCATCCCCAACGGGGGACATCGACGGGTGCAGCCGACGTCATCGGCGCTGCCGCCGGGCCCGCCGTACGTCCTGCTGCTGGGCACCCTGGGCCGCCGCAAGAACCTCCCGCTCCTGTTGGACGCGTATGTGGCCCTGCGGAGGACAGGTCTCGAGCTGCGGCTCGTCCTCGCCGGCGCGCCGGACCCGTTGGTGGATGTCCCTGGCTTGCTCCGCGAACGGAACCTGACCGAGGGAGTGACACTCACGGGCTACATCGACGACGGTCGCGCTGCAGCCTTGCTCGAGGAGGCGGCCGTGCTCGCCTTCCCGTCGCTCTATGAAGGATTCGGGATGCCGCTCATCGAGGCCATGGACGCGGGCACCCCGGTGGTGGCCGCTCGCTCGGGCGCCACGGCGGAGACTGTCGCGAACGCGGCCGTGCTCGTCGAGCCCGACGACGTGGACGGGTTCGCCGCGGCCATCGCGTCGGTGCTCGAGGACGCCACGACAAGGAAGCAACTGGTGGACGCGGGACGGCTGCGAGCCGGCGACTTCAGCTGGGCCCGCACGGCATCGGACACCCGCGCCGTCTACCTGCGGGCGGCGGCACCATGACCAGATCGGCTTGCAGCGGGCGCGAACATGGGCGCCTCCCGACCCCCCGAGGTGGAAGCGTGCGGAAACTCCTCATCACCCTCATCGCCACCATCACGGCCGGCACCGGCCTGCTCATCGGCGCGTGGCCGGCCCGTCCGACCTCGCTGGGCCCCTCCGGGAGCTACCACTTCGCCGGCGCAGGGTTCGGCCACGGCGTGGGGATGAGCCAGTACGGCGCGAAGGCGTACGCCGACGGTGGTGCGGGCGCCGGCAGCATCTTGGCAAAGTTCTACACGGGCACCGCGCTCGCAACCGTCGCCCAGCCAGCGCTTCGAGTGTGGCTGGCCGATGTCGGCGCCTCCACGGACTTCAACACGTCCGGGCCCATCGTCGTGACGGCGGACCAGGCCCCGTCGGGGCCCGTCACCGTCGACACGACACCATCGGGGGCGCCGGCGGCCCGGGTCACCGTGGGGGCCGACGGTTTGCGTCTCACGCAGGGCAGCAACGTCCTGCTCGGCCCCACCGCGGGTCCCATCGTCATCCGGCCGGAGGGCTCGCCCGCGTCGAACTGCAGCGGCATCGCGGGCACGAGTCCTTGCGTTGGCCTGGCCGCGCTCGGGATGCGATTCCGCTGGGGTGCCATCGAGGTGACCAAGACGTCGAACTCAACCATGCGAATCGTCGCGCGCGACCTGGCCATGGAGCACTACCTGTACGGGCTCGGTGAGATGCCGTCGTCGTGGCACGTGGAAGCCCTCAAGGCACAGGCAATCGCCGGCCGCACCTACGCGCTCGAGAAGGTCCAGCGATCCGGACAGAACCGCCCCGGATGCGCGTGCGGCCTGTTGCGCGACACCCGGGACCAGAACTACATCGGATTCGAGAAGGAAGCCGACACGACGTTCTTCCCGCGATGGCGCACAGCCGTCGACAGCACGGCGGGCATGGTCGTGACCTACAACGGCGCCCCCATCCAGGCGCTCTATCATTCGTCGAGCGGAGGTCGCACCGAGAACAACGAGGTGGTGTTCGGCGGATCGGCCATTCCTTACCTCCGGGGCGTTCTCGATCCGGGTGACGAGGCTTCCAGCCCCTACCGCGATTGGTCTCAGACCTATTCGGGCTCCGAGCTACAGACCTGGTTGGACGCCAATGCCGCCACGACCGTGGGCACACTCCAGGCCGTCGAGGTTCTCGAGCCCTACGGGTTCTCCGGTCGCCCGGCCAGCGTGCGGGTCATCGGCTCGTCGGGCACCAAGACCGTGTCGGCCGCCACGTTCAGAACAGTGGTGAACGCCGGCGCTCCGGCAGCCCGTGAGCTCCGCTCGACCCTGTTCCAACTCGGCTGGCAGGCCTTCGGACGCGGGTTCCGCGGCGGCGTGTTCGTGGCAGGAGGCATGGACGGCTCGGTCCCGATCATTGCGCACAGTGCGGACGCAGGCGGTGGGCCGCACGTGGTCGTACAGCGACTCGACGGCACCGTCGTCGGTTCGTTCTTCGCGTACGCCTCCGACTTCACGGGCGGCGTCCGCGTGGCGGTTTGCGACGTCGACGGCGACGGGACCGCGGAGATCGTGACCGCGGCCGGCCCCGGGGGCGGACCCCACATCCGCATCTTCAAACCCAACGGGCAACTCTTCAGCAACGGCTTCTACGCGTACGATTCCGGGTTCCATGGCGGTGTCTACGTCGGATGCGCCAACGTCGACGGTGGCGCCTCCGAGATCGTCACCGGGGCGGGGGCCGGCGGAGGTCCCCACGTCAAGGTCATGCGGCGTGACGGCAGCGTGGTCTCCCAGTTCTTCGCGTTCGACGAGGGCTTCCGAGGCGGCGTACGAGTTGCTGGTGGCGACCTCGCCGGTGATGGCAACGACGAGATCGTTGTGGGTGCAGGACCGGGTGGAGGTCCGCATGTGCGGGTGTTCACGCCCGGTGGGGGCATCGTGTCGCAGTTCTTTGCCTACGACGCCTCCTTCCGGGCCGGCGTCTACGTGGGCACGACCACCGGCAGTCCGAAGGGAGCGCTGCTGACTGGTGCGGGCGAGACCGGCGGACCGCACGTCACCGCCAGGCGCCTCGATGGCAGCGGGTTGCTCATCAACCAGTTCGTCTTCGGCGGCGCGTGGGCGAACGGCGCTCGGGTGGGTGGAGTCGCCGGCGCCGTGCTGGCGTCGACCGGCCAGGGCACATGGCCGCTCACGAGACTGGTTCCGTAGCCAAACCAAAATGAGTCCTCAGGGCGGCGGCGCGAACGTCCGATAGAACCAAGGTGGCCTCGCTCGTCCGTTCGCGCCCCGCTTTCGCCCTGATCGCAGTGGCGCTCGTCGCCGCCATCGTCCCTCTCACTGCCGGGCCGGCGGCTGCCAACCACGGCACCGAGGCAGGAGCTGTTGTCCGGTCCGGCTGGCCCCAACTGACCGACGATCCGGCAACCGGGGGCCGGATGAGCACGCCGATCGAGGGGAGCACCGGATCCTCGGGCTGGTACAAGCACTCCTCGCCCACCCTCGGCAATCTGGATGGTGACCCGGCCCTCGAGATCGTGATCGGTTCGCTCGACGGCAAGGTCTACGCGTACAACCCCGATGGATCGCGTCTCACGGGCTGGCCGCGACGGCTGGACGCGCCGAGCACGCCCACCGCCCCCATCAACGGCACGCCCGCCATCGGCGACGTCGACGGCAACGGTTCGAACGACGTCGTCATTGGCTCTGACAACGGGTGGGTCTTCGCGTTCGGCGCCGGCGGCCAGATCCTGCCGGGCTGGCCGCAGTTCACGGGTTACAACGCCGACTATCCGAGTCATTGCTCGACCGATGCCTGTACCGGTGTGGTGGGCTCCCCGACTCTCGCCGACCTGGACAATGACGGCCGACTCGAGGTGATCGTCGGTTCGTTCAGTCACAAGATCTACGTCTGGCGGGCCGACGGGTCCGTCCTGCCGGGGTGGCCCCGCGACGTGTGGGACGGCGTCGCTTCCACCGCGGCGGTGGGCGACGTGGATCGCGACGGCTCACCCGACATCGTCATCGGCTCGGACGTCGGGAACGACTGTGGCAACTGCCAGCCCTTCGGCGCCATAGCGCGGGGCGGACTCGTGCACGTGATGCGCGTCGATGGCACCGAGCTGCCGGGCTGGCCACAGGCAACTTCTGGCTTCGCCTGGTCGTCGCCCGCCTTGGCCGACCTCGACAACGACGGGTCGCTCGAGGTGATCAGCGGCTCTGGATTCTTCCCGTCCAACGAGCCCCGCGGCAGGAGCCTCTACGCCTGGCGAGGAGACGGCAGCCTGATGTGGCGCTTCGACGCACCCAACGTGATCATCGGCTCGCCGGCCGTCGCTGACCTCACGGGGGACGGATACCCGGAGATCGCCATCGGCGACCAGAGCGGCAACATGTATTTGCTCACGTGGTACGGGGCTGCCGTGTGGAGCCGGGACGGCGTGTCGGCCCAGGTTCCCAACGGAAACGGTGGCTACTTCTTCGGACCGATGCTGGCCGACGTCACCGGCGACGGCGTTCCCGAAGTCGTGGCCAGCGACGCGAACTGGCGGGTCAAGGCGTGGACCGTCTCCGGCGACCGCGTCCTCGACACCTCGACGCGGTTCACCATGTGGAACTCCCCCGCCATCGGTGATCTCGACGGCGACGGCACGAACGAGGTCGTGATGGGATCAGCGCGTGCGGATGGCGCGGGCCCGACGCTGCCCGAACAGGGCGGGCGTGGTGAGCTCTGGGTACTGAACACCAACGGCCGCGGCGGGCTGGCGTGGCCACAGCACCAATCTCGCGTCCGAACGAACGACGGCTTCCTTGCGTACGGCTCAGGGTTCCGGGGCGGAGTACGCACTGCCGTGGGCAACTTCACCGACGATCCCGGTGATGAGATCGCCACCGCCGCGGGCCCGGGCGGCGGTCCGCACGTACGAGTCTGGAGCACCGCTGGAGGTCGCCCTCGCCTCGTGGCCGAGTGGTTCGCCTACGGCGCGACCTTCTCGGCGGGCGTGAGCGTCGCCGCGGCCAACGTCGACGGCACTGGACTCGACGAGCTGGTGACCACGCCTGGCCCGACGGGGGGCCCGCACGTCCGCGTGTGGTCGGTGGCCGGTCGGGCGGCCACGCTGCGGGCGGAATGGTTCGCGTACGACGCAGGCTTCACCGGCGGCATCAGCGCAGGAGCCGGCAACATCCGGCCCGACACGAATGGGGACGAGATCGTCACCGGCGCCGGACCCGGCGGCGGACCTCACGTGCGGGTGTGGCGGGTATCCGGCTCGACGGCGACGCTCACTGCCGAGTGGTTCGCCTATGACGCGGGCTTCCGCGGCGGTGTCAACGTCGCCGCGGGCGACACGCTGTCGTCCTCGCCTGGCGCCGAGGTCATCACCGGTGCCGGTCCAGGGGGCGGACCCCACCTCCGGGTGTGGGGCTTCGACAACGCCACCGGTCCGGCCATGCTGCGGCGTGAGTGGTTCACCTACGACGCCGCCTTCCGAGGCGGCGTGCGGGTGTCGACGGGTCAGGTGGACGGCTCAGGCACCGAGGAGATCGTGTCGGGGGCAGGGCCAGGAGGTGGGCCCCACGTGCGCTGCTTCGTCAACAGCACGACCTCGTTGAACTGCTCGTTCTTCGCCTTCGGCGCAGGGGTCACCAACGGAGTGTTCCCATCGACGGGCGCCCTGACCGGTCGCCGTTTCGCCGTCGGACTCGACAGCGGGTCCTACCCCGCCGTCAGCCTCGTGCCCTGAGAGGCCCGAAGCCACCCACCCGGTGCGGACGAACGCGCGCGCAACCAGGGTCGTTCCGAAATTCACGGTCACGGCCTCGACCGCAGACAGTCACCCCACCCATGCGTCCGGGGCTTCCTCCGGCAAGAACTTGTGGGCCGGCACGATGAGCACCCACGGTCCTCGGCGGTACGTCGCAGCGACGATGGCCCGGTCGGCCAGTTCACGCTCGAACCGCTTCTGCCACGATGACCCGCTGACGAAGAGGTACCCGGGCGCAGGATCACTGCGCACGGCGCGATCGATGGGCGCGTAGCGAGGGAGGTCGATCGCCGTGACGCTGACGCGCTCGTGGAGCTCGAACGTGACACGGTACGCGACCCAGTAGTTGGCGAACGCGTAACGCACGCCGTGGTCGGCGAACAAGGCCTCGAGTCCGGTCATCTTCAACGGGACGGCAACGTCGGGCGCTCCCGGGGACGTGCCTGTGTGCAGGATTCGCGCCGTTCCCACGCCAAGCAGCAGACACGCGACACCGAGGATCATGAGCGATCGCAGCGTTCGACCGCCGGTCACGGATGCGAGGAGGATCGAGGTGAAGGGCAGGAGAAACAGCAGGTAGCGCGGCAGCCCGACGAACCAGCTGAAGGGTGACAAGGCGTAGAGAAACGGGTACATCCCGGCGACGACGACAACCGGAACGAGCGGCGAGCGGCGACGGAATGCGTGGATCGACAGCATCACGAACCCGGCAAGGATCGCGACGTAGATCGTGGGTGCGAGTTGCGCTTGGACCCACTCCTTCGTATAGGGCTGGCGCAGGCCGAGCGCCATCGGCAGCGCAGTGGTGAAGAATCCCCACACGTGGTCGAGGTATCCATTCGGCAGGTCGGTCGCCTGGCCCGGTGACTGGAGCGAAGTCCAGTGGTGTCGGAGGTTGAACACGAGCCATGGGGCCGCACCGGCCGCGATGCCGGCGAGGGCGACAGGCACTGCTCGCCATTTGCGGACGAGACGTGGAAGGAGCACCGCTGCGGCAGGAGCGAGCACATAGGCGGATTGGGGACTCGCCCACCATGCAAGGCCGCAGGTGAACCCGAGCGCTCCGACCTCTGTCGCCGACCAGTCTTCGTCCTCTGCGACCCGCATGAGGAGCAGGAGCCCGAGCAACGTGAAGAACAACGCTGCCCAGTACGGACCCACCTTGGTGGACCACCACATCAGCCCGATCGAGGGCAGCCAGAACAGGACGCCCGCGAGACGAGCGGCTGCCGGACCGATCATCCGCAATGCGATGCGCCAACAGAGCACCGAGCACCCTGCGCAGAAACTGACCGGCACCAGGCGAAGCACGTACGCCGTGGGTGAGAACACCCGAAACAAGGCAGCAGCGACGAAGCTCTCCAAGCTGCCGCCGTACGCTTGGCCCCAATAAAAGACCGGAAGCTCTCGGGGGATGTGTCGGGCCATCAAGCCGGAGACCGCTCCGTCGGAGTCGAGCACGCCGATGCGTCCCGAGAGCATCCAGAGGCGGAAGCCGAGGCCCACGAGAACAGCAAGCGCGAGCGTTGCTGTCAACATCGGGCTCTGACCGTTGCGAGTCGCAATCGGGGCGTGCCGAACGATTGGCAATGGTGACTCGGCGGTCGACGCCGGTTGGCGGCTGGCCAACTAGAGGAACTTCCTGCTCGCTGAGAGTGCCGAGAATAGTCGCGGGCCGGCCGAGCTCCACGGCCGGTCGCGTAACATCGCCCACATGAAAAGGCTCCTCAGGCGCGTCGGCCGACTGCTGGGCGGGCCGTTGCCGGTCTATTTCGACCGACGTTTCATGGGTCTCCACGAACATCTGGACACCGCAGTCGCAGCGAGCGACCGCCTTCGTGACGAGCTCGAGGAGCGGATGACCGCAATGGTCCTCCGCGTCGACGGCCTCAACTCTCGGCTCGAGAACGAGCTCCACCCGCTCGAGGAGCTCGTGACCTCGCTCGAGCATGAGGTCGCCCGACTACGCCAAGGCTTGGAGCCATCGCGGTAGCCACCCACCCGTCGTCCCTCGTGTTGGACGTCCAAGCCCTGCAGAACCCGGAATTCCGGGACCGCGGCATCGGCCGGTACGTCCTCGAGCACACCCGCGCCCTGCTCGGTCGACGCGGCCGGGTAGGCGCGGTACTGATGAATCCGCTGCGCCCTGCACCACACCTACCGCCGGACCTGGCGACGGCGCCGGAACTGCAATGGCGATCCGTCGAGCCTCTCGACGACGCTCGGAGTCCCGTCTACCACCTCATGTCGCCCTTCGAGATGGGCTCGCCGGTGGAGTCATTGCTGCCGCCGCCGGGACTTCCTCGTGGCACGCCGATCATCGTCACTCTTTACGACCTCATCCCGATGACCGACCCCGACCGCTACCTGCCCGATCGGCAAAGCCGGCTCCGCTATGCGGCCCGGCTCTCGATCGTGCGCAGCGCCGACGCCGTTCTCGCCATCTCCCAGTACACAGCGGACGACGCGGCGAGCAGGCTTGGACTCGACCCGGAGCGCATCCATGTGATCGGCGGCGGTGTGGCCCGCTCTTTTCGCCCTGCTTCCGATCCTGACGCGGCGAGGGACGCTGTTGGCCGCGCCATCCCGGCCGTGACCCGCCCATTCGTGCTGTCTGTCACAGGCAGCCACGATCGCAAGAACACCGAAGGGCTGCTCGACGGCTACGCGCTGGTACCTGCCGAGATGCGCGCCAACTTGCAGTTGGTGATCACTTGCGACGCTCCATCTTCATGGCGGGAACGCTGGCGCAGCCATGCAAGAGCTGTCGGTCTCGCCGATCACGAGGTCGTCATCACCGGGCACGTCAGCGACAGCCTTTTGCTCCTCCTCTATCAGTCCGCTCTCCTGTTCGTGTTCCCGTCTTTCTCCGAGGGCTTCGGTCTGCCTGTCGCGGAGGCAGCAGCGGCGGGCTGTCCAACGATCACGTCCAACAGGACGTCCATCCCAGAGATTCTTCGTTTTCCCGACAGCACATTCGATCCCGCCGCGCCGGACCAACTGGCCGCGTTGGCCGCCAAAGCCCTCACCCTCGGGTCATTTCGCGACGACTTGCGACGTGCCGGTCGCGCTGCAGCCGATCGGACGACATGGGAACACGTCGCCGAGTTGACCGTCTCGGCGATCGACGGGCTCCGCCCCCAACGTCAGCGTCCCCGAGCGAGACGAGCCCGCTTGGCTCTGGTCGGACCGTTCCCACCGATCCCATCAGGTGTGGCCGGCTACAACCAGCGTCTCCTCGCTGAACTGAATGCGCGGTGTGACCTCGACGTCTTCGTCGAGCCGGGCTCTGATGGCCGCGCGCTGCGAGACGAAGCCCACCGCGTCCTGCCCATCTCGCGACTCGGTGTCACAGCCGACCCGGCTTCGTACGACGCCATCATCTACACCCTCGGAAATAGCGTGCACCACCACGCCACCTACACCGCAGCGCTCCGCTTTCCCGGGATCCTCTGGCTGCACGATGTGCGCCTGCACCGATTGACCCTCACGTGGACCCGAGCCCAGTACGGCGAATCGTGGCAGCGGGAGCTGGACGCGATCATCGACGCACAGTACGGCCCGCGGGTTCCTTCCCGAACATGCTGGTCGATGGGTGACGATGAGGACGTGTACGAATGGCTTACGAGCCATGCCGTGTTCTTCACGCGACACCTCCTCGACAAGGCAACGTCGGCGATCGTCCATTCGGAGGCCGCGCGCCGGTTGGTCGAGCTCGATCAACCGCCAGGAGCGTGGGCTCCACCGATCACGGTGCTCGCGCATTCTGTCCCGAAGCCACCATGGAGGACGCGAGCACCCGCCAGCCGGCCCTTGGTGGTGTCGATGGGGATCCTTCACCCGGTGAAGGCGCCGGAGAAACTCATCCAGGCGGCAGCATCGCTCGACTTTCCGGTTGATGTCGCCCTTGTCGGGTCCGTTTCTGATGAGTACAGAGAGCAACTGCACGGCGTCGCCGCAGCGGCCGGGCTGACCGGGACGCTCCACCTTCCTGGGCCAGTCGAGCCCAGTGATTACTGGGGGTGGCTGCAGCGCGCGTGGGCCGCTGTGCAGCTACGGCAGACGTGGAACGGAGAGTCGTCAGGAGCGGTGAACGACGCTGTTGCTGCCGGGCTCCCCGTGGCGACGGACATGCCCTCGGGCGCCGACATGGCTCGCGCCGGTGCCGTGACATTGCTGCCGTCCAGCGCAACGGACGCCGACGTCGGGGAGTGGCTGCGATACGTGCTGACGACACCGGCGGGGAATGCATTCACCAACCAGGACGCCTACGCCGAAGCTCACTCCACGGCGGCGTTGGCGGCGAGCGTTCTCGAGGCAGTCGTCCGCACAGCCAGCAAGCCCGCGCCCTCGAGCACGACCCGGCGGTAAATCTTTTCCGCCACGTTCCGGAAGGAGTTTGCGCGGGCATGCTGCCAGCCCGCAACGCGGAGTCGAGCCTGGTTCACCTCGTCACGCAACAGCGTGTCGGCGACGTCGGAAAGGTCCGACGCGCTCACGTCCCTCGAAACAGGCACGATTGCGTCGGCCGGAAGGTCGGCCGTCCAACCTGTCGCAGTGGCAATGGTGGGTACGCCATGGGCCAGGCAGTCGGCAACGGCAGCCGATGCCTCTCCGCCCCACGAGGCGCGGAGTTGAACGGCCACCGTGGCGCGGGCGAGCCAGTCGTGATATTCCTCGCTCGTCACGCGCCCCGTCACGTGTACACGAGCATGCACATCGAGCTCGGCAGCGCGGCTCCGATACTCATCCTGCACGACGGGTGGCATCGGGCCCACGATCGCCAAGTGGAGAGTCGGATGCGCGGCTGCCAGCAGCCCGAACGCCTCCAGCACCTTCGGGGTTTGTTTGATCGGGTCGGCGACGCCGAACGTCGCGATGAGCGGCGGCCCGTCGCTGCGACCGCGGGCGCTCACGGGGGGAAACGCGAACGGGATGGTTTCGACTTTGGCAGCATGCGCCGGTCCTGCCTCGACGCGCGCCAGCGCACTGGCGGCATGGGAATGTGTGAAGAAGGCGGTTGCGTCCTCGATGACACGTCCGGCCATGAAGATCTCGTGTTGATCGGCTTCTCGGTAGTCGAGGAAGGCTCTCGCTCCGAGCTCGGGAGGAAGGTCCTTCGGATGCACCTCGTGCAGAAAGGCTTGGAACCCACCGGGCACGAGCTCCGGGCGGTGCTGCGCACACCATGCGTACAGGCCCATGAGCCGCAGGTCGTGGGCGAGCACCGGGCCGGGCCGGTGCCGCAGCAGCTCGAGGGCCCCCGCATGTGAGGTCTGGTTACCGATGCAATACAGGTAGCGGTCGAAGCCGTTCCGGAGCGCCTCCACCCTGTCGAAGTCAACGATGCTGTGCACGGCGAGGCCATCGGTGAACTGGCGCGACTCCTGCTCGGAGTCTTCGACGAAGACGTCGACGTCGCACCAGTGCCGTATGTGCTGCAGGAGCGCGGCGGTGTAGTCAGCGACACCGGACGGCGTCGGCGGCAGCGGCGAAACGACAGCGAGACGTGGCCGGCGCGGCCGTCGTCGTACGGGCCGACGGAGAACCTGCTCATAGGCGTCGACGGTCGCGGCTGCGACGCCCTTCCAGCTGTGCCCCAGCGGTCGCTCCCTCCGGCGGAGCCGGTCGAGCCGTGCGGGATCCTCGAGGGCGGCCTGCATCGCGGCTGAGATCGAGCCGGGATCAGTGGGGTCGAACAACGCCTCGTCGCAATCGATCATCTCCACCAGCGAAGACGACCGCGAACAGACAACCGCTGCGCCGCTCGCCAAGGCCTCGGCGACGGGCAACCCGTAGCCCTCGTACAACGACGGGAACACGAAGAGCTCGGAGGCCTGATAGAGCCGCAGCAAGTCGACGTCCGACACCCGCCCGGTGAACACGACCTGATCCGTGATGCCGAGGGCGTCCAAGTTCTCCTCGAATCGGATCAGATGCTCGTCACCAACTGAGCACACGACGACCAGCTGATGCGCTGCCCTCAGACGGAGAGGGAGTCGCGCGTACGCCGAGATCAAGCCATGGATGTTCTTCCGCCAGTCGACACCGCCGGTGTAGAGCAAAAAGCCGGCTCGCACACTCGGAAGGGACCGTGCCAGCTCTGCCCGGGTCGCGTCCATTGACACCGGCGGTGCAAAGAGGGGTCCAGGCGCAGCCCCGACGACGTCCACCTGGCGGGGGCGTAGGCCGAGCACATCGACGGCGTCGCGGGCGCTCGCCTCCGAAATGGTCAGGACCTTGTCGGCGCGTCGAACGATCTCCAGTCGGCTGCGGTAGTGCGCTCGCACCAGTGCCGAGCCCTGATAGTGCTCCGGGAACAGCAGTGGGATCAGGTCGTAGAGCGTCACGACCAACCGACACCCGGACCGCGCCCACAGCGGCCAGATCTGTTCAAGGGGAAGGCCGAGCTCGAACGGCGACGTGACGTGGAAGACGTCGACACCTGCCGGCCGGCTCGAATCGCGGACGAGAGTGCCACCCTGGAGCTCTGCGACCCGGGCCGGCACCTCGAGGTTCGGGTTGAGCAGGAAGTGCGAGACGGCGTCGCCCCGATGGTCTTGCAGCGCGCGAGCCAGGTCGAAGACATAGCGAGCAATGCCCCGCTCGCTGTGTTGCACACTCTGGATCGGCTGTAGGTCGAAGGCGACAGTCACGTCAGTCGATGCGGCGCGCGGCGATCATCGCGGTCATCTCGGTGTCGTCGAACACTCGATCGGCCGTGGTCCACGTGATCGCATCGAGCCGGCGGAGGAGCCGCCGATCGAAGACCTCCCAACCCCCAACAAGCTGCGCCAAACCCGCATCGTCGTAAACCCGCTGGAACTCATCGACCGCGGCGCGGCCGTATGGCACCGTGAGCACGAGGAGTCCGCCGGGACGCGTCAGCTCTCTCATCCGCTGCATGGCCACACGATCAGCATCGGCATCTGCGGGAGTGCCGCCGTAAGCCGGGAGTCCGATGTGCTCGACGGTCGAGAGGCACACGACGGCGTCGAACAGCTCGTCAACCTCCAAGTCCTGTATGGCGCCGACGACGACCTGCAGCTGCGGGTGCGGCAGGGGATATGGGCGAGGGTCGACGGCAGTCACGCGGTGGCCGAGCGACGCGAGGCTGAGCGACACCAGGCTTTCTGCGGCGCCGACGTCGAGCACGCGACTTCCGGCCGGCAGCTGCCCAAGCATCCCGAAGACGTATGGAACCTCGGCGATGCGCTCGTTGACACCAAGTACCCGGACGTCGCTCGGTTCGTAGCCGAGCCATACCGGTGGGTTGAAGAACAGGCCTCGTTGCGCAGCGAAGCCCATCGGCGTCTCCGCGTAGCTGAGGACAGCGGCGATCGCCTCGTCCAGATCCTCCACGTTGCCCTCAGCCAAGCGCCTGACGTGTTCAGGGACCCCAAGTCCAATGGCTTCGGTCGCGGCGAGGATGTCGGCCAAATAGGTTCCCATGACCTTCGTGGTCTCGGTGGAGATCTCGATGTCGTGGCTCAGCATGTCGGTGAGGCGATCGTTCCGCGCAATGAGCTCGTTCTCGGCGCGGACGATCTCTTTCCTCGCCACCGCGAGCTCATCGAGGGTGCTGTCCAGCCGGGCCTGGACGCTCTGGAAGCGCGGGTTGAAGTACCTACGCAGCGGCAGGGATAGAGCAGAGGCAACGCGGCGGAGCATCGTTCGCACGGGGTCACGGTAGCGGCCACCCTCCCCGCTCACTCGAACTCGAGCAGCCGCTTCTTGACTCGGGCCGCTGCGTACTCCCAAGTGTGGCGCGACTGCACCTCACTTGCGGCGGCCAACCCTTTGGCTCGTGCTTCTTCCGGGTGCTCGAAGACGTGCCGCATCAGATGGCGCAGGTGCTCGCTGTCGGGATCAGCCCACGCGAACCCCTCGTAATAGGGGCACTTCGCCTCCGCCGCTACCAGCGGACGCGTCTGCAAGGGATAACCGATCCCATCGTGGAGGAAGTCGCTCGGTCCGCTCCAGTCAGTGGCGATGGTCGGAAGGCCCGATGCCATCGCCTCGAGCACCGGCATCCCGAACCCTTCGCCCCGGGTGGGGAGGACGAAGCAATCGGCGGAGCGGTAGAGGCTTCCCATCTGGTAGTCGGCGAACTCGGGGTTCACCATCACCGCGATCGGCGCTCCGTTCGGGAGCGCCAGCTTGGCGATCTCGTGCTCCACGTCGATGAAAGGATCGCGGTTGAACACGGAGAGCAGGAGCATCACGTCCTCGCTCTCCTTGAACTCCTCCGCGAACGCCTTCAACAGCACCTCCGGGGCCTTCCGCTCGCCCCATTCGAAGACGGACAGGAACACGAACCGCTCGGACGGACGAAAGCCCCGGATCTCGGGATGGAAGTAGTCCACATCCACGCCGAGGGGCATGACGCGAATCGGCACCGTGACGCCGCTGTTGCGGAATGTCTCGACATTGAAGCTGGCCGGGACCCAGATCTCATCCATGCCGTTGCAGCCGTCGACCCAGTCCTGGGGCAGGCCTGTGACCTCGAGCATGGTCCAACCGATGCGACGACGACCCACCACCCTCGGGAACGCATCGGCTTGGCAGTACGCCAGCTGCGTGACCGCCGGATCGACCTGCCGCTTCATGATGTCGGCGATGAGATGGTGGCTGACGGGCTCGTCGACTTCGCCGTAGGCGTTGCGGTACGCGAGGCGGACGCCATCGAAGTGCAATGCCTGCATCATCTTCCGCGAATGCAGCGCGTACCCGAGGGGACGGTGCACGACCGAATGCCAGACCGCCTCCGCGTCATAGCGCTCGTGCTCGAGCCAGTCGCCCCACTTCCGGTGGAAGACCTTCCGCGACTTCTCGTAGATGGACCAGAAGTCGACCTTGTTCTCTCGGGTGCTGGTGTTGTGGTGGTGGGTGGGACTCACGCCTCCCGCATACATGACCTTGAAACCAGCGCGAGTAGCGCGAAGGCAGTACTCAGTGTCCTCGAAGTACGCGAACAGATCCTCGTCGAGAACACCGATGGCTGTGATGCAATCTCGGCGGAGATAGGCGACGGCGAAGACCACACATTCGGCCGGTCGATCGCGGATCGCTTGACGGATGTCGAGCTCCAGCCCACCCATCTGTTGTCCGTACAGCGAAACAGGGGGCATGTAGCTGCCCAGGTGGTTGATTCGGCCGTCGCCATCGACCAACCGCGTGCCAACGACGCCCGTGCGCTCGTCGGCGTACGCAGCGTCCTGCAGGTCTCGCAGCCAGGCCGGGTCGTCCACCACGATGTCGTTGTTCATCAAGACGACGTCTTCGTCTGGATGGGTGACAGCGATGCCCTGGTTGCAACCCCGAGTGAATCCGAGGTTTCGTTCGTTCTTGATGAGCGTGATCCAGTCGAGGCCTTCGAGGTACTCCGGCGTGCCGTCCGTGCTGCCGTTGTCGACGATGACTACACGCCAGGCCGGGTGATCGGTGACGCCGCGGAGGACGTCCAGGCACTGGCGCGTATAGGCAAGCGCGTTCCAGGTCAAGATCACGACGGCGATCGGCCGACGTTCCGTCACGCCGCACCGCCGGGCTGCCGGTCCCGCAGCTCGTCGAGCTCGTGCTGCAGCCTGTCGACGTCGCGCTCGTACCTGCTCCGCAACGCTTCGAGCTCGGTCTCCATACGTTCGTGATGCATGCGCAGTCGCTCGACCAAGTCGAGGGTGGCGTGATTGAAACGAGTCTGCTGGTCAGCTACCGGCGCGATGTACCACCGCAATGCCCTCCGCACGATCCGTTTCGCGAAGCGCACCGATGGTCCGATGACGGGTCGACCGGAACCGGAGAAGAACTCGATCTCGATCTTGGCCGGCTCGCGTAGCTTGGCGATGCCGAACTCCGAATCGCCCTCGGCGTGAACGAACACGGGCCCGCTCGCCGTCTTGGAGCGCGCCGCGCGCGAGAGCGCCGCTTCGACGCGCATCATCATGGTGGGGACATCGGACTCTCGTAGCATCACACCGGGACCGTGTCGGAAAGCTCCCACTCGCCGCCCATGTGGACGTCGCCATACTCGACCGGCAGTTGCGGGTTTTCGAAGACCATGAAGGAGTAGCGCCGATCGTGGCAGTCGTAGACGCGCTTGCCGTGCTCGGGCTGGAGCGCGACCGAGACGACGTAGCTGCCCTTGAGCAGCGGCAGCCTCGGAATGGAGAACTCGATCACACCAGTCTTACCCAGGGTGAAGCTGATGCCGGCGTCGGCGGTGCTGTGGCCGTAGACGTGGCTGAGGTTGTCGGCCCGATAGATCTGGAGCACACACGCTGCGTCGGCGATCGGCTCTCGTGCGGTGTACTTGATCCTGAACGTCATTCGCTCGTCGGTGCGGAAGGCAGGCAGCTCCGTGCCGGTCTGATCCAACATCGACACTTCGACGATCTCGGCCTCCATCGAGCCGAACCGGTCTGCTGGTGCCGCCGCGCCGAGGTGCTCGGCCGTGCGGTGGACCTCAGTCAGGTACTCGGCCACGACGTCGTGGGCCTTGCCCATCCCTCGGATCTCGCCCTTGTCGAGCCAAATGGCATCGGTACACAGGCTGCGGATGCTGTCGAGGGCATGACTCACGAGCACGATCGTGCGTCCCTGCGAGCGAAACTCGGCGATGCGCTCGTAGCACCGCATCTGAAACGCCTCGTCGCCGACGGAAAGGACCTCGTCGATCAGGAGGATGTCGGGCTCGACGCTGATGGCGACGGCGAACGCGAGGCGGGCGTACATACCTGACGAGTAGTTCTTCACCGGCATGTCCATGGAGTCGGCGATGCCGGCGAATTCGACGATGCCGTCGTAGCGCGCCTCGACGTCCTTCCGGCGCTGGCTCAGCAGTGATCCGGCGAGGAAGACGTTCTCCCGGCCGGTGAGCTCGGGATGGAAGCCGGTCCCGAGCTCGAGCAGCGACGACATCGTTCCCACCGTCTGCAGCCGCCCCTGGTTCGGCGTGAGGATCCGCGCCATCACTTTCAACAGGGTGGACTTCCCGGAACCGTTGGATCCGATGATGCCGAGGGTGGAACCCTTCGGCACTTCGAAGCTCACGTCCTGCAGAGCCCAGAACTCCTCGAAGACGTTCCGGCGCGTAAGGAGGCGTTCCTTCAGGCTGTGCGAACGCTGGTGGTAGATGCGATAGCTCTTCCACACGTTCTCGCACCGAATGGCAACCGGATGCTGCGAGTCGCTCACACGATCTCCGAGAACAAGCGCTGCTGGCGATGGAACACGTAGCCCCCAAGGGCCAGCATGACGACGGCAAAGGCCGACGAGTACGCCAGCAGGCCGAGGGGCACCGGGCGGTCGAGGATGAGGGCGTTGCGGAAGGCCACGATCGGCCCGGTCATGGGGTTGAGCTCGAGGAGATGGGCGAACGTCGGCCGGTCCTTCACGTAGCTCAACGAGTAGATGATCGGGGTTCCCCAGAACCACATCTGCATGAAGATGCCGACGAAGTGGGCGACGTCCCTGTAGAACACGTTGACCGCGGCGAGGAACATTCCCAGCCCGTACGCGAACGTCGCGACGATGAGCACGATCAGGGGAAGCCACAGAACCTGCACGCCCGGCACGCCCACGAACACCAGCGCGGCGAGCAGCAGCACGATGAGCTCGAACCCGAAGGTCACCAGGCTCGACAGGACCGCCGTCAGCGGCAGGATGGCCCGAGGGAAGTACACCTTCCGCAGGAGATAGCCCGCTCCGACGATGCTGCTGGTAGCCGCGCCGACGGAGTTGTTGAACAGGTTCCACAAGGTCAGCCCACAGAAGAAGAACACGGCAAAGGGCACGTCCTTCGCGTCCGGCACTGGCGAGGCGTGGAGGATGAACTTGAAGATGCAGTAGTAGAGGCCCACGAGCAACAAGGGCGTCGTCAGGGACCAAAGCATCCCGAGCACGGTGCCGCGGTGCCGCACCTTCAGATCGCGGCGGACCAGGTTCACGACCAGCTCGCGTGCGTTGACGACGTCCCGGACGCCCGACCGCGCTCGCTCGAGGAGTCCCGGCGGGGTGGACGTTTCCGGCGCGGTTGTGAGAGATCGCACCGACACGCTGCCCGACCCTACCAAACAGGCGGTCCCAAACGCCGCTCCCGGCGCGCGAGTATGGAGCCCCTGGGAGCGCCGCGGCGCCCTCGGAAATGGCGGACTCCGAAAGGCAACCCCGATGCCGATCCACACGAACTCGCCTCCATCGCGCCTTCGCAGATTCAGCCCTCGCCTCTTGGCGTTGCTCATCGCGGCCACCCTCCTGGGCGCAGGCTTCGCCCTGGTACCCCTTCCTTCGATCGCGACCGTGCCGACGATGCACGTCGACCACGAGGTGCCCGTGTTCGGCACGGGAACCCGGGCAGGCCGGGCCATCGCCGGACACGAGCGGGCCGATTCGTTCCGACTGATCGGACTGACCTGGACGGGTGAGCCAGGCCCGGTCCGGCTCAGGGTGCACCGCGCCGACGGTTGGGGACCGTGGGAGACGTTCGAGGGCCACTTGGACGACGCGCCCGATCCGGGCTCGCACGAGGCCGCCCACGGACAACAGAACGGCACCGGTCCCCTCTGGGTCGGCAACGCTGACGGCTATCAGATCGACACGCCGGCCGGATCGGCGCCGGCGGTGCACCTGGTCCGTAACGGCCGCAGCCGTGTCCGCGTCTCAGCTGCCGGCTCGAAGGCAAACGCAGCGGTCACACCCCCGCCGATCAACGGTCGAGGGGCGTGGGGTGCCCGTGCACCCAAGACCACGCCGACGATCGCCCCATCGCTCAAGGTCGGGTTCGTGCACCACACCGCAGGCACGAACGACTATTCGGCGGACGACGTGCCGTCCATCCTGCGCGGCATCCAGGCGTTCCACATGGACACCAATGGTTGGGACGACATCGGGTACAACTTCCTCGTCGACAAGTTCGGTCGTATCTGGGAGGGCCGGGCCGGTGGGATCGACAAGGCGGTCGTCGGCGCGCATGCCGAAGGATTCAACAAGGGATCGACGGGCGTGGCCGTCATCGGGACGTTCACCACCGACCCGCCGACGCCGGACGCAGTCGGCGCCGTATCGACGATCCTCGGATGGAAGCTTCCGCTCCACGGGGTAGACCCGTCGGGGACGAGCCAGATGACGTCCGGCGGCAGCGACAAATGGCCGGCGGGAACCGTCGTCACCCTCAACAATGTCGCCGGCCACCGCGACGCGCAGAGCACCACGTGTCCGGGCCAGTTCCTGTACGACAAGCTGCCACAGATCCGGACGGCGGCGACCCTCCAGGGCGCGGCTGTGACGGCCTATCCCGGCTTCACTGGCGGGGCCTACGTCGCCGCCGGGCAGCTCGACGGGGACAGCGCCGACGAGATCGTGACCGGCGCTGACGCCGGCGGGGGTCCGCACGTCCGGACATTCGACCCGAACGGCATCGCCCGCGGCGGGTTCTTTGCCTACGACGGAGGCTTCCGCGGCGGCGTACGCGTGGCCGCAGGCCAACTCGACGTCAATCCCGTCGATGCGGTCCAGGAGATCGTCACCGGCGCCGGCCCCGGGGGTGGTCCGCACGTGCGGACCTTCCGTGAAGACGGGACGCCGCTCGGTTCCTTCTTTGCCTATGACGCCGGCTTCCACGGCGGTGTCTATGTCGCGGCCGGCAACGTCGACGGCATCCCCGGGGACGAGATCATCACGGGCGCGGGGGCCGGAGGCGGGCCGCACGTGCGGGTGTTCAACTCGTTTGGAACCCCGATCGGAGGGTTCTTCGCCTATTCGGCGGGCTTCACCGGGGGCGTGCGGGTCGCCACCGCCGACGTCGACGGCGACGGGGTGGACGAGATCATCACAGGGGCGGGACCCGGGGGCGGGCCGCACGTCCGCGCCTTCAAGCTCGACGGCACCGTTGTCGCCAACTTCTTCGCGTACGACGCGAACTTCTCCCGTGGCGTCTACGTCGGCGGCGTGACTGCGTCCACCGGACCCGATGGCATCCTGACAGGTGCGGGGGAAGGTGGCGGGCCGCACGTCCGCGTGTTCTCCGCCAATGGCAGTATCCGGTCCGAGTTCTTCACGTCGGCACCCGACGATGTCTCCGGCGTTCGCCTGAGCGGCGGCAACTTCGACGGCACCGGTCCCGGCGAGATCGCCACGACGAGCGGACCTCGCGGACTGCCCGTCGTCAAACTGAAGCGCCAGAACGGCGCGCTGCTGCTCGTCTGACGCGCGGCGCGGACCTAGGTCGCGCGCGAGCGGAACCAGCGCAGCACCGCGCTGGTGCCTTCCGCCAGCGGGGTCCACGGCTTCCAGCCCAGGTAAGTCGCAGCCCGGCTCGGATCAATGGACGAACGCTGCAACTCCCCTGGTCGGGCCGGTGCACGCTGAGCTGGCGGCGCCGACGGCACGACCGAGGCCATGAGGTCGTGGAGCTCGTTGACGCTCGTCTCGATCCCGGTGCCGATGTTGAGCAGGAGTCCGTTACCCCGGACAGCCGCACGCGCGAAGGCGTCGACCACGTCGTCGACGTACACGAAGTCGCGCGTCTGGCTGCCGTCGCCGAAGATCGTGCAGGTCTCCCCCGCCAGCAACCGCGCCGCGAAGATGGCGATCACGCCGGCCTCGCCGTGCGGGTCCTGTCGAGGCCCGTACACGTTTGCCAGTGCCAGCGCGGTGAACTCGAGCTCGTGGAGGTCCCGGTAGGCGAGCAGGTAGTCGCCCACCGCCTTCTTGGCGACGCCGTAGGGCGACAGCGGGACCTGCGGGTGCGACTCCTTCACAGGCAGGTCGGCCGGGTCCGGCGAGCCGTAGATGGTGCCGCCGCTCGACGCGAACACCACCTTGGCCGCGCCACCCTGTCTCGCCCCTTCGAGGACGTTGAGCGAGCCGACGATGTTCACCTCGGCGTCGAAGGCCGGCCGCGCGACGGAAACCCGGACGTCGGCCTGCGCGGCCAGATGGAAGACCACCTCCGGACGCCGGCGAGCGATGAGGTCGACGACATCGGGGGAGCGGATGTCCGCGTGATGGAACGCGAAGTCCTTCTTGGCGCCGCGCGCCTCGGCCAGATTGGCGAGCGAGCCGACCGACAGGTCATCGATCACATCCACCAGGTGCCCTTCGGCGAGCAGGCGGTCGGTCAGCGTCGAGCCGATGAACCCCGCCCCCCCGGTGACGAGGGCCCTCACGCGGGCTCCGGCACCCGGGCCCCGCTCAGAGTTGCACCCGGCTCGACGCAGACACCGTCACCGAGCACGGTGCAATCGACCACGTGGGCGCCCGCGCCGACGGTGACGCCCCGGCCGAGCACCGAACCCCGCACGACGGCGTCTGCGCCGATACAGGCACCGGGGAGCACGACGGAGTCGCGCACCGAGGCACCCGCCTCGATGCGACCGGCCTGGCCCACGACCGACCGGGCCACGACCGCGTCGGGCGCGACGGTCACTCCGTCGCCGAGCACCGGAGCTCCGCCGGCGCGGTCGACGACGTCGAGGTTTGCCTGCAGGTAACTGGCCGGCGTACCGGTGTCGATCCAGTACGCGTCCGACGACAGGGCGTACAGCCGCCTCGCGGTCACGAGCAGGGGGAACGTCTCCCGTTCGATCGACACCCGCCGGCCCTCGGGCACCAGGTCGAGCACCGACGGCTCGAGCACGTAGGTGCCGGCGTTGATCAGGTTGGTGGGTGCTTCGTCGCGCGGGGGCTTCTCGATGAACGCGATGACCTTCCCGTCGTCCTCTGTGGGGACGACCCCGTACGCAGACGGGTCGTCAACCGGCGTCAGGCTGATGGTGGCCTGCGCATCCCGTGCGCGGTGGAACTCGACCAGGGCGCTCACGTCGAGCTCGGTGAGGACGTCGCCGTTCACCACCAGGAACGTCTCCTGCAGACCGGCTTCGCGCGCGGCGAAGCGCACCGCGCCCGCCGTGTCGAGGAGCTCTGGCTCGATGGCATAGGTGATCTCCACGCCCGCGCACATGCCATCCGGATATGCCTCGACGAAGGCGTCGGGTCGATAACCCATCGACAGCACGACGTGGCCGACGCCATGACCCGCCAGGTGGCGGACAACCCGCTCGATCATCGCCACGCCTGCGACGGGCAGCAGCTGCTTCGGGGTGGCCTCGGTCAGAGGGCGGAGGCGGGTGCCCTCACCCCCGACGAGGACCAGCGCGTCCATCACTCTCAGGGCTTCGTGGTGGTGGCGGTGGTCGCAGGAGGTGCCGTTGTCGTTGCACCAGTTGTGGTGGGCGGCGTGGTGCTCTGTCCCGGAATGGTGGTCGTCGCGCCGAGGTCGCTCTGCACGTCACTCGGGTTGGTGACCTCCTTGGCCGACGGCGGCTGCTGGAGCTTCTGACCGGGGGCGAGGAAGGCGATGGTGATGACCTGCGCCTGCTTGAGGCGGATCTTGTTGGGATCGCCCTTGATGATCTGCACCGTCGTGTCCGAGGGCGTCTCCCAGACGCCGACCTGCAGCTTGCCCGGCTTCGACCCGCACTTGCTGCCGTTGCTGAGCTTGTCGCGGTCCGGCAGGTCGATGCTGGTGCTGGTGAGCTTCACGCCCTCCTCGGCCATGAACACGCCGAGAACCGCCTTCTTGCCGGCCGCGTTGGCGGACTTGGGGTGGATGTGGATCAGCCCGTCGCCGTGGGAGTGGATGCCCACGGCGTCGCCTCTGGTGTCGGTCAGTCCGGCGTGCCACTGGCCGCAGATGTCGATGCCGTAGGCGGCGTGCCAGTGGTCCTTGCCGATGGCGGGCGGGTCGGCTGCGGCCTGGCTGAGGTCGGAACGGCTCGTGGCGATGCCGAGGACGCCGAGAATGACGACCAGGCCCATCACGCTGTACCAGACCCACGGCGTACGCCCGCGACTGGTACGGCCGCCGCCCGTACTGGCCGCGCGCGCGACCTTCTTGCTGCTCGATGCCCTACCCATGAGCGATCGATGCTACCTGCGGCGCACGCCGTCCAGCAGTCGTTGGAGAGCGGCGAGCCCGGTGCGCACCGCCAGGCCGGCGGCCACGAGGGGCGCGAGCAGGGTGCGGCGGGGCGGCGCCGTCGTGCCCCACCAGAACTGGAACAGCGAGCGGTGGTGCGCAGCGATCATGCGGTACGGGTTCAGGTCGGTCGAGACGCCCTGGACGTGCACCACCCTGGCCGCAGGCTCATACGCCACCGCCCAGCCTGCCCGGTGGGCCCGCCAGCAGAGGTCCACGTCCTCGAGGTACATGAAGTAGCGCTCGTCGAAGCCACCGATCGCGTCGAAACAGGCGTGTCGGACGAGCATGCAGGAGCCCGACACCCACTCGGCGCGCGCGGCGTTGGCGTGGTCCCAGTCGAGCATCCGGTACCGGCGGGTGTAGCGGTTGCGGGGGGCAACCAGCCCGACGAAGGCGTGACCCACCGCGTCGCCCAGAGCCGGGAACGTGCGGGGCGAGGGGTAGAGCGACCCGTCCGGGTTCTCGATGCGCGGGCCCACGATGCCCACCACGGGGTCGTGCTCCAGCACCGCGGCCAGCGCCTTCACCGCCCCGGGTTCCACGACCGCGTCGGGGTTCATGATCAAGACATCGCCATCGAGCCGCGCCGCGCCGCGGTTGGCGGCCGATCCGAAGCCGAGGTTCGAGCCGGTGTGCACGACCTCGATGTCGGGATCGCTGGCCACGGCCGCCTCCAGCGACCCGTCAGTGGACGCGTTGTCGGCGACGACGATGCGTTCGACGCCCTCGGCCCGCAGGCTGCGGATGCAGGCGACGAGATGCGACCCGGCGTTGTAGTTCACGACGACCGCGCCGGGCGCCTCGGTCATTGCGCCAGGCGCTCCCGGAAGTACGCGACCGTCCTCTCCAAGCCCTCGCGCAGGCCGATGGTGGGCTCCCAGCCGAGCACGGTGCGGGCCAGCGTGATGTCAGGCTTGCGCTGCGTCGGGTCGTCGACGGGCAGTGGCTCGAAGACGATCTCGGCCGACGACCCGGTGACGTCCAGCACCGTCTTGGCCAGCTCGAGGATCGTGTACTCGACCGGGTTGCCGATGTTCACGGGACCGACGTAGTCCGAGCGCAGCAGGGCGAGGATGCCGCGCACCTCGTCGTCCACGAAGCAGAAGCTCCGGGTCTGGGAACCGTCGCCGTAGACGGTGAGCGCCTTCCCCTGCAGGGCCTGCACCACGAAGTTCGACACGGCGCGGCCGTCGTCGGGACGCATGCGATCGCCGAAGGTGTTGAAGATGCGGACGATGCGGACGTCGACGCCGTGATAGCGGTGGTACGCCATCGTCATGGCCTCGGCGAAGCGCTTGGCCTCGTCGTAGACCCCGCGGGGGCCGATCGGGTTGACGTTGCCCCAGTAGTCCTCGGTCTGGGGGTGCACTTCGGGATCGCCGTAGACCTCGCTGGTCGACGCGAGCAGCAAGCGGGCGCCCTTCTCTTTCGCCATGCCGAGGGCGTGCAGCGTGCCGAGACTGCCCACCTTGAGGATCGGGATGGGAATGCGCTCGAAGTCGGCCGGCGACGCCGGGCTGGCGAAGTGGAGGATGGCGTCCACGGGACCGCTGACGTGGATGTACTCGCTCACGTTGTGCTTGAGGAAGCTGAAGCCGTCGCGGCCGAACAGATGGGCCACGTTCTCGATGCGCCCGGTGAGCAGGTTGTCGACCGCGACCACGTCGTGGTCGTCCGCCAACAGCTCCTCGCACAGGTGCGAGCCGATGAACCCCGCGCCCCCAGTGACCACGACTCGCATCAGACCCGACCGATCCCCTCGTACTGGAACCCTCTGCGCTTCATTGCCGCGGCGTCGAGAAGGTTCCGGGCGTCGACGATGCGTGCTCCCTTCAGGGCGTCCTTGACCTTGCCGAAGTCGAGCCAGCGAAACTCGTCCCACTCGGTGAGCACCGCGAGCACGTCGGCGTCCTGACACGCGGCGTACGGGTCGCGCAGCACCTGCACGCCGTCGACGTCGCTGTCCACGGTCGGGTCGAAGGCCTGCACCGTCGCGCCCCGGTCGCGGAGCCGCCTGATGATGGCGAGCGACGGCGAGTCACGCAGGTCGCCGGTGCGAGCCTTGAACGTCAGACCCCACACGGCCACGGTGGCCCCGTCGAGAGCGCCGCCCGCCAGTCGCTCGATCTTCTCCGTCACCCGCTCGAACTGCTCGTCGTTGACCTGGATGACGCCTTTCAGCAGCCCGAAGTCGTAGCCCGCCTCCTCGGCGATGCGCACGAGGGCGCGCGTGTCCTTCGGGAAGCAGCTCCCACCCCAACCGGGACCCGGCTTGAGGAACTCGAAGCCGATGCGCTTGTCGTAGCCCATGCCGAGCACCACCTCGCGCACGTCGGCTCCAACCGCCTCGCAGAGGTTTGCGATGGCGTTGACGAAGGAGACCTTGGTGGCCAGGAAGGCGTTGGACGCGTACTTGATCGTCTCCGCCGACGCCGGCGCGGTGACGACGAGCGGCGCCTGCACACCCTCGAGCAGGGAGCCGACCTTCACGGCCGCGGCCTGGTCCTCACTGCCGATGACGATGCGGTCGGGGTGGAGGCAGTCGTGGACGGCCGAGCCCTCGCGCAGGAACTCGGGGTTGGACACCACCACCACGTCATCTCGCCCGAGGTACTGCTCGACGACACGCGTGGACCCGACCGGCACCGTCGACTTGTTGATGACGATGGCCTCGGCGTCGAGGTGCGGGCCGATCTCCTCGGCGACGGCGCGGATGTAGCTCAGGTCTGCCGACCCGTCCTCGCCCTGGGGCGTCGGCACGCAGAGGAACACGAACTCGATGCCGCGCACCGCCTTGGCTGCGCCCAGCACGAAGGAGAGGCGCCCGCCGTCGAGGCCCTCGCGCACGAGCTCGTCGAGTCCCGCCTCGACGATGGGCACTTCGCCCCGCTGCAGCATGGCGACCTTCTCAGGCACCACGTCCGCACAGACCACCGAGTGGCCGAGATGGGCGAGCACGGCGCCAGTGGTGAGACCGACGTATCCGGTTCCGATGATTGCGATGTCAGCCATGCGATGCGTCACTCATTCTGCGAGGAGCTCCTTGACCAGGCGCTCGAGTGGGTCGTGATGATCGGGCAGCAGCGGCACACCCTGCAGGCGCAGGGCGGCATTGTCCAGCACGGAGTTGGCGGGACGGGGCGCAGGGCGGGGCGGATCAAGGTCAGCGGTGGCGATGGGGCGCACCTTGTCCGGGTCGCGGCCGGCGGCCGCCAGCACGTCGCGCGCGAACTGGAACCAGGTGGTCTGGCCCTGGTTGGTGACGTGGAAGAGCCCGGGCAGCCGGGCCACGACGAGCTGACGGATCATGGCGGCCAGGTCGGCGGTGAACGTGGGGTGCCCGTGCTGGTCGTCGACGAACGCCAGCTCGTCGCGCTCGCGGTCCAACCGCAGCACCGTCTTCACCATGTTGGCGCCGTGGCGTCCGCACACCCACGAGGTGCGCACGATGGTGGAGGCGGGATCGAGCTCGGACTCCCCGCCCAGCTTCGACCGGCCGTACACCGACAACGGATTGGTGCGGTCCCACTCCGTGTACGGGTCGGGAGACGTCCCGTCGAACACGTAGTCGGTGGAGACGTAGAGCACGCGGGCGCCCACCAGCCGGGCCCCCTCTGCGATGTGCCGCGTCCCGAGGGCGTTGACCTGGAAGGCACGATCGGGGTCGCTCTCGCACGCGTCCACCGCCGTCCACGCTCCCGCGTGCACGACGGCATCCGGCTGCACGGCACCGAGCAACTGGAGGACCGCGTCGCGGTCGGCCACGTCGAGGCGGGCGTGGTCGGCCGCCTCGACCTCATGGCCCTCGAAGGCCTCGACCAGATCGCGCCCGAGTTGACCCCCGGCGCCGGTGATGACGACGCGCATCAGCTCTTGGCGCTCTCCCAAGCGGTGTCCTCCACCACCGGCGCGCGGCCATGGAGGGGCTCCCACCACGCCCGGTTGTCGCGATACCAATCCACCGTCTCCGCGATGCCGCTCTCCCACGGGATGGTGGGTTCCCATCCGAGCTCGCGACGGATCTTCGTGGCGTCGAGCAGGTAGCGGCGGTCGTGGCCCGGCCGGTCGGGGACGATCTTCTTGAGGTCGCGCGGCTTGCCGAGCGCGTCGAGGACGGTGTCGGCGATCTGCTCGATGGATCGCTCGACGCCGGTGCCGACGTGATAGGTCTCGCCGGCTGTTCCCCTCGACAACACGAGATCGATCGCCCGGCAGTGGTCGATGGCGTGGATCCACTCCCGCCGGTTCTGCGTCGACTCGTACAGCGGCAGGGGACGATCGTCGAGGGCGTAGGTGGTGAAGAGCGGGATCACCTTCTCGGGGAACTGGTACGGCCCGTAATTGTTGGCGCAGTTGGTGATGCTGATGGGCAGTCCGTACGTCTCCGAGTAGGCCCGCACCGCGTGATCAGCCGCCGCTTTCGACGCGTTGTACGGCGTGCGCGGCGCGTAGGGCGACTCCTCGGTGAACGCGTCGTCGGCATCGAGGTCGAGGTCGCCGTACACCTCGCACGTGGAGACATGGTGGAAGCGCTGGACACCCACGCGACGGGCCGCCTCGAGCAGCGTCTGGGTTCCGAGAGCGTTGGTGCGGAAGAAGCGGCCGGGGTCGACGACGGCGAGGCTGTTGTGCGACTCGGCCGCGAAGTTGACCACCACGTCGATCTGCTCGTCGGCCAGCGTCTTCTGCCCCAGCTCGAGATCGCCGATGTCGCCGTGCACGAAGCCGATGCGCTCCTCGAGGTCGGCCAGGCTGGCGCGATTGCCCGCGTAGGTGAGGGCGTCGTAGACGACCACATGGTCGTCCGGATGGTTCTCGACCCAGTACCGGACGAAGTTCGAGCCGATGAAACCGGCGCCACCGGTGACGAGGAGCTGCATGGGCGCCAGGCTAGTTGGGGGTCAGACGACGTCCACTTTGGAGTGGTCGCCCACCATGAGGCGCGTGGCGCGGGGACGCTCACCCGATCGAGTGACCTCCACGTGGCGGCCGATGAGCGAGTCCACCAGGCGACCTGCCTCGACGATGCGACTGTGCTCGAGAACGACGGAGTTCTCGATCTCGGAGTGCACGACCTCGCAGTCCTTGGCCACGGCCGTGTACGGGCCGATGTAGCTGTCGACCACCCGGGTGCCCTCGCCGACGATGGCCGGCCCGCGGATGGTGGAGTTCACGACCTCGGCTCCCGCCTGCACGACGACGCGACCCTCGATGCGAGACGCCTCGTCGACCTTGCCGTCGATGGCCTGGTCGAGCCGCTCGAGGATCAGTCGATTGGCCTCGAGGAGCGGTGTGAGCTTGCCGGTGTCGATCCACCATCCCTCGAGGATGCGGGTGCGCACGCGGTGGCCCTGGTCGACCAGCCACTGGATGGCATCGGTGATCTCCAGCTCGCCCCGCGGCGACGGCTCGATGGCGCGGACGGCGTCGTGGATGCGGGGGTCGAAGAGATAGACGCCGACGAGGGCGAGGTCCGACGGAGGATCGGCCGGCTTCTCGACCAGACGCACCACCTCGCCGTCTGCGTTCAACTCGGCAACACCGAAGCGCTGCGGATCGGGCACGCGATGGAGCAGGATCTGTGCCGCGGCGTCGCCCGTGTCTGCCGCGAAGGCGTCGACGAACTCGCGCAATCCTTGCTCGAGCAGGTTGTCACCGAGGTACATCACGAAGTGGTCGTCACCCAGGAACTCGCGGGCGATGAGAACGCAGTGGGCCAGCCCGAGCGGCGACTCCTGCGGGATGTAGGTGACATTGATGCCCCACCGCGACCCGTCGCCGACCGCGGTCATGATCTCGTTGCGCGTGTCGCCGACGATGATCCCGATCTCCGAGATGCCGGCCGCGACCATGTGCTCGAGCCCGTAGAACAGGATGGGCTTGTTGGCGACCGGCACCAGCTGCTTGGCGCTGGTGTGGGTGATCGGCCGGAGCCGCGTCCCGGCACCGCCTGCGAGTACGAGGCCCTTCATGGGGCACCAGTTCAGCACGGCGGACGGCCGGACGGTCGGCTCGGGCGCGACCGTCAGCAGTTGAGGACCAGCGGGGCGCCCTTGGCGCCGGCCTTCGACGGGGCGCCCGTGGTGGTGGTGGTCCCCGGGGTGGCCACCGTTCCCGGCTTCCGGATGCCCACGAAGGTGGTGCCGGTGATGAGCTGGAGATCGCCGCCCACCAGGTGCTTGTCCTCCACTATCTGGGCGCCGCCGTCGACGTAGGCCTGGAGCACCAGGGCCTTGTCCCGCTGCCCCGTGCCGTAGCGGACGAGGGACCTGGTGTAGCTGAACGACGGAGCGTCGCCCGTGCCGGAGACGCTGAACCCGGCCTTCTGCAGTCCGAGCGAGGCCTGGCTCGCCTGCCCACCTTGACCAGAGCCGTTCAGGATGCGCACTCGGATGCTGCCGGGGATCACCTTGGGCAGCTGGGTCGGCGCGGTGTCGGCGGGTGCCTGCCCGTTGAACTTGGCGATCATCTCGGTGGCGTCGGGGTCCTTGAGGTCGAGCACCTGGGCGCCGGTGGCCTTGATGGTCCGGGCGACAACAGGAAGCGAGAGCATGTCGACCGCCTCCGGTGCCAGCGACTTGAAGCGGCCGGCCAGGCGCCGAATGTCCGCAGTGGAGAGCGTGTTGTCGATCTTCACGTACTTGGTGGCGGTGCCGGCCATCGAGTTGGCCTTGATGGGGTTGCGCACGCCCTGGGCGATCGCTTGCTTCATCATGCGGCGGATGAAGTTCTGCTGGCGACTGATACGGCCGAGGTCGCCGGTCGGGTCCGTGCGCCAGCGTCCGGATTCGTAGGACTGGTAGTGCCGGCTGCGCGCGTAGGCCAATGCCTGGTCGCCGTCGAGCTCCACGCAGCCCGCGTTCGGCACGCGCAGCCCCGTGACGAGGTCGCGCGCGGGGGACGTGAAGGGGATGGTGACGCCCCCCACCGAGTTCACGATGCCGCGGAACCCGTAGAAGTCGACTTCGGCGTAGTGGTCGACCTGGATGCCCAACTCCTGGTGGATCGTCTCGATGAGCCGGCGTTCGCCGTCCGCCGCCTGGATGGCGGTGTTGATGCGGTCTTTGCGCTGGGTGCCGGCGATGGTGACGTACAGGTCGCGCGGGATCGAGAGGATGGCGGCCTTCTCGGCGCGGGGGTCGGCGTGCAGGATCATGATCGTGTCGCTGTGCTTGCCACCGACGTCCCGGGAGGTGCCGAACTTCTTTGCCTCCTCCGGTGTCACGTTCTCCCGCGTGTCGGACCCGACGAACAGCACGTTCATCGGCTCGCCGGGGTCGTCGTGGCCGCTGCCGCGCAGGACGCTGCTGAGGTTGATCTTGTCGATCTGGCCGAAGCGCCACCGCAGGTAGCCGTAGCCGGACGCGGTCGCGACGAGGCAGAAGGCGATGAAGATGTTCAGACCGATCAGGACGCGCCGGGGCCAGGTACGCGATGTGGGGCGCGCGTGCCGGGCATGACGCGCATGCCGGGGAGCCACGGTGGGCGAGGGTAGCAGCGCGTCCCCGTCATCTTGAGGCAGGGTCCCGCCCGTGCGGGCCGTGATTCGTGCCCACGCATCGCCCGAGACGCGGGCCGTCCCGCCGTACGCGCGAAGGCGGCGTCGCAGCTCGTCGTGGTCCTCGGTCATGACGGCAACACCTCTCGCAAGCGGGCCAAGGCCCGAAACAGCGGGGATTTCACGGTGCCTGGGCGGCACCCGAGCAGGACGGCGATCTCGGCCTCGGGCAGGTCCTCGTAGAAGCGCAGCACGACGGCTTTGCGCTGGCGGTCCGAGAGGGTGGCCAGGGCGTCGGCCATCTCGTCGATCTCCTCGTCGCCCACCGTCGCCGGTTGGGCCGCTCCCGGTCCGTGGCGGAGCTCGCGTGACCGGCGGCGCTGCTGCGAACGGCACGCGTTCACGACCGCCTGGCGCAGGTACGCGCGGGGCGTCTCGACCTCGGCCCAGCGGGCGAAGACGCGGACGAAGGCGTCCTGGACGAGCTCCTCGGCCTGGCCCGGCGAGCCAGTGAGCAACAGGGCCAGCCGCACCATTGGCGCGTAGGCGTCTGCATACAGGCGCTCGAAGGAACCGCGCCCGGACCCCTCGACGTACGGGGGAAGGGGCGCGGTCGGCTCGTCCACGACCATCACCCCCTTCTAGACGCCGGACGCCCCCGGCTGGTTCCGCCCTCGCTAGGAAACCGGCAGGCCCAGCTCGCGACTGATGACCAGTCGCTGGATCTCGCTGGTGCCCTCGCCGATCTCGAGGATCTTGGCGTCGCGGTAAAAGCGGCTCACCGGGGTCTCGTCGATGAAGCCGTAGCCCCCGAAGATCTGGGTGGCCTCACGCGTGGCCGTCACCGCCGCCTCGGTGGCGTAGAGCTTGGCCATGGCCGCCGCCTGCTTGAACGGCCTGCCCTGGTCCTTCAGCCACGCCGCCTTGTAGGTGAGGTTGCGGGCGTTCTCGACCATGACCGCGAGGTCGGCGCATTTGAACGCCACGGCTTGGTAGCGCCCGATGGGTCCGCCGAAGGCTTTGCGCTCGGTGGCGTAGCCGACACTCTGCTCGAGACAGGCCTGGGCCAGTCCGACGGCAAGAGCGGCGATGGCCACTCGCCCGTCGTCGAGGATGGCCAGGAACTGCTTGAACCCCGCGCCCTCGGCGCCGAGCAGGTTGTCGAGCGGCACGCGGCAGTCCTCGAACCGCAGGCCGTGGGTGTCGGACGCGTGCCACCCCATCTTCCGGTAGGCCGGCTCGACGGTGAGGCCCGGTGTGCCCGCGGGCACGACGATGGCGCTGATGTCACTCGGCCCGGTGCGTGCCGTCACGGTGATGACGCTGGTGATCGGTGTGCCCGAGTTGGTGATGAACGCCTTGGCCCCGTCGATGACCCACTCGCCCGTTGTGTCATCGCGACGGGCTCTGGTGCGGGTGGCGCCCGCGTCGCTCCCCGCGTCCGGCTCGGTGAGACCGAAGGCGCCGAGCGCTCGTCCCGCGCACAGGTCGGGCAGCCACTGCTGACGCTGGGCCTCCGACCCGAAGGTGTAGATCGGGTTGGCACCCAGGCCCACGCCGGCCGACAGGGTGATGGCCATCGACGAGTCGACGCGCCCCAGCTCCTCGATGGCGATGCACACGGTGGTGAAGTCGGCCTCGGAGCCGCCGTACTCCTGTGGGAACGGCAGCCCGAACAGTCCCAGCTCACCCATGGCCCGCACCGTGTCGACCGGAAACGTGTGGTCCCGATCCCATGCCTCGACGTGCGGCGCGATCTCACGCTCGGCGAAGTCCCTGACGACCTTCCGGAACGCCTCGTGCTCGTCACCGAGATCGAAGTTCATGGGTGGATCGTAGGCTTCGTGACGTGCACCCTCTCGCGGTCGTCGGCGGTCGCCTCGCCACCGGTCTGCGCGACGTCACGACCGATCTCAGCGCCCTCGACTCGAGTGGGTTCTGGGCCGTCGTGGTGGCCTTCGACGGCGAAGCGGTGTGCGCTCGCTTCGACACCGTCCGCCCTGCCCGTCCGTGGCCCGGACGCGGGTGGCAAGGGCCGGCGGCAGCCGCATGGACATCCAGCCTCGACCGCTACCAGTACTGCGCCGGCGTGGTCGCCATCCGCGCGGCCATCGCCGCGGGCGACGTCTACCAGGTGAATCTGTGCCGCGTGCTGTCGGCGCCAGTAGGCCGCGAGGCAGACGTGGCCGCCCTCGGCGCGGCGCTGGCCCAGGGCAACCCCGCGCCGTACTCGGCCGTCATCCGGCTCCCCGAACACGGCGTGCACGTGGCGTCCGCGTCACCAGAGCGCTTCCTGCGACGCGACGGCCGAGCCGTCGAGTCCAAACCCATCAAGGGGACGGCGGCCACGACGGACGGCTTCCTCCCCAAGGACCGGGCCGAGAACGTGATGATCGTCGACCTCGTCCGCAACGACCTCGGCCGCGTGTGCGAGTACGGGTCGGTCACCGTGCCTGGGTTGTGCGAGATGGAGCCCCACCCGGGGCTGTTCCACCTCGTGTCCACCGTGCGGGGCCAGCTGCGCGACGGCGTCGGCTGGGCCGAGCTCATCGCCGCCACCTTCCCGCCCGGCTCGGTGACCGGCGCGCCGAAGCTGGCCGCGCTCGACGTCATCGCCAAGCTCGAGCCCGTCGGCCGCGGCCCGTATTGCGGCGCGGTCGGATGGGTCGACGCCGACCGCGGTGTCGGCGATCTCAACGTCGGCATCCGCACCTTCTGGCTGGCCGATGGGCTGCTGCATCTCGGCACCGGCGGCGGCATCACCTGGGACTCGACGCCCGAAGGCGAGTGGGCCGAGACCGAGCTCAAGGCGCGCCGCCTCCTGGCAGTGGTGTCAGCGTGAGCGAGCGCTCGGTGTGGGTGAACGGGACCCTGCTCGACGGGGACGCGCCGGCGGTGTCGGCGTTCGACCACGGGCTGCTCACCGGCGACGGCGTGTTCGAGACGTTGAAGACCTACGACGGCCGCGTGTTCGCGGCCCGTCGTCATCTCGAGCGCTTGGCCCATTCGGCGGGTGGCCTGGGCCTGGCGTTGCGCCCGGTCGACGAGCTGTTGCGTGCGATGGACCAGGTCGTCGCCGCCAACCGCATCGGCACCGGGCGCGTCCGGGTCACCGTCACCGGCGGACCGTCACCGCTCGGCTCGGACCGCGGCCCGTCGGGCCCGACCACCATCGTGGCCGCGGCCCCGCAGCCGCCATGGCCGGACAGCACACCGGTCGCGGTGGTGCCGTGGCCGAGAAACGAGCGCGGCGCGCTGGCCGGCCTCAAGACCACGTCGTACGGCGAGAACGTGGTCGCGCTTGCCTATGCCAAGGAGCGCGGCGCGGGCGAGGCCGTCTTCGCCAACCTGGCCGGGAACCTTTGCGAGGGCACGGGCACCAACGTCTTCGTCGCCATCGGCGGCCGCCTCGTCACGCCGCCGCTCTCGTCCGGGTGTCTGGCCGGCGTGACGCGCGCCCTCGTCATCGAGGTCACGGGCGCGGCCGAGGAGGACCTCCCCGTTGACGCGCTCGCGCAGGCCGACGAGGCCTTCCTCACGTCCACCACGCGCGAGGTCCAACCCATCTCCGCCGTCGACGGCGCCGCGCTGCGGTCCGTCTCCGGCCCCCTCACCCGCGCCGCGGCCGAGGCGTTCGCCGCTCTCGTCCGACGCGACATGGACCCCTGAGGTGAGCTCCTGTTGGCTCAGGAATGCACCCAGATGGGGCTACCGAGTGGGGCGAGGTTGGCACCCCAGATGAAGTTGATGGCGGGATTGCTGAGCCGCACGCAGCCGTGCGACGCGGGGAAGGGCGGGATGGACGGCGAGCCGTGGATGGCGTGGCCCGCGCTGGTGAAGTACTTGGGGCGGAACAGGGTGCCCAGGTGCGACACCCGCGTGCCGTCGACCTGACGGTCGAAGGTGAAGCGGCCCTCCGGCGTGACCGCTCGATAGGTGCGGCCCCCTGAGCTGTAGGCGGCGTTGGAGCCAGTCGACGTGTTGAACGTCCACACCATCCGGCCGCCCCGGATCGCGAAGAGGAGCTGGCGGGCCTTGTCGACCTCGATGAGATCCCCAGACGTCGACGCAGGTACCGGGCGGGCGCCCCGCGACAATGCACCTTGGTCCTCCGGCCCTATGGAGCCATCGCGTGGCAATCCATTCGCCTTCTCGAACGCGTACACCGCCTGCACCGTCGTGTCGCCGAACGAGCCGTCGACGCCGGGCAGCCAGTAACCCATGTCCAACAGGTGCTGCTGGAGGTTGGCCACACCGGGGCCAGCATCTCCGCGCTGCAACATCTCGATGACGCGCTCCACTCCGGCGCCGGTGACGATGCGCCCGTCGTGGCCTGCGACAGCGACGTTGACGCCGCCCGGGTAGTTCGCGTTGTAGGCGAAGAACTGGTTGACGATCGAGCCGCCGCCATTGAACACGCGCACATGGGGTCCGCCACCGGGTCCTGGCCCGGTGACGATGCGGCCGCTGCCACCGAGGGTGCCCGCCGCCACGCGCACGCCACCGGCGAAGCCACCGTCGTACGCGAAGAACGAGCCCAACGCTCCGCCGGTCGCGGTGAACACCCGCACGTGTGGGCCGCCGCCCGGTCCTGCGCCGGTGACGACCCGCCGGCCTCCGTCGACGTCCCCGGCCGCGACCGCGACGCCGCCACTGAAACCGGCTCCGTATGCGAACCACTCCGCCTTGATGCCGCCTGTGGGCGTGAAGACACGCACGTGTGGCCCGCCGCCCGGGCCCGCGCCGGTGACGATCTCAGCACGGCCGTCACCGTCGAGGTCGGCGGCGGCCACCTGCACACCACCCGGGAAGGAGGAGCCGTACGCGAAGAACGCGCTACGGAGGTCGCCGCCTGCGCCGAACACCTTGACATGGGGGCCGCCGGTGGGTCCTGCCCCGGTGATGATCTCATCGCGGCCATCGCCGTCGACATCTGCAGCCGCGACCTGCACGCCACCGGTGAAGCCTGGGTCATACGCGAAGAACTCGCTCCGGAGACCACCGTCGAGGCCGAAGACCCTGATGTGGGGGCCGCCGCCCGGACCAGCACCGGTGATGATCTCGTCGTGCCCGTCGCCGTCGACGTCACCCGCAGCGACATGGGCACCACCCGGGAATGACGGGCTGTACGCCATCAGCTCCGACGCCAGCCCACCGGCAGGCGAGAACGTCCGCACGTGCGGACCCGCGCCCGGTTTGACCACGATGATGACTGCGCTCGCAGACGATGGCGCCATCGTCCAGAGGACGACCGCCACCAGTCCGAGCGCCGCTGCCCGCCGTCTACCCATTCCTGCCTCCCCGGTTCCCGAATTCCAGATTCTAGGGAGAACCGCCGACCGCGCGCAGGTGAACCACGTCACCCGCTGTCACCGTGCGCAGGCAGACGCCGACGTCGACGAGCAGGTGCCCCTCGTCCGAGACGTCCGACGCGGTGCCGGTGAAGCTCTCGTCGGCCAGCTCGATACGGACGGCCCGACCGAGGGTCGCGCACCGGCGGCGGAACTCCGATGCGACCGCGGGCCAGTCTGCGGCGCGTGGTGCCAGGTGTGCGAGGAGGGACTGCAGGACCTCGTCGCGATCCACCGGCGCCCCCGTCACCTGGTTGGCCGCGATGCCGCCGTTCGGCACCGGACCATCCCAGGTGAGGTTCACGCCGATGCCCACGACGACCGCGGGCAGGTCGGCTTCGGCCAGCACGCCGGCCAACTTGCGGTCGTCCACCAGCAGGTCGTTCGGCCACTTGAGGTCGGGCGTGAACCCGGCCACGTCGGCCAGCGCGTCGGAGGCCGCCAGCGCGACGGCGGCCGTCACCAGGTGCAGCCGGTCGGGCGGCAGCGCAGGTCGGAGCAGGATCGAGGCCAGGAGCGACGAGCCGCGGGCCGCTTCCCAGCTACGCCCCAACCGCCCTCGCCCGGCAGACTGGAGGTCGGCCACCGCAACCGTGCCCTCGGCGGCCCCGGCCCGCGCCTCGTCGAGGAGATAGCGGTTCGTGGAGTCGAGCTCCTCGAAGCGGCGGACGTCCCAGTCGATGTACTAACCATAGGAACCCATGTTCACGAAGGTCCTGATCGCCAACCGCGGGGAGATCGCGGTCCGGGTCATCCGGACGTGCCGAGAGCTCGGCATCGCCACCGTCGCCGTCTACTCCGACCTCGACCGCGACGCCCTGCACGTGCGACTGGCCGACGAGGCCTACGCGTTGGGCGGACAGACGGCGGCCGAGAGCTACCTCAACACCGAGGCCATCCTCGACGTCATCCGCAAGAGCGGCGCCGAGGCCGTGCACCCGGGTTACGGGTTCTTCTCGGAGAACACCGATTTCGCCCGCGCCATCGCGGCCGAGGGAGTCGCGTTCATCGGTCCCCCGCCCGAGGCCATCGAGGTGATGGGCGACAAGGTCAGCTCGCGGTTGGCGGCCGAGAAGGCGGGCGTGGAGGGCGTGCCGGGACGCTCGGAGTTCATCACCTCGGGCGACGAGGTCATCGCCTTCGGTGAGGAGTTCGGGTGGCCCGTCGCCATCAAGGCCGCCTTCGGCGGCGGCGGCCGCGGTATGCGGGTGGTGCAGGCGGCCAAGGACGCGGCAGCCGCGCTCGAGTCGGCGCAGTCAGAGGCGCTCAAGGGGTTCGGGCGGTCGGAGTGCTACCTCGAGCGCTACCTCACGTGGCCGCGCCACGTCGAGATGCAGATCTTCGCGGACACCCACGGCAACGTGGTGTGGCTGGGCGAGCGCGATTGCTCGGCGCAGCGCCGGCACCAGAAGCTCATCGAGGAGAGCCCGGCGCCGAACTTCCCCGACGAGACGCGCCAGGCCATGGGCGCCGCCGCGGTGAAGGTCGCGGCAGCGTGCGGGTATGTCAACGCGGGCACCGTCGAGTTCCTCTACCAGGACGGCGAGTTCTACTTCCTGGAGATGAACACCCGGCTGCAGGTCGAGCACCCGGTGACGGAGATGGTGACGGGACTCGACCTCGTCGCGCTGCAGCTGCACATCGCCGCGGGCGAGGCCATCCCCTTCAGCCAGGCCGACATCGAGCGGCGAGGGCATTCCATCGAGGCGCGCATCAACGCCGAGAACCCGGCCAAGGGCCGCTTCCTGCCGTCGCCCGGCACCATCACCAAGTTCCGCCGGCCCGACGGTCCCGGAACGCGCACCGACGCGGGCTACGAGGACGGCGACACCGTCAGCCAGTACTACGACAACCTCGTCGCCAAGATCATCGTGTGGGCGGCCGACCGCGACTCAGCGCGCCGCCGTCTCATCCGCGCCCTGCAGGAGACGGAGATCACCGGGATCGCCACCACCATCCCCGCCCATCTCGCCATCCTCGCTCACCCCGACTTCGCGGCGGGCGAGCACAGCACCAAGTGGGTCGAGGAGAAGCTCGACCTCTCCGACGTTGCCGCCCCGGTCAAGCCTGCCGATGATGCGGCACCCCGCGAGGACGGCCGCGTGCAGCGCGACGTCGACGTGGAGGTCGACGGCCGCAAGTTCACCGTCCGGCTCTGGGTGCCTGAGGTGGCGGCCACCGTTGTTGCCGGTCCCGCGGCCAAGACGGGCCCGACCCGGCCCCGGCCCGGTGCTGCAGGCGGGTCCGGTGGCGGCGCCGCGGGCAGCGGCACCGTCACCGTCCCGATGCAGGGCACCATCGTGAAGGTGCTCGTCAGCGTGGGCGACGAGGTGGAAGTGGGCCAGGCCCTCTGCGTCCTCGAGGCGATGAAGATGGAGAACAACGTCAACGCCGAGAAGGCGGGCAAGGTCGCCGAGATCAAGGTATCTCCAGGCGACACCGTCGGCGCGGGCGACATCGTCGCCGTCATCGAGTAGCCGGAGCTCAGTTGGGCCAGCGGGTCACCGCACTGGCCAACGCCGCGTCGGCTCTCGCTCGTTGCTCGTCGGGCGCGGGGCGGTCGCTGTAGGCCTCCACGTCGAGCAACTCCGCCGCGGCTGCCAGCTCCGGTTCGGGGAGGACGCCCGATGCGAGCGCGGCCGCGTAGACAGCCGGTGTCTCGTGGGGCCGGCGGGGACGGCCCCGTGCAGCCCCGGCCGCCTCCAGCTGCTCGAGATAGCGGCGCGACCACGGCATCGCCGAGCGGGCACGCCGCCTGCGCGTCCATCCCACCATGACGAACGCGCCGGTCGCGACGATCGCCAGCGCCACGCTCGGCACGACGGGCGGATGGGGCAGGCGGCGGGTCACGTAGGACCACAGGCCCGCGCCGGCGGCCACGCCGCCCCCGTCGCCCGCGAGCGGCACCTGGGCGGTGGGGTCGAATCCCTGCCAGCCCACGCCGGGGAAGTACACCTCGGCCCACGCGTGGGCGTCCTTGGCCCGCACCTCGTACATGCCCGTGAACGGGTTCCGCTCCCCGGGTGCGTAGCCGGCCGCCAGCCGGGCGGGAACGCCGAGCGAGCGCAGCATGACGACCAGGCTGGTGCCGATCTGCTCACAGAACCCCAAACGATCGACGAAGAGGAACTGGTCGACTGCGTCAGCCGACGGGGCCAGCGGCGGCACGTCGAGCGTGTACCGGGTGTGCGCGCCCATCCACGCTTCGAGGGCGCGCACCTTGTCGTAGGTGGTGGGAGCGTTCGCCGTCACGGCGCGGGCGAGCTGCTCCACACGGGCGGTGACCACCGGCGCCTGCGCGTAGCGCGTCGCGAGAGCGTCGGGAACGGGCGCGCCGTCGGTGGCACGCAACAGCTGAGCAGTGGCCGGCACCCGTCTGCTCACCACGGTGTACACCGCGCCCTGGCCCAACTCGACGGCGGCGCGCACCGTCCCGTCGGAAAGGGCGAAGACGATGTTGTCGGGGAAGTACAGCTCGGCCGGGGCGTAGGCGCCGAAGATCAGGTTCGGACCGGGCCGCTGCACGTAGAACGTCTGCAGCAGGTCGTCGCCGCCCGGAAGGCCGCCGCCGCTCGGCAGCATCAGCGGGCGGCCGCCCTGCACCGGCTGGGTCGTCGTGTCGGACTGGGTCCACCGGCGGCCGTCCCAGCGGTCGAACGTCTGGCCCCGCCAGAAGTCGGGGCGACTGGCCCGCACCTTCATCACCAACGTGTCGTCGGGCCGTCCCCGGACGCCGAGGTCGAGGTGATCGGCGAAGCCGACGTAGCCGAAGGGGGACCGGCCCCGTCCGGCTTGACCGGGGCGGGCCGGGTCGCCGTTGCCCAGCGACGGGTTGGACAGCGCGCCGCCCCCACCCGGGACGGGCAGCACGTCGGGCAGGCGGGCAGGGAAGGCGAAGCGTCGGCTCGCGGTCGCGCCAGGGACGACGACGAACACCGCCGTCGCCAACACGACGAGGGCGGCGGCCACGCCCGCCACCGGCCGGACGACTGAGCGCCGATCGCGTCCGGAGAGCGGTTGGAGCGCGGGCAGCTCGCCGAGCTCGCTGGCGTGGGCCAGCACCAGGCTGGCGACGAAGGCGACGACCCACACGACGAGGTGCGGCACCAGGTCCAGGGACGTGGACAGCACACCCGCCAGCGCGATCAACGCCACGCTCGACGCGACGGAGAACAGCAGATCCTTGCGGGCGGGCAGGTGGAGCGAGTGCAGGATCTGCACCCACAGGAAGAGCCCGGCCAACGGCACTTGCACCGACCCGAGCGTCTCGCCGCCCAGCCCGGCCACGGCGTGCAGGAACTGGCCGAAGGCCACGAGCAGACCGGCCGCCACTGCCAGCTTGAGCCACGCGTCGTCGCGGTGTCTCGTCAGGTGGGAGAAGACGTAGGCGGCCGGAATGCCGACGAAGCAGGCGACGTCCAGCGCCGGGGTCCCGGCACCGACGCGCAGCACCGAGGTGGCCGACGCCATGACCGTGACGAGCACGGCAACGCGCAGGCGGACCGAGTCCTCGGGACGCGGGGCGGTCATCAGCCTCCCCCGCCGATGGGCACAACCACCGCGCCCTCGGGCACGGGTCCGTCGGCGGGACCGCCCGGGACCGCGCGCGCCAGACGCCGTCCCGCTTCGATCGGTGAGCGGACGCGTCCGCCACGCGGTCCGGTCGTCTCGGCGGTCAGGAGCGTGACCTCGAGCCCGGCGCGCAATGCTCCGAGCGCCGCTCCCATCGCACGTCCCGCCACCAGCTCGGCGCCGTCGGGGTCGTCGCCCAGCGTCACACGCAGCACCAGACCGGGGCGGTCGGGTTCCTCCAGCTCCTTCACGACGAGCTCGCCCCGACGGGCGGTGGAGGGCCAATGGATGAGCTTGGCCGCGTCACCGGGCACGTACTCCCGGAGGGTGCGGACCGCCTCGCCGCCGGCGCGGGCAGCCAGCGCACTGGCGGCCATCGGCTCCTCGACCGGATCAGGCGCCACCTCGAGGGGGCGGGCCAGCGCGATGGTCCAGCGCCGTCGCCACCACACCAGCCCCAGCGGGGCTGCGCACGATGCCTCGACCCGGACCTCGGTGATGACGCCGCGCCGCGGTGCCACGACGATCGCCTCGCCTTTTGCCGGCGCGGTCGCGGCCAGCCAGCCGCTGGACGGATCGATGACGCGCACGCGGAGCAACGACGCGGCGCCATGCACGCCGACCTGCAGCGCGAACGGTCTGCCCGCGACCGCATCGGCCGGAGCGTCGACAGCCACGCGCACGCGGCGCAGCACCAACGGCGGCCACGCAGTGCCGATGGCGATGGCGGCCAGCACGCAGCACACGACGACAAGGGTCCACCCCGCGCCCGTCGTCCGGGCCACCAGCAACAGCGCGGCCGAGAAGCCCACCAGCGCGCCGAGGAGCCGGGTGGGGCGCACGTCAGCCGGTGGGGACGGCGATGTCCTCGAGCAGAGCCCGCACCAGCGCGCTGCCGGCGTGGAGGTCAGGACCGCCGGCGAGGATGAGCCGGTGGGCCAGGGCCGCAGGTGCAACCGCCTGCACGTCGGACGGCGTCACGAAGGCGCGGTTGGCCATGACCGCGTGGGCCTGCGCCGCGTGGAGCAAGCCGAGCGTCGCTCGAGGGCTGGCGCCGATGGTGACGTCGGCATGCCGGCGGGTCGCGTCGGCCACGTCGATGACGTAGTCGGCAACCTCGGGACGACAGTGCACGGCGCGCACCGCGGCCTGGGCGCGGGCCAGGGCGGCAGGGTCGGTGACGGACTCGAGCTGGTCGAGCACCGCGGTGCCGCCTTGGCCCAGCAACAGCTCCCGCTCGGCGCGACGTCCGGGGTGTCCCAGCTCGACAACGATGGCGAAGCGGTCGCGCTGGCCCTCGACGAGCGGGAACGTGCCCGCGTGCTCGAACGGGTTCTGGGTCGCAACGAGGAAGAAGGGCTCGGGCAACGGGTGGGTGGTGCCGTCTGCGGTGACCTGGCGCTCCTCCATCGCCTCGAGCAGAGCCGACTGCGTCCGGGGCGTGGCCCGGTTGATCTCGTCGACCAGCACCACGTTGCCGAAAAGCGGCCCAGGGCGGAACTCCCAGCCCGCGCCGGCCAGCACCGAGATGCCGGTGAGGTCAGCGGGCAGCAGGTCGGGCGTCGCTTGCACGCGGCGGAACAGGCCACCCATCGAGCGGGCCAAGGCCTTGGCCAGGAGGGTCTTGCCGACACCCGGCACGTCCTCGATGAGGAGGTGGCCGCCCGACAGCACCGCGACGAGGGCGAGGCCGAGGACGTCGTCCTTGCCGCGGATCACCGCCCGCAGGTTGGTCAGCAGCGAGCGGCCCAGGTTCCCTGCCTCTTCCACCGCTGCGTCGGCCGCCCCAGGGGCGCGTTGGACCACGGGTGCATTCTCGACCCGTTCGCCCCCCGACCTGAGCGCGGGACCCGGACCCACCTCTCGTCTCGAGGAACTGGGGTACCGCTGCGGTACCCCAGTTCCTCGGGAGTAGCGTCGCTGGGCGTGGATGCCAAACAGGCTGCGAAGGGCGGGGTGACCGAGGCCGCCGACGAGCTGATCGAGCTCTCGCACCGGGTCCACGGGCACCCGGAGCTGTGCTTCGAGGAGGAGCGGGCGTCGGTGTGGGCGGCCGAGGTGCTCACCAAGCACGGCTTCACCGTCGAGGCGGGGGTCGCCGACCTGCCCACCGCGTTCACGGCGACGGCCGGCTCGGGTCCGCTCACCATCGCCATCTGCGCGGAGTACGACGCGCTGCCCGGCATCGGGCACGCGTGCGGACACAACGTGATCTGCGCGGCGGGCGTGGGCGCCGGGCTGGCCCTCGCGCCGCTGGCCGACGACCTGGGCATCACCGTGAAGGTCATGGGCACGCCGGCCGAAGAGGGTGGCGGCGGCAAGATCCTCATGCTCGAGCGGGGCGCCTTCGACGGCGTCCACGCCGCGATGATGGTGCACCCCGCGCCGATGGAGATGGACACGTTCCCCTGCCTCGCCGTGTCTCACGTCGACGTCCGGTACACCGGCAAGGAAGCGCACGCGTCCGCCTTCCCCGAGCTCGGCATCAATGCGGCTGACGCCATCACCGTCGCCCAGGTGGGTGTCGGGCTGCTGCGCCAGCACATCCGGTCCACCGACCGCATCCACGGCATCGTCACCCACGGCGGCGAGGCACCGAACGTGGTGCCGGCGCACACGACGAGCAAGTGGTACATCCGCTCGTCGACGCTGGCCGAGCTGGCCGATCTCGAACCGAAGGTGCACCGCTGCTTCGAGGCGGGCGCGATCGCGACCGGCTGCACGGTGGACATCGAGCAGATGAGTCCGCGCTACTCCGAGATGCGCGAAGACGCCGACGTGCGCGCCATCTACCGCCGCAACGCCGAGGAGCTGGGCCGCACCTTCCCCGACCTCGGCGGCGGCGCCGGTCGCATCGCGGGCTCCACCGACATGGCCAACATCTCCCTCGCCATCCCCACCATCCATCCGATGCTCGGTTTGGGGACGTTCCCGGTGTCGAACCACCAGCCCGAGTTCACCGCCTTCTGCGCCACCGAGACCGCCGACAAGGCGGCGCTCGACGGGGCGGCGGCGATGGCGTGGACGTGCATCGACCTGGCCGCCGAGGGCGACGTGCGTGACCGATTGGTCAGCGGCCTGCGCTGACCACCAGGGCGTCGGCCGGCGGCCCGACGTTGGCGGCGAACCAGTCCTCGGCCGGACGGCCGGTGGGCACGGGCCCCTCGACCCACACCATCAGGTCGTAGTAGCCGCGCAGCTGCGGACGGGTCGAGAAGGGCCCGTCGACGACCACCAAGCCGTGGGCAGGGACCTCGACCGCGCCGCGTCCGTCGCGTGCATAGCGCCCGGCCTGCCCGACGGCGATGGGGTCGAGCACGTCCTCGACGAGCCGGCCCCAGTCGTAGGCCAGCTCGTAGGCCTCCTGCGGGTCGAGGGCGGGATCGGGCGTCCGAGCGAAGTCCTCCATGCGGACGACCGCGACAGGCTCGAGGATCTCGATGAGATGGCCGTCGATGCGACCCGGCCCGTCGACGGCGACGAGCACGAGGTCGGCCCCGTCGAGGGCGGCCAGCCTGGCCTGGATGGCTTCGATCATCTACTCGGCTGCGTCCGCCAGCGCCTCCGCCAGCGCGGGGTGCACCAGGAGCGACTCCACGATGTCGCTCACCTTGAGGTTGGCGGTCACCGCGAGGGCGATCACCGAGATGAGCTCGGCCGCATTGTCGCCGACGATCGACCCACCCAGCACCACGCCCGTCGCGGGGTCGCTGACGATCTTCACGAAGCCGCGCGGGTCGCCGTCGATCAGGGCGCGCGCGTTGGCGGCGAACGGCACCTTGGTCACGCGGATCTTCCGGCCGATGGCGAAGGCGTCGGCTTCGGCCAACCCCACATCCGCGATCTCGGGTTCGGTGAAGATGGCGCTGGCCGCCTTGTCGTAGTCGAGGTGACGGTGCTCTCGCGTGTGCAGCCCCATCACGTGCTCGGCCACCTTGCGGCCCTGCATGAACGCGACCGACGCGAGGGGAAGCTTGCCGGAGACGTCGCCCGCGGCGTAGATGTGCTTCACGTTGGACTGGCAGTGCTGGTTGACCGGCACGTAGCCGGCGCTGTCGACGACGACCCCTGCTTCGTCGAGGCCCAGTCCGTCTGAGTTGGGAACAGACCCGATGGCGAGGAGCGCGTGGGAGCCCACGGCCCGCCGGCCGTCGTCGCACTCCACGGTGACCTGGTCGCTGTCCCGCACGATGGCGGTGGCGCGTGCGCCCTTGAAGAGCTTCACACCGCGGCGGAGGAAGTCGTTCTCGAGCGTGGCCGCCACCTCAGGGTCCTTCTGGGGCAGCACCTGCTGGCGGCTCACGATGAGGGTGACGTCGGAGCCGAACGACCGGAACATGTGCACGAACTCCACGCCCGTCACGCCCGATCCGATCACGACGAGATGGGACGGGAGCTCGGGCGGTGGGTAGGCCTGGCGGGTGGTCAGCACCCGCTCACCGTCGGGGGCGCACCACTCGGGAATGCGGGGACGGCTGCCCGTCGAGACGAGGACGGCGTCGGCCGAGAGCTCGTCGATGCCGCCGGCGCTCTCGGCGACGACCTCGTGCGGTCCCTTCATGCGCGCCGTGCCGGTGACGATGCGGACGCCCTGGCTCTCCAGCAGCTGGCACGCGCTCTCGTTGAGCCCCTCGCTGATCCGCTGCATGCGTGAACGGAGGCTGTCGAAGTCGAGGGCGGGCTCCATGTCCGTGAGGCCCATGGTCTCGGCACGGCGGCTCAACGACATCACCCCGCCGGTGGCGATCATGGCCTTGGACGGGATGCAGTCCCAGAGGTTGGCGGCCCCGCCGACGATGTCCCGCTCGACCATCGTCACGTCCGCGCCGAGGCGCGCCGCGTGCGTCGCGGCCTGCACGCCGGCCGGTCCCCCGCCGATGATCACGAACCGCACGGCCATATGAGCGGAGCGTACCCAGTCGTCCCGTGCTGGCGGGACTACCGAGCGGGCTGGTAGACGCCGAAGACCTCGCGCAGGGCGTCGGACACCTCGCCGAGCGTCGTCCGTCGGCGCAGGGCCTCCTTGATGGGCACCATGAGGTTCTGGGTGCCGGTGGCCGCGGCGGTGATGTCGGCCAGCGCGGCGTCGACAGCGGCCTGGTCGCGATCGGTCTTGAGCTTGCGCGTGCGGTCGGCCTGCTGGCGCTGCATCTCGGGGTCGATGGGGAAGACCTCGGGCGACGTCGGCGCCTCGTCCACGAACTTGTTGACGCCGACGATGATCCGCTCGCCGTCGTCGATGGACTTGGCGTAGGCGTAGGCGGCCTGCTCGATCTCGTCCTGCATGAAGCCGGCCTCGATGGCGGCGACGGCACCGCCCATGCCGTCGATCTTCTCGAGGTACGCCCACGCACCGTTCTCGATCTCGTCGGTGAGGGACTCGACGAAGTACGAGCCCGCAAGCGGGTCGACGGTGTCGGCCACGCCGGACTCGTACCCGATGATCTGTTGCGTGCGCAGGGCGGTGGTGGCCGCCTTGGCAGTCGGCAGACCCAGCGCCTCGTCGAAGCCGTTCGTGTGCAAGGACTGCGTGCCGCCCAGCACCGCGGCGAGCGCCTGCACCGCCACGCGGACGATGTTGTTCTCGGGCTGCTGCGCGGTGAGGGTCGACCCGCCGGTCTGGGTGTGGAACCGCAGCAGCTTCGACTTCTCGTCCTTGGCGCCGAAGCGCTCGGTCATGATCCTCGCCCACATGCGGCGCGACGCCCGGAACTTGGCCGCCTCCTCGAAGAAGTTGTTGTGGCCGTTCCAGAAGAAGCTGAGACGCGACGCGAACTCGTCCACCTTCATGCCCGCCTGCACCGCCGCCTCGACGTACGCGATGCCGTTGGCGAGGGTGAAGGCGATCTCCTGCACCGCCGTCGAGCCTGCCTCGCGGATGTGGTAGCCGGAGATGGAGATCGTGTTCCACTGCGGCATGTGCTGCTGGCAGTACTCGAAGATGTCGGTGATGATCCGCATCGACGGTCGCGGCGGGTAGATGTAGGTGCCGCGGGCGACGTACTCCTTGAGGATGTCGTTCTGGATGGTGCCACCCAGCTTCTCGGACGGGACGCCGTTCTCCTCGGCGACCAGTTGGTAGAGGAGCAGCAGGATGCCGGCGGTGGCGTTGATCGTCATCGACGTCGTCACCTGGTCGAGGGGCAGGTCGGCCAGCAGGAGACGCATGTCGTCGATGTGGTCGATGGCCACGCCCACCTTGCCGACCTCTCCCTCGGCCCGCGGATGGTCGGAGTCGTATCCCATCTGCGTCGGGAGGTCGAAGGCGCACGACAGGCCGGTGCCGCCGTTGGCCAGCAGCATCTTCCACCGCTCGTTGGTGGCCTCCGCCGTCCCGAACCCCGCGTACTGGCGCATGGTCCAGAGGCGGCCCCGATACATGTCCTTGCGGACGCCCCGGGTGTACGGGAAGGAACCGGGCTCACCGAGCTTCGTGTCGGGGTCCCAGCCTCGGAGGTCGGCCGCTGTGTAGACGGGCTTGATCTCGATGCCCGAGTCGGTTTCGCGGCGGTCGTCTGCTGCCATGGGCCCAGAGTACGGGGCGGCGCGCACTGCTGGCCCAGTCGGACTACACCGGTCGCGCGCCGAAGCGTGTCATCCGGCGAACACTGCACGATCGCCTGTTAAGCGGACAGGCCTCCCCGTCGACAGCGGTACGGACAACGGCGAACCCCGAGGAGACCCCGAATGCGCAAGTTCCTGAGTGCTGCTGCCGTCATGGCAGCCATGACCCTGAGCGCGGTCGGCGTGGCCGGCGCCGGGACGGGCGGCACCAAGATGGGCCAGCAGTGCCCCAAGGGCACCAAGGGCGTCCACGGCAAGTGCGTCAGCGCCCTGGCCAAGGGCCACGGCAAGACCAAGCACACGACCACCACCGTCGCCCCGGTCGAGACCACCACCACGCTCGCGGGCTAGCCGCCCCAACCCCGTCTTCACTCTCGAGGAACTGGGGTACCGATCCGGTACCCCAGTTCCTCGAGACGCGTCAGGACCGACGAATCAGGCGGGCGGTGCTTCCTTGGGGTGCGGCATGCACAGCTCGTCGTACTCCGCGATCACGATCTCGCCTGCGTTGTCGCCGCACGCCGGGCACTCCGGATCGCGGTGGACCTTGAAGGTGCGGAAGCTCTCCTCCAACGCGTCGTAGGCCAGCAGCCGGCCGACGAGCGGGTCGCCCAGGCCCAGCAGCAGCTTGATGGCCTCCATGGCCTGGATCGACCCGATGATGCCGGGCAGCACGCCGAGCACACCCGCCTCGGCGCAACTGGGCGCCATCTCGGCGGGCGGCGGCTCCGGCAGGAAGCACCGGTAGCAGGGGCCCTCGTAGGGCTTGAACACCGAGGCCTGTCCCTCGAACCGGAAGATGGACCCGTGGACGACGGGGATGCGCTTGAGCAGTGACGCGTCGTTCACCAGGTAGCGCGTCGGGAAGTTGTCGGTGCCGTCGACGATGACGTCGTAGCCGTCGATGATGTCGAGCACGTTGTCGGCGCCCAGACGCACGTCGTAGGTTACGACGTTCACGTCGGGGTTGATGGCGGTCAGCGTCTTCTTGGCCGAGTCGACCTTGCGGTCGCCGATGCGCTCCATGTTGTGCAGGATCTGGCGCTGCAGGTTGGACTCGTCGACCACGTCCATGTCGATGACGCCGATGGTGCCGACGCCCGCGGCCGCCAGGTACAGGGCAGCCGGGGAACCGAGCCCGCCCGCGCCGAGCATGAGGACCTTGCTGTCGAGCAGCTTCTGCTGGCCGGCCACGTCGACCTCGGGCAGCAGCAGGTGGCGCTGGTACCGGTTGCGCTGCTCGGGCGTGAGGGTCTGCGGGGTCCGCCAGGGGCGGCCGTCGTCCTTCCACTGGTTGAACCCGGGCCGGACGTTGACCACGTTCTCGTAGCCCAGGTCCTGCAGGGTCTTGGCCGCGAAGGCGGAGCGGAAGCCGCTGGCGCAGTAGACGACGATCGGCGTGGCGTGGTCGGGGATCTTGCCCTCGACGTTGGTCTCGAGCTGACCCCGAGGGATGTGGACGGCGCCCGGGACCGCGCCCTGCTCGTACTCCTCGGGCTCGCGCACGTCGAGGAAGACGGCCTCACCGATGCGGGCCTCGGCCGCGTCGAGATCGATCTCGGTGATCTGGGTTCTGACCTGCTTCAGCAGGTCGCGTGCGGTCGCCATGACAGAGAAAACCTTACCAAGCCGGTCAACATTCCCGCCCAGGCGGCGGCCGAGCCGTCAGCCGGCGGCCAGCTGGCCCCGCACCGCCCCGCCCGGGAAGTCGGCGGTGTGGACGTTCACGTAGAACCCCGACGGGTTGGCGGTGATGCGCTCGAGGTCGGCGGACTTCTGACCGGTGAGGCAGTCCTCGCCCTTGCCGATCTTGGTCGGGTCGAAGGTGACGACGATGGGCCCGGCGCCGCCCGCCGCGCCTTCGTGGATGTGTGAGGCCTTGGGCTCGGTGATGTTCTCGACGGTGATCGTGTAACAGACCTTGCCGGTCGCGGCGTCGATCTTCACCGTTGCGGTGCCCTTGCCGTCGGCGTCGCCCGGCTGGGGCACCTCCGTCGTCCCGCCGGTGAGGTCGGCCTTGAGCGTCACCGTCGCGCCCGCCGCGCCCGCGCCCGACGCGGCGGTCGTCTGCACCGTCTTGGACGAGTCGTTCACCGCCGGGCTGTCGCTCTTGCCACAGGCTCCGAGGCCACCCAGGACGAGGAGCAGCACTGGCACCATCCCCAGACGAGTTCTCATGACGCGAACCTATCCTTCGGCATGGATTTCCAATCCGTCGTGCGCCGCCGGCGCATGGTGCGCCGCTTCGTCGATCGGCCCGTCGAGCCCGAGGTCCTCACCCGGATCCTCGACAACGCCACCCGCGCACCGTCGGCCGGGTTCAGCCAAGGGTGGGCATTCGTCGTGCTGGAGGGCGACGACCGGCGCCGGTTCTGGGAAGCGGTACGGCCGGACGCGCCCTTCGATCCGTCGCCTGGGTCGTTGCACGCGGCCGGCGCCGTGGTGCTGCCGCTCGCCCACAAGCAGGCCTACCTCGAGCGCTACTCGATGCCGGACAAGGAGCGCTTCGGCTTGGGCGACGAATCCCGCTGGCCCATCCCGTATTGGCTCGTGGACGTCGCCTTCGCGACACAGTCGCTGCTGCTGTCCGCCGTCGACGCCGGGCTCGGCGCGCTGTTCTTCGGCATCTTCACCGGCGAGGCGGGGCTGTTGCGGGACCTCGGCGTCCCGGATGGCTACCGCCCCATCGGTGCCGTCGCGCTCGGCCACCCACTGCCGGGAGAGCGCTCCACCCCTTCGCTCAGGACGGGACGGCGTCCGCGCGATCAGGTGATCCACCACGGAGGATGGCAGGCAGGATCTCGCTGATCGAACCGCGCAGCACCGCGTCGGCGAGGTCGTCCATCTCCGTCGGCTCCGCATTCACGATCACGACCCGCGCGCCGGCCTGCTTGGCGATCGGCACCAACGCGGCGGCCGGATAGACCGACAGCGTCGAGCCGACGGCGAGGACGAGGTCGGCACCGAGGGCGGCCTGCTCGGCGCGCCGCAGGTCCTCGCGCACCAGGTTCTGCCCGAAGCTGATGGTCGCCGACTTGAGGATGCCTCCGCACGTGCGACAGGGCGGGTCGTCCTCACCTGCGCGCACGCGATCGAGGGCCCGCTCCATGGGCGCCCGCTCGCCGCAACTCATGCAGACGACGTCGCGCATGGTGCCGTGGATCTCGACGACGCGTTCGGGATCGGTGCCCGCGGCCAGATGCAGGCCGTCGATGTTCTGGGTCACGAGCAGGCGCAGCTTGTTCCGCCGCTGCAGCTCGACGAGCGCCAGGTGGCCGGCGTTGGGCTCGGCCTGCCGCTCGGCCCAGGCAAGTCGCGACCTCCAACCCTTCTTCCGCACCTCGGGGTCCGACATGTAGACGCTGAGCTGTGCGGCCTTCTCGGCATCGGGATCCTTGGTCCAGAGGCCCTGTGGGCCGCGGAAGTCGGGGATGCCGCTGTCGGTCGAGATCCCCGCGCCGGTGAGCACGACGACACGCTCGGCCTCGTCGATCCATCCACGAACCCGTTGACCTTCATCGGATGACATGAAATGCTCTGTCATGACATCAAGTCACACTCGCTCCGGGGGGCTCCAATGGCGACGACACTGACCACCGCAACGACCACGCTGACCGTTCCCACTGCCACCCTCTCCATCCGTCCCTGGCCCGATCCGGTGATCGACGAGCTCGGCCACGACCCGCGATCTGGGTACGTCGAAACGTACTGGTTGGGCATCCTGGGGCCGTCCACGACGTGGCTGTTGCGCCTGCTGGTCGCGAGGCTCGAGCGCTCGCCCGCCGGCTACGACCTCACGCTGGCCGAGGCGGCGACGCGGCTCGGGCTGGGCCACAAGGTGGGCCGGCACGGCCCGTTCGTCAACGCCCTCAGCCGCCTCGTGCAGTTCGACCTGGCCCAACCGCGGGGCGCGGGTGAGCTGGCGGTGCGCCGCAAGGTCGCGCCGCTGAGCCGGCGTCAGGTGATGCGCCTCGACGACGCGCTGCAGCTCGAGCACCAGCACTGGCAGGAGGGGCAGCTCCGCACGCCGGCCCTCGAGCAACAACGACGCCGGTCGCGGCAGCTGGCGCTGAGCCTGGTCGAGCTCGGGGAGGACCGCGAGGAGGCCGAGCGCCAGCTGCACCGGTGGAAGTTCCACCCCGCCATGGCCCACGAGGCGGTCAACTGGGCGTGGAAGCGCCACTGCGAGGCGCTGGCCGCAGCCGAGCGCCCCGACGACGCGGCCTAGCTGTTCTGGACGGCGGCGAAGACCAGCACCGCGAGCACGAGCACGACGGCGGCCATGACGACGAGCCGGGTGGTGAGGGCCTTGCTCCTCATACGAAGGTGAACAGCTCGCTGTGGACCTGGCGGGGCGGGACGCCGAGCTCGAGGAGGGCCCGCTCGACGGCCGCCATCATCGGCGGGGGCCCACACACATAGGCCTGCAGACCGCCGTGATCGGCGGGCAGTCCCCGCTGGAGGATCTCGGTGGTGATGAACCCGACCTCGCCCTCCCACCCCTCGTGGCCCTTGGCGAGCACGTGGACAACCGTGAGGTCGAGCTGCTCGGTCAGCTGCTCGAGCTCGTCGCGGAACACGACGGAGCCCCAGTCGTTGTTGCCGTAGACGAGGGTGACCGGTCGGCGGTCGCCCGTGTCGGCCATCGTCCGCAGGATGCTCATGTTGGGGGTGATGCCGATGCCGCCCGCGACGAGCAGCAGCTGACTGGCCGCCTCCCATCCCACGCCGAAGTTGCCGAACGGTCCGTCGAGGTACGCGCGTGTGCCGGGCGGGAGCTCGTGCACGTGGCGGGTGAAGTCGCCGAGCTCCTTGATCGTGAACTCGACGAACTGGGGACGCGCCGCGCTCGACGATATGGAGAAGGGGTGCTCGTTCTGCGCGAACGGTGTGGACGACAGGGTGATCCAGCTGAACTGACCGGCTCGGAACCGCAGGGCGACGCCCTCGCGCACCGGTCGCAGCCGGATGGTGACGGCGTCGCCTGCCTCGGGCTTGATCTCCTCGACGACGAAGGCGCGGAACAAGCGAGCCAGCGGCTTGAGCACGCGCACCCACACCAGCAACGCCATGAAGACGAGCGCGAACACGCTGAAGGCAACCGGCTTCCACGTCCCCCGCTCGACGTACACACCGACCGACCGCACGTGCATCAGTGCGAAGCCGGTGACGAGGACGGCGAGCAGGCCGTGCGTCACCCGCCAGAGCTCGTACTCGAGCTTCCAGCGCAGCCGCAGCACCGACACGACCACGAGGAACACCAGCATGAGCAGGGCGCCCTGACCCCACTGGACGCGGGATGGCGCGTGCAGCGGGTTGATGATCGGCCAGTAGGCCGACCACGCCTTGGCCAGCAGCAGGAAGGGGTGCAGCACGACAAACGCCAGCGCCACGAACGCGATCTGGCGGTGGTAGCGCATGACCGCGTCGATGCCGTAGGGCGCGTCGACGCGGTTGATCCGGGCCACGCTCAGGAACTGCAGGCCGAGCATCCCGAGGCCGACGAGGCCGAGCCCGAACGACGCGTCGATCCAGAAGCCGCGGCCGGGCGGGTGCGGTCCGAGCAGGGCCAGGCCAAGAGGGACCACGGCCAGCACGGCGTACATGGTGAACAGGCCGATGCGCCGGAGCAGCAGGAGCCGGGAGGCTCGACGGGTTGCGGCGGCGGAGGGCGTCGGCATCTGCGGCGTGAAAGTTAGTGTCCGCTCGTGACCGACTTTCAAGCCGCGGGCGAGGGCAAGCTCCCCGGGCACCTGGGCATCGAGGTGGGCCAGGTCGTGGCCGGCCGGGCGACCATGCGCATCGAGCTGGCCGCCCACCACCTGGCGCCGAACGGGTACCTGCACGCGGCGACGGTGATCGCACTCGCCGACACCGCGTGCGGCTACGGCTGTGCGGCCAGCCTGCCCGAGGGCGCCAGCGGCTTCACCACCATCGAGCTCAAGTCCAACTTCCTCGGCACCGCCCTCGACGGTGCCATCGCGTGCGAGGCGTCGCTCGTGCACGGTGGCCGCGCCACCCAGGTCTGGGACGCCGTCGTCACCCACGAAGGAACGGGCAAGGTCGTCACCCTCTTCCGCTGCACCCAGATGGTGCTGTACCCGCGCTGACCCTCTGTTCTCGAGGACGCGGAGCGGGGCGTCAGCGGCGGCGGCCGGGCTTCTCGAACTGCATGACGAGGTCGACGAGAGTGCGGACGCCGAAGCCGGTGGAGCCCTTGCGGATGTAGCCGTCGTCCTCGTCCGCGCGCGAGGTGGCGGCCACGTCGAGGTGGGCCCACGGCACGCCGTTCACGAACTCCCGCAGGAACAGGCCGGCGACGATGGTGCCGGCCTGGCCCGGCTTGCCGATGTTCTTCATGTCGGCGACCTCGGAGTCGATGTCCTTGCGGTAGTCGTCGGGCAGCGGCAGGGTCCAGTAGCGCTCCCCCGCGCGATCGCCGGCCGCCTGCACCTGGGCCAGCAGGGAGTCGTCGTTGCCCATGAGCGGCGCGATCTTCTTGCCGAGGGCGACCGACGCCGCGCCGGTGAGGGTGGCGATGTCGACGATGGCGTCCGGCTCGGACTCGGCTGCCAGCGACAGGCCGTCGGCGAGCACCAGGCGGCCCTCGGCGTCGGTGTTCAGCACCTCCATGGTCTTGCCGTTGCGGGCCCGCAGCACGTCGCCGGGCTTGATGGCCGCGCCACCCGGCATGTTCTCGGTGATGGGCGCGATGCCGACGACGCGCGTCTTGCAGCCGAGGGCGGGCAACACCGACATGGTGGCGATGACGTCGGCCGCCCCGCTCATGTCGGTCTTCATGGTCGTCATGCCGTCCGCCGTCTTGATGGACAGCCCGCCGGAGTCGAACGTGATCCCCTTGCCCACGAGCACGACCGTGCCGCGCGACCGGCCGGCCGGCTCGTACACGAGCTCGACGAGTCGAGGCGGCTGCTCCGACCCGCGGGACACCCCGAGCAGGCCGCCCAGGCCTTCCTTGGCGATGGCCTTCTCGTCGAGCACGGTGACACCGAGGCCCTCGCGCTCGGCGACCTCCACCGCGATCTCCGCGAGGCGGGTCGGCGTGAGCGTGCCGGCCGGCTCGTTGGACAGGTCGCGGGCGAGGGCGACGGCACCGGCGATGCGCACACCGCGATCGACACCGGCCTGCAGGCGCGTGCCACCCGGACCGACCACCACGAGTCGCTCGAGCTCGGACGGCTTGGCCTCCGACTTGTAGGTCGTGAACCGGTATCCGGCCAAGAGCGCGCCCTCGGCCGCCGCCTGACCGGCGTCGCCCCCGTCCGCCCCTGCGGGCAGCACCATGGCGGCGGTGGCCGCCGTGCCCGCCGACCGCACGAGCGCGGCCGCAGCCCGCCGCACCGCTTCGGGACCGACAGTGCCGGCGTCGCCGACCCCGAGGGCGATCACCGTGCTGCCGTCGTCGGCCAGCAGGGCCTGGGACTCACCGAGGCGGCCGTCGAAGCCGCGCCGTTCCAGGAAGCCCACGTCGACCTCGACCTCGGCCTCGGCCGCGACACGGCAACCCGAGAAGATGGGGATCCCGATGACGTCGACGTCCTGCGGGATCGTGCGGGCAGCGGCGAGCTCGAGGGACATGGGGTCAGTCTCCATCTTCGTGATCGGGGTCGGCGAGCCGCGACCCGCCTTCCTGCCAACGGGCCATGGTCCAGAGCAGGTCCGACAGGCGGTTCAGGTAGCGCACCACGTGCGAGCCGTCGGGCGCGACGGCGAGCGAGCGCCGCTCTGCCCGGCGCACCACGGTGCGGGCCACGTCGAGGGCGGCGGAGGTGGCGTCCTCGCCCGGGACCACGAATTCGGCGGGCAGATCGAAGCGGGCCTTGTAGTCGTCGATGAGCGCCTCGAGCTCGTCCACTCGCTCGGACGCGATGACGCCCTCGCCCAGCTTGTGCCGGTTGGCCGACTCGGTCGCCAGCTCGGCCATCACGGTCCACAGGTCGCGCTCGAGTCCCAGCAGCAGGGCGTCGAGCTCCGAGCCCGCGCCGGCGGACGCCCGCGCCACACCCAGGAAGGCCTGCGCCTCGTCGACCGCGCCGTAGGCCTCGACCCGTTCGTCGTCCTTTCGGACGCGCCCGCCGAAGTACAGCCCGGTCGAGCCGTCGTCACCGGTGCGGGTGTAGATGCGGGGCTTTGCCATATGCAATCGAGGAATCTACAGACGGTCAGTAGCCTTGGGTCCGTGCAGAGCGATTTCCTGGAGGCCGTCCACGAGCGCGTCGTCGTCTACGACGGCGCCACCGGAACCAACCTCCAGCTCCGCAACCTCACCATGGAGGACTACGGCGACGCCTCGCTCGAAGGCTGTCCCGAGGTCCTCTGTGACTCCAGGCCCGACGTCATCGCCGACCTGCACCGTTCGTTCTTCGAGGTCGGTTCGGAGGTGGTCGAGACCGACAGCTTCGGCGTCATGCCGTGGGTGCTGGCCGAGTACGGCATCCCCGAGCGGTGCCACGAGTTGGCCGAGAAGTCGGCTCGCATCGCCCGGGCCGTGGCCGACGAGTTCGGCCCCGGGCACTGGGTCGCGGGCTCCCTCGGGCCCGGAACCAAGATCGCGTCGCTCGGCCAAATTTCCTTCACGGAGATGCGAGACGGTTACGAGCTGTCCGCCCACGGCCTGCTCGAGGGCGGCGTCGATCTGTTCATCATCGAGACGGTGCAGGACCTCCTGCAGGCGAAGGCGGCCGTCATCGCATGCCGGCGGGCCATGGCCGCGGTCGGCCGCGAGATCCCCATCCAGCTGCAGGTCACCATCGAGACCAACGGGCGCATGCTGCTCGGCACCGAGATCGGCGCGGCGTGGACGGCCCTCGGTGCCCTCGAGCCCGACGTCTTCGGGCTGAACTGCGCAACGGGCCCGCGCGAGATGTGGGAGCACCTGCGCCACCTCTCCCACCACTGCCCGGTGCCCATCTCCGTGCTGCCGAACGCCGGCCTCCCCAGCGTGGTCGACGGCAAGATGCACTACGACCTCACGCCCGACGAGCTGGCCGAGTTCCATGCCCGCTTCATCACCGAGCTCGGGGTGCGCGTCGTCGGCGGTTGCTGCGGCACGTCACCGGACCACCTGCGCCGAGTCGTCGAGCAGTGCAAGGACCTCACCCCCGCCGACCGAGCGGTGGAGGAGGAGCCGGGCGCCACGTCGATCTACAGCCCGGTGCCGTTCCACCAGGACACCGCCTTCCTCATCATCGGCGAACGCACGAACGCCAACGGGTCGAAGAAGTTCCGCGACCTGATGCTCGAGGGCGACTGGGACGGGTGCCTGCAGGTCGCGCGCGACCAAGTGAAGGAGGGCGCCCACGTCCTCGACCTGTGCGTGGACTACGTGGGTCGTGATGGGCGCGCCGACATGGACGAGCTGGCACAGCGCCTGGCAACCCAGTCCACCGCCCCGCTCGTGCTGGACTCCACGGAGCCGCCCGTGCTCGAAGCGGGCCTGCAGCGCCTCGGCGGCCGTGCCATCCTCAACTCGGCCAACCTCGAGGAGGGCGAGGACGAGGGCAAGCGGTTCGACCGCGTGATGTCGCTGGCGCGCGAGTACGGCGCCGCCGTCATCTGCCTGCTCATCGACGAGGTGGGCCAGGCCCGCGACGTCGAGTGGAAGCTGCGGGTCGCCCACCGCATCCATGATCTTGCGGTGGAGAAGTACGGCCTGTCGCCGTCGGATCTCCTCTTCGACACCCTGACGTTCCCGCTGTCCACCGGCGACGAGGACCTGCGCAAGGACGCCATGGCCAGCATCGAGGCCATCCGACGCATCAAGGCCGAGCTGCCGGGCGTCTACACGGTGCTCGGTGTCTCCAACATCTCCTTCGGGCTCAAGCCGGCCGCCCGTCACGTCCTCAACTCGGTGTTCCTGCACGAAGCGGTGCAGGCCGGGCTCGACGCGGCCATCGTGCACGCGGCGCGCATCATGCCGCTCAACCGCATCGAGGAGCGCCAGCGCGAAGTCGCCCTCGACCTCGTGTACGACCGACGGGGTGACGGCTACGACCCCCTGCAGGAGCTGCTTGCCATCTTCGAGGACGTGGACGCCACCGCCGTGGAGCGCGAGGACCGCAGTGGCTGGCCCGTCGAGGAGCGTCTCAAGCACCGCATCATCGACGGCGAGCGGGATGGCCTCGACGTCGACCTCGACGAGGCGCTGCAGACGCACACCGCCCTCGAGATCGTCAACGACGTGCTGCTCGAAGGGATGAAGGTCGTCGGCGAGCTGTTCGCGTCGGGCGAGATGCAGCTGCCCTTCGTGCTGCAGTCGGCAGAGGCCATGAAGGCGTCGGTCGCCTACCTCGAGCCCCACATGGAGAAGACGGACGACGGGGGCAAGGGCCGCGTCGTCATCGGCACCGTGAAGGGCGACGTCCACGACATCGGCAAGAACCTCGTCGACATCATCCTCACCAACAACGGCTACGAGGTGCACAACGTCGGCATCAAGGTGTCGATAAACGACCTCATCGACAAGGCCCAGGAGGTCAAGGCCGACGCCATCGGCATGAGCGGCCTGCTGGTCAAGAGCACGCTCATCATGCGCGACAACCTCGAGGAGCTCAACGAGCGCAAGCTGTCGGACATCCCCGTCCTGCTCGGCGGCGCCGCACTGACGCGGACCTACGTCGAACGCGACCTGCGCCAGGTGTACGACGGTCGTCTGTTCTACGGCAAGGACGCGTTCGAGGGCCTGCGCACCATGGACAAGCTCATGGCCCTCAAGCGCGGCCCCGGCCTCGACAGCGACCCCGACTTCGGCATCGCCCTGGGCGGCCGCGACCTGCCGGCCCGAGCGCCCAAGCCGGTGGTCGATCCGGCTTCGTTGCCGGCGCGATCGCCCGAGGTGGCCGCGGACAACGAGGTGATGATCCCGCCCTTCGTCGGCTCACGCGTCGTGCGGGGCATCTCCCTCGACGACATCGCCGGTTTCATCAACGAGACGGCCCTGTTCCGGAACCAGTGGGGCTACCGGCCCGAGAAGGGCGAGAAGGACGACGAGTTCAAGAACCGCATCCGGCCCATCCTGCGGGAGCGGCTCGATTGGGCCAAGCAGCAGGGCGCGCTCGTGCCCCAGGTCGTGTACGGCTATTTCCCCGCCAACGCGGATGGCAACGACGTCGTCATCTGGAAGGACGAAACGCGCACGGCGGAGTGGATGCGCTTCCCGTTCCCGCGGCAGCAGAAGGAGCCCTACCTCTCCATCGCCGACTTCTTCCGGCCCGTGTCGTCGGACGAGGTCGACTACGCCGCCTTCCACATCGTCACCATGGGCGCCAAGATCAGCGAGGCGGCCAACGAGCTGCGCGCCGCCGACAAGTACCAGGAGTACCTGCTGACCCACGGTCTCGGTGTGGAGATGGCCGAGGCGCTGGCCGAGCTGTGGCACCACCGCATCAGGTTGGAGTGGGGCTTCGCCAGCGAGGACGGGCCGACCCTCACCGGGCTGTTCAAGCAGCAGTACCGGGGCGGGCGCTACTCGTGGGGCTACCCCGCCTGTCCCGACCTGGAGGACAACGTCAAGGTCGCGGAGCTGCTGGAAGCCGACCGCATCGGCGTCGAGGTGAGCGAGGAGTCCTCGTTCCAGTACCACCCCGAGCAGACCACGTCCGCCATCATCTGCCACCACCCCCAAGCCAAGTACTTCGTCGCCTGAGCCAGTACTGCGACTTTGTCAGGCGAGGACGGCTCTGGCGACGAGGTCGGTGCCGAAGGCGGTGAGGATGGCGAGGTACAGGAGGCCGGTGGCGGCCATCACCGCCGAGTAGTAGCGCTCCTTCAACGCGGCGCGGGTCACCAGGCAGAGCACGATCGTGCCGCCCGCGCACACCGCCCAGAACCAGCCGAGGATGCCGTTGTAGCCATCGGCGATCGAGCCCGACCAGACCGAGAACATCCCGGTCGGGAGCAGCATGGCGATCACCTCGAACGGCCAGATCCACATCGTCCAGTGCACGAGCTCGAGCAGCGGGCCGCGGGTGAGGCCGGGCTGCACGAGGTACCAGTGGCCGAGCAGCATGGCGTCGGTCACCGCGCCGAGGAACGCGGCGCCGGCGAAGATGCGGAGCAGCGCGAGCCAGTGACTCCCGCCCGCGTCGATGGCCGCAGCGACGAGACCGATGGCGCCGAC